>JAVBLJ010000046.1:0-17779 GCA_031553615.1 Eubacteriales bacterium
CCCGCAGGCCCGAAGGGTGACGCAGTCGCAACGGGCGCTACAGGCCCCGCAGGTCCGAAGGGCGATACGGGTGCAGCGGGCGCGACGGGCCCCGCAGGCCCGAAGGGTGACGCAGGCGAAACGGGCGCGACAGGCCCCGCAGGCCCGAAGGGTGACGCAGGCGCAACGGGCGCGACAGGCCCAGCAGGCCCGAAGGGCGACACGGGCGCAACGGGCGCAATGGGCCCCGCAGGCCCGAAGGGTGACGCGGGTGCAACGGGCGCAACAGGCCCGAAGGGTGACACAGGCCCCGCAGGTCCGAAGGGCGACACGGGTGAACGCGGTGCTTCCGGCTTGACCGGCCCGCAGGGCGCTATCGGCCCCCAGGGCCCGCAAGGCATCCAGGGCGCCGCTGGGGCACAAGGTTTGCAGGGCCCGGAGGGGCCGCAAGGTCCCCAGGGCATACAAGGCCCAGCGGGTGACTCGGTG
Organism: Eubacteriales bacterium; assembly: GCA_031553615.1. Classification (GTDB taxonomy): domain Bacteria; phylum Bacillota; class Clostridia; order Christensenellales; family Aristaeellaceae; genus WQXF01. Next base: position 469 of record JAVBLJ010000046.1, read on the forward strand.
TGCGCGTTCTACGTGTACAGCATCCACGACCAGACTGTCGCCCCGCAGGAAGCCCTCAGCTTTGAGTATATACTGCCCGAGGTGGCAGGGGCGACTGCAGCGATCAGCGATGTGGGCGCAAAGCGCGTCGTAATGCTGTACAGCGCGGGCGAATATGTGATCACCTACACCGTTACGGCGAGCGAACCCTGGTCCGTGTTCGCACTGTACCTGGGCGAAACCGAGCTGCCGGGCAGCCGCTACGCATCGAACGTGGAGAACGAGGAGATTTGTGGCACGGTGTTGTTCCGCGTCGAGCAGGATCAATTGCCGATCGAGCTTACGGTGCGCAACGTATCGCTTGAGCAAGATGTGACTCTGCGAGAGAACCACAGCGCGGTGAACGTATCCATGCTGATAGAGCAGATTAGCACCCGCTAAGAATTCGAGGGCGATGCCCCAAAAAACGGAAATGAGCCGCTTTCGGCAGGGAGCGGCTCTTTCGCCTGCCTGAAATATCCGCATTGCAATGCCGAAGTTGCAAAGCGCGAGCAAATAAGGTAAAATGAACGCGAACAAAAGCGCGCGCGAACTGTGCTCGGCGGGAGGGTCGCTCATGATGATACAAGACAAGGAGATGCTTCGCAACGGGGTGCGCGACGCCATGCGCAAATCCGGTGCGCTGGATGTTTGGACCAACCTTTCCGCCTCCTTTGAGTTAGATGAGGCGGCCCGAGGCGTCGAAGCGCTGATTGCGGATCAGGCGGAGCTGCACGATCTGGCGCGGGCGGCGGGCGTACCGCTGCCGGAGGAGCGCGACGTGCGTTGCGACGTGCTCTTTCAAGCGCTTTTCGTGGAACAGATGCCGCTGAGCGATGCGGCGCAGCGCACGCTTTTGACGCTGGAGCGCCTGGGCATGCCGTTGGGCATGCGCGATTTGGATACGTTGCGCGAGCAGCTGCGGGAAATATCGTCCGAGGAGCGGATTGCGCGGGTGTTGGATTTGGCCAAGCTGCGCGGTATCGCCTGCACGCTCGATCCCTTCGCACCGAATGCCGCCGAGGAATTGGAGCGCATACAAGCTTCGCCGCATGCCGACAGATTTTTGCCCACCCTCACGGTGATGACCCTGCAACAAGCGCTTGCACAGGATACGCCCATCAGCGCTCTGGGCTGCGCCATCGAGCGCGACAGGCACGGCGCACACGTGGGGCGCATCGCCGAAGTGCTGATTCAATGGGCTACGGTGACCGGAGCGCGCATGGTGCGTGCTGGCTGGCGCACCGCCGACACCGAGCAGGAAATGCTGATGCGCTATGCGGTGCTGCCCCTCTGCGAGGAGACCAGGCTGCCGTTGGCCATGGCGCTGCCGAGCGACCCGAAGGAGGCCGAGGCCCTGCTGGCCTGGGTCGAAGAGATGCTCCAACGCTCCCCGGCGCTGCGGTTCGTGCTCGCTGCGGAGGATGAGCAGAGCGCCGCGCGGCTGTTGCGCTGGAAGGGACGAAATGCGCGGGTGTTCACCGTGCTGGCTGTGCCGCACTGTAAAGCCAAGGAGGCCTTGGCTGCGATGGGCACGCTGGCGGTGCCCTATGCCAGCGGCGCGCGGGTGCTGGAGCAAACCATCGGCGGCTGGGTGGAGGCACGGCGGGAGATCGCGCAGGCGCTTTACGAGCGCTATCTGCCGCTCATCAAGATGGGCTGGGGCGTGCATCAGGCAGAGATCGAGACCGATGCGGCCCAAATTCTGGGCGGAAATTGGGAAAAATTCTGCAAAACAGGCGGGATTTAGCGATAAGTTCAGGAATAGGGTTTCAGTAAAAATAAAGGCGCAGCCTAGGGCAGCGCAGGAAGATGGAGGATGCAACAATGTCGAACAATGCACAGAACCCGGTTTTTACCATCGAGATGGAGAATGGCGGCAAGATGGTGGGCGAATTGTACCCGCAAGTCGCGCCCAACTCCGTGGCCAATTTTGTGAGCCTGGCCAATAGCGGATTTTACGATGGCGTGATTTTTCACCGCGTCATTCCCGGCTTCATGATCCAGGGCGGCGATCCGCAGGGCATGGGTGTCGGCGGGCCGGGCTATTCCATCGCCGGAGAGTTCAGCTCCAATGGATTCCGCAACGATTTGAAGCATGCCAAGGGCGTGCTCTCCATGGCACGCTCCGCGAGCCCCAATTCGGCGGGTTCGCAGTTCTTCGTAATGGTGGATCGTGCGCCGCATCTCGATGGCCAGTATGCCGCCTTTGGCGCGGTTCTGGAGGGCATCGAGGTGGCGGATGCCATCGTGGCCACGCGCCGCGATGCAGGAGATAAGCCGCTGGAGCCGCAGCGCATGAAGTCCGTGCGCGTTGAGACCTTTGGCAAGACCTATGAGGTTGCCAAGCTCCCGCGGTAGACCAGCCGACAAAGCAATAAGGCAGGGCAAAGGTACATGGATAAGATCAAGACCACGGTTCGCATCGCAGGCCGGGAGTACACCATGAGCGGCACCGATTCCGAGGAGCATATGCACCGCGTGGCGGTCTATGTCGACCGTAAAATGGAGGAGATTACTCTCGCCACCCGCATGCCCACCAACATGGTTTCGGTGCTTACGGCCATGAATGTGACCGATGAGCTGCTCAAGGCGCAGGATGAGAACACGCGCCTGCGCAAGGAGATGATGGCGCTGCAGCAGCAGATGACCAAGCTGCGCGCCCAAGGCGCAAGCGCGCGCATCGCGGGCAAGGTCAAGGGTGTGCCGGATACGGTGAAGGATGGCGAGGTCGGCTAAGATGGAACTGCTTGCGCCGGCGGGCAACCGGGAGGCAATGGTGGCCGCCGTGCAGCAGGGCGCGGATGCCGTCTATTTGGGATTCACTTCCTTTGGCGCGCGCGGTTATGCGGGCAATTTCGACGCGGACGGCTTGCTCGCGGCGGTGGATTACTGCCACGAGCGCGATCGGCGCGTGTACGTGACCGTCAATACCCTCGTTAAGCAGCGCGAGATTCCCGCGCTGTACGAGCTGCTTGCGCTCATCAACAAGGCGGGTGCCGATGCGGTGATCGTGCAGGATTTGGGTGTGGCCGCGATTGCGCGGGAATGCTTCCCGCAACTGCCCTTGCACGCCAGCACGCAGATGACCCTGCACAACGCGCAGGGGGCGGCCTTCGCGCGATCCATGGGCATCGTGCGCGTCGTACCCGCACGGGAGTGTCCGCTCAGCGAGCTGGAGGCGATGACCCGCGCTGGTGTAGAGGTCGAGGCCTTCGTGCACGGCGCGCTTTGCGTATCGGTCTCCGGGCAGTGCCTTTTTTCCAGCATGGTGGGCGGGCGAAGCGGAAACCGCGGCAAGTGTGCGCAGCCGTGCAGGCTGCCCTATCGCTGCGGGGAGGGCACGGCCGATTATTTGCTTTCGATGCGCGACCTCATGGTGCTCGATCGCTTGCCCGCATTGGCGCAGGCCGGGGTCGCCGCGCTCAAGATCGAGGGGCGCATGAAGCGTCCCGAATATGTGGCGGTGGTGACCGCCGCGTACCGCCGCGCGCTCGATGCCGTTTCGGAGGCGTTGCACGGCGGCGTGCCCTATGCGCTGGAGGCAAGTGAGCGCGAAGGGCTGATGCAAGTTTTTCACCGGGGCGGGTTTACGCACGGGCATATGCTCGGCGATGCCCACGCCGGTTTGGTTGATCCCACCCGGCCCAACCACGGCGGGCTGGAGATGGGCTATATCTCCACGGTGCGCAACGGGCTGGCGGCGCTGACCGTAGGCCGTGCGCTGCACGATGGGGACGGGCTGCAGATTCGCGATGGCGAGGATCGGGAGTTTACCTACGCGGGCCCGGAAGTGGCGGCGGGGGAGCGCGCTTTGTTGCGCACACCCTTCCCGGTGAAGCCGGGCAGCGGCGTTTTCCGTCTGACCGATGCGGAGCAGATGCGCGCGGCTCAAACGGCCTGCGAGGGCGAGAACCGGCGCATTCCGGTGGATGCGGTGCTGCGCGCGATTTCGGGCGAATGCGCGACGCTGGAGCTGTGTGACGGCACACACCGGGTGGTAGCCATGGCGGTAGAACCGACTGCGGTCGCAGATCGGCGCGCGCTCGACGAGGACGGGGCCCGCAAGCAGATCGAGCGCATGGGCGACTCGCCCTACCTCCTGCGCACGCTGACGGTGCACAGCCGCGATGCGTTCCTGCCGGTTTCGGCGCTCAATGCGCTGCGCCGGGATGCGCTGGAGAGGCTTGCCGAGACGCGCCGGGCGAGGCCAGAACGGCCTGCGCTGCCCCTAGCCCCAATCGAACAATGCACAGGGGACGATGATGCGGAGGCCCAGCCCCGGCTGATCGCGCAGACGCAGCAGATCGAGGATGCGCGCGCGCTGCTGCAAGCAGGAGCGGAGGCGGTGTACTGGTCGCCCGCCGATTATCGGCTAAGCGCGTTGCGGGCGGCATTCGATGCACCGTGCACCGGGCCTGGGGCAGGGGAGTACCCCGCTGTGTGGTTTGTACTCCCTCCGCTGGCTTGGAGCGTCGAGCTGGAGGAGCTGGCCGCGTGGGTGCGCGGCAATGCGGCGCGCTTCAGCGGCGTGGTGCTGACCAACCCTGGCCAGCTGGTGCTCGATTTCGGCGCGATGCCCCGCGTGGCCGATGCGCCCCTGCATGCGTGGAATCACCATGCGCGCGGCGCGTTGCGTCGGGCTGGCTGCGTGCGCACCACGCTCTCGCCCGAGCTCAACGCCGGGGAGATCGGCGAAGCGCTGACCGCCGGTGGCGGATGGGAGATCGCGGTGTATGGACGCGCGCCGCTCATGCTGCTCTCGCATTGCCCGCGCCGTATGCGGGAGGGCGCGCAGGGGTGCGCACGGTGCGAGCGGGGCGAACCGTTGCCGCCGCTCACCGATCGCAAGGGCTACGTGTTCCCGCTGGCGCGGCTGCGCATGGAGCATGGCTGCCAGCTCCGCTTGCTAAACAGCCTGCCGACCTGGCTGCTGGAAAAACACAATCGGGCATTGCGCATGCTGGCGCAGAAAAACGGCGTGAGCTGGAGGCTCTGCTTTGCCGGAGAACCGCTGCCGCAATGCGAGGCGCTCGTTCGCCATGCGCGCGCATGCTTGGGTGGTGCGGCGAGCGGCATACAGAATTTTGAGGGCGAGCCCTTCTCCGCCACCGCCGGGCATTTTGCGCGGGGCGTGGAGTAATGCCAATTCCAACTACGTTTTGCCACAATCCAGCGGATTTTTATCCGATCGGCGTTGTCGTGCCTCGGTCGGCGTAGCTGCTGGCACGCCTCCTTCGGACTCCTAGCCGAACGTAAAAATCTCTCGCTGGTTTAGTGGCAAAACCTAATTGGAACTGGGATAAGGGAGAAACGCGTCGATAGATACGGCTCCGCTGATCGAGCAAATAAGACGAATGAGGTGAGCGCATGACGGAAAGAACGTTGCGCGTATTGGAATTTACAAAGATACGGGAGCAGCTGGTCTCCCTGACGATTACTGGCATGGGCGCGGCGCTGGCTTCCGCGCTGCAGCCTGATTCCGACCTGGGCCTGATCAACCAGGCGCAGCAGGAAACCGAGGAAGCCTTCGTGATCTACAGCTACCAGGGCGGGCATCCGCTCATCCCCTGCACCGACGTTCGCCAGCAGCTGCGGCTGGCCGAGATTGGCTCGGCGCTCTCGCCGCGCTCGCTGCTGGACGTGGCCGGGCTCATGCGGGCCTCCCGCGCGGCGCGCGACGCGCTGGTCACCGATCGGGAGAACACGCCGCAGCTGACCGCGCTGGCCTCCCGGCTTTCTATCCATCACCGGTTGGAGAGCGACATCACCGCCGCCATCCTCAGCGAGGAGGAGATCGCCGATCACGCCAGCCCCACCCTGGCCGACATCCGGCGGCACATCCGCCAATGCAACGAGAAGGTGCGCGAGAAGCTCAACAGCCTCATCCACAACAGCACCTTCCAAAAATACCTGCAGGAATCGATTATCACCATCCGCAACGATCGCTTTGTGCTCCCGGTCAAGCAGGAATACCGTTCCAGCGTGCCCGGCCTGATCCACGATCAATCCACCACCGGTGCGACGCTGTTCATCGAGCCCATGGCCGTGGTGGAAATCAACAACGACCTCAAGCAGTGGATCGTAAAGGAGCGCGCGGAGATCGAGCGCATACTGCAGGCCTTTTCCGCCGAGATCGCGCCGCACGCGCCGCAGCTCACCGCCAACCTGGATATACTAGCCCGGCTCGATTTCGCGTTTGCCAAGGCCGCGCTCTCGCGCACCATGTTCGGCGCCATGCCCAAGATGAACGCGCGCGGATTCATCCGCATCGTGCGCGGTCGCCATCCGCTGCTCGATCCGGCCAAGGTGGTACCTTCCGATTTGTGGATGGGCGACACCTTCACCACCCTGGTAATCACCGGCCCCAATACCGGCGGCAAGACGGTGACGCTCAAGACCGTCGGTCTGCTGACGCTGATGGCCCAGGCGGGGCTCCACGTGCCCGCCGACCTGGGCACCGAGCTGGCGGTGTTCGACGAGGTGTTCGCCGATATCGGCGACGAGCAATCCATCGAGCAATCGCTTTCCACCTTCTCCAGCCACATGAAGAACATTGTGGACATACTGGAGCGCGTCACGCCCAATTCGCTGGCCCTCTTCGACGAGCTGGGCGCGGGCACCGATCCCACCGAAGGCGCAGCCCTCGCGCAATCGGTGCTCGGCAAGCTGCTCAGCCGGCAGGTGCGCAGCATCGCCACGACCCACTACAGCGAGCTAAAGGAATACGCGCTCACCACCCCGGGCGTGGAGAATGCTTCGGTGGAGTTCAACGTCGAAACGCTGCGGCCCACCTATCGGCTCTCCATCGGCATCCCCGGCAAATCCAACGCGTTTGAAATCTCGCAGCGCCTCGGCCTGCCCGAGGAGATCATCGAACAGGCGCGCAAGCTGCTCAGCCACGAGCAAATCCGCTTCGAGGACGTGATCGCCAACGCCGAATATCATCGGCAGATCGCCCAGCGCGAGCGCGAGATTGCCGAAGAGGCGCGCCTGGAGATGATCCGCATGCGCGAGGAAGCCGAGGTGCAGCGCAAGAAGCTGGAGGAGAGCCGCGAAACCGCGATCCGCAAAGCCAAGGAGGATGCGCGCCGCATACTCGAAAATGCGCGCAACGAATCCGAGATCATTATTTCCGAGCTCAAGCGCATGAAGAAGGAGAGCGCGGCCACGCCGGAGCACGAGGTGCAAAAGCTCAAGCAGCGCTTGCAGCAGGGCTTGGGCGAGGTGCAGGATGCCCTGGCCAAGCCGGTCACCCGCGTCACCGAGCCGCCCAAGTCACTCAAGCTCGGCGACACCGTGCGCATCGTTCACCTGGGCAACGAGGCTGCCGTCATCGCCCTGCCCGATGCGAAGGGCGAGGTGCAGGTGCAGGCCGGGGTGATGAAGATGAAGGTGCACCTTTCGCAGCTCGAGCTGGTCAAGGAGGATAAGGCCAAGGCGCGCGCCCAGGTACGCAGCATGGTCGATATCCAGCACCGCGTTATCGCACAAGAGGTCGATCTGCGCGGCATGGCGCTGGACGAAGCGCTGGGCGAGGTCGATAAGTTCCTGGACAATGCGGTGCTCTCCGCACTGGGCGTGGTCAACATCATCCATGGCAAGGGTACCGGCACACTGCGCGCCGGCATTCACACCCACCTGCGCAAGCATCCGCACGTGAAGGAATACCGCCTGGGAAAGTACGGCGAGGGCGAGGAAGGCGTTACTGTGGTGACGCTGAGGTGACGCTGAGGTGACGCTGTAGCAAAACTGTAATGAAGCCTTTTGTAATCATCAGTGGGACAAGTACCGATAAAGCCTGGCGAAAGCCGGGCTTTTCTTGTGCGTTTGACAACATTTGAGTTCATTTGCAGAATAATTTCCCAGCGCTGGAAAAAGAATAAACCTGCTACAGGAACGCAGGATGCACGAGGAGTAAGCACGATGGAGAACCAGCCTTTTTCCAAGCACCTGGAGGAAAACATTGCCCAGCTAAAGGAAACATTCAACCATGATGACACGCTGGTGCTCCGGTCCTTTCAGGGTGCCGAGAGTCGCCGCTTTTGCCTGGCGTACATCGAGGGCATGGTGGATACCCGTACCATCGACGATGACCTGGTACGCCCGCTGAGCACCGGCTTGCCTAGTGGCCTGAGCACAAGCTGCGGGCCGTTAACGAGCATCGTTACCTGCAGCGAAGCTGCCGTGCACACGCACTGGGAGGATGCGCTGGGCATGCTGCTGCGCGGCGATACGCTGGTGATGATGGAGGGCGCGGAGGATGTGCTCTGCTGCAACACCAAGGGCGGCGATCGGCGTGCCGTGAGCGAGCCGGACAGCGAGCGCAACCTGCGCGGCCCGCGCGATGGTTTTTGCGAATCCCTGGTGGTCAACCTCTCGCTGATCCGTCGGCGGCTGCAGACCACCGATTTGAAGTGCGAGATGAGCCATATGGGCAGGCGCGGGCATATCCAATGCATTCCTGCTGTGCCTGCTGGTCAAGCTTGCGGTTCTCCTGCATGTCTGCGAACAGGGCTGGAGCCGTCTGTTTCCCAAGAGCAACGGGCACACGGTGTTGCTTGTGGTGGGCATGCTGGCGGCGGTGTGCTCAGTGATACTGGACGATACCATGGAGTCGGCGATCCGCATGCACAGGATTTTTGTGGTGTACAGTTTGGTGCTCAACCTGCTGCTCCCCTTCGCGCTCTGGGTGCGGGGCGAGGTGATCCGCAAACGATCCGGCGCGGGGCGGCTGACCGCGTGAGTGTTCACGCCTGCAAACGAAAGATGAAAATGAAAGCTTCCCTGCATTTTTGCTTGACAAAGCAGAAACGCAGTGGTATAGTGTGAAAAATTTTCTAGCGCAGTCGCCGGTTTCGGCGGCACAACCTAAGGGAAGGAGGACAAGAGCCTTGACGCATTCTGTGCAAATCGCCCTGTGGTACGATGCCAACAACAAGCCTGAAAACCCGTGCGGTTTTGAGGCTTTTGTCCGCGTTGATCCATAGCGTCGGCGTACCGGCGCACAGCAGGATTCATTGCGGCTGAAAGCTCGAAAGAGGCTTTGGGCCGCTTTTTATATACCGAAATTCTTGTGCATCATCATTATTAAAGGAGGACGACCGGATGGCAACCCAGGAACAGGAAACAATCTATGTGGAAACAGCCTCAGGCGAGGGCGGCAGTGCGGCGCTCGATGCCGATATCGTGCGCTCGTACTACGATATGGATGCGGAACTTGAATGGAACCGCCTGGGCAACCACCCGGCGGAGTTTGAGATCAACAAGCGCTTTTTGCAGCGGCACATCGCGCCGGGGCAGCGGGTGCTGGATGTGGGCGGCGGGCCCGGCCGCTACTCGCTCTGGCTGGCGGAGCGGGGATGCGAGGTAGTGCTGGCCGATCTTTCGCAGGCCAATGTGGAGTTTGCGCTGGCGAAGGCGGCGGAGCTGGGCTTGCCCCTGCGCGGGATTGCCGCCGATGCGTGCACGCTGGATCGGCTGCCCGCGCTGGCGGGGGAACGCTTCGATCACGTGCTGCTCATGGGCCCGCTCTACCATTTGACCCAGGAGAGCGACCGCGATCGGGCGGTGCGCGCGGCGCTGACGCTGCTCAAGCCGGGCGGCACGCTGTCGGTCTCGTTCATATCGGCGTTTGCCGGGGTTCTCTACTGCATGAAGCTGGAGCAGGCCACCATACTGGATCCCGACATGGAGGAAAACTTTCACAAAGTGCTGCGCGATGAACCCTTTGCGGGCGCGGCGTTCACGCAAGCCTACTTTGCGCGGCGGCAGGATATCGTGCCCTTTATGGAGCGTTTTGGGCTGGCAAAGCTGCATTTTTTGAGCAGCGAGGGCATGCTGGCGCCCAACGAATTTCAAATGTATGCGCAGACGCCCGAGGTACAGGCCGCGTGGCTGGATTTTGCGGAAAAGCTTTGCGAGCGCGAGGACATACTGAGCTTTGCGGAACACTACCTGTATGTTGGGAGGAAATGATTGTGAAACATAGCGCTTTGAAACACATAGGAACCCGTCCCATCGAGACGGCGCGGCTGCTGCTGCGCCGCCAGGAGCCCGGCGACGTGGAGGACATGTTCCGCCATATCTTCAGCGACGCGGAGGTGGCCCGCTTCATGCGTTGGAAATCCTACGCCAGCGTGGACGCATTGCGCGAGGACGTGCTGGAGGTGATTGCCAGCTACGCTTCGGAAAAAACCTACCGTTGGGCAATCGTGCTCAAGGGCGAGGAGCGCGTGATCGGCAGCATCAGCGCGTGGCCGGGCAATGCGTTCGACCAGTGCTGCGATTTGGGCTACTGTCTGGCACGCACACACTGGGGCAATGGCTATATGTCCGAGGCGGTGCGTGCTGTTACTCACTACATGCTGTACGACGTGGGCATGAATCGCGTCGAGGCATTCCACGCGGTGCAGAACCCGGCCTCGGGCGCGGTGCTGCTCAAGGCAGGCATGCGTCATGAGGGCACAGCGCGGCAGAAATTCCGCTGCAACGTGGCCGAAAACGAAGGCTTCGCGGACGCCGAGCTGTACGGCGTTGTGAAGGATGAGCTTTTCTATCCCCGTCCGTTCGAGCGCTTCTATGAGCTGGAGCCCGCCTCCGAGAGCGAACATTCGGAAGACAGACTTTCGCTTTACTGCTTGCGCCAGCGGCCCGCCCAGCCGGAGATCGGCCATGTGCCCGATTATCTTTTCGAAATGCGGATCGGCGAGGAAAAGGTGGGCAATATCTCGTTGCGCATCGGCATGGTGGATTCGCTTTATTATGGCGGACACATCGGCTACGACGTGCAGGAGGCGCACCGGGGCAAGGGCTACGCGGGCCGCGCCTGCCGCCTGCTGCTGCCGCTCATCCGCGCGCATGGCTATAAACAAATATTGATCAGCAACAACCACACCAACCTGGCCTCGCGCCGCGTTTGCGAAAAGCTGGGCGCGGAGCTGATCCGCATCGCCGAGCTGCCCGATTGGCACGATCTCTATGCGGCGGGGCAGCGGCTGGAATGCGTATGGGTTTGGAACGTGGCGGATTAAGTTGGACAGCGTTCGATGCTTTTGCCATAAAAAACTGGACGAAGCTCTGCCCACCCGGTATACTGGGCTCTGTGAGCGCTGGAACGAAAGCGGCACGGCATGCATTGCGACCTTTGCGCACAGGGTTTCATAGAATGCGCCGGGTCGAGCAACACTAGCGCGGGAGGTGGCCGATTTTGCAAAAAAAGTGGTTGGGAATCATCGCGGGCGCGCTGGCCTGCGCGTTGTTGGGCGGCGCGGTTGTGCTGGCTTGGTCGGGACAAACGGGAGCGCCATTCGTGTTAAACGCCAAGGCCGAGGGCAAGCTGCTGCCCACGCTGGAGGGAATCGACAGCCCCTTTGCGCAGGTGGCGCAGACGGTGATGCCCTGCGTGGTGGGCGTGAGCAACAAGGGTCGGGTGTTCAACCTGCTCAGCGGGCGCGCCGAATCCGTCGAGCAGGCTTCTGGTTCGGGCGTGGTCATCAGTATGCAGGGGCATATCGTCACGAATTACCACGTGATCGCCGATGCGCGCGCGGTCAGCATCATCGCCCAAGGCCAGGAGTACGATGCGGAGATCATAGGCTACGATGCACCCACCGATCTGGCGGTGCTGCAGGTAAAGGATGCCGACCTTTCCGCCGCCACCATGGGCGATTCGGATGCCGAGCTGGTGGGCAATTGGGCCATTGTCATCGGCAATCCGCTGGGGCAGATGTTCGCCGACACCATGACGGTGGGCATCCTCAGCGCCACCGGGCGCGAGGTGGAGGGTTCGATCGTCAAAATGATGCAGACCGACGCGGCCATCAACGCGGGCAACAGCGGCGGCGGGCTGTTCAACACCAAGGGCGAGCTCATCGGCATCCCCTCGATGAAGTTTGTGAGCAGCACGCTGGAAACCAGCATCGAGGGCATCGGTATGTGCATACCGATCAACGTGGTCAAGCCCATCGTAGCCAGCATCATTGAGCATGGCCGCATGGTGCGTCCGCGCATGGGCGTGGGTATCGCCACGATTCCGGGCGCGGAAAAGGGCGGCGAGGGCGTGCTGCCCGCAGGCGTGTTTGTGAACGAGGTGAGCAAGGGCAGCCCGGCGGACAAGGCCGGCTTGCAGGCGGGGGATATCATTCTTTCCATCGAGGGAAGCCGTGTGCGCAGCTACACCGATCTGACTGACCGCGTCAACGCGCACCTGCCCGGCGACAAGGTGAAGCTGGAGATTTACCGCGTACCCGGCATCATGGCCCTGACCTATCGCGACGAGATTCCCGCCGGAGAGGCGCTGGAGATCGTGGTGACGCTGGGCAGCGGGGAGTAGCGCCACAAAATTCCTGGCAATTTGGGGATAGAGAAAAGCGAGAGTTGGCTTTGGCCTTCTCTCGCTCTTTTTGCTGTGTATGGGTGCAGACACGCCGGTCATTGCTTAGCGGCCTGGTCTGTCTAGCGGATCGTGTCCAGCGACTTTTCGCGATCCATTGATTTTTGCGCACAGCAACATCCCTCTCCGCGAAGCCTCGCGAGATAATCAATTTACCTTCATTATGGGGCATGTGGTAAGCTTTGTAAATTTCGCGGGATGGGCTCCAGGGCCAGCGCATTTACATCCTACGACCTGGCAGATGCGCAGAGAAGGAGTCCAGGGGGGGGGGCGGAGCGCCGTCGCGCCAGTGGCGCGAAGAGACGGCGCAGAAGACCAATGAGCGACAGAGCGACCGAAGGGCGCGACAATCGCGAATTGAGGAGAGCGATAAGCCCCCTGGTCGCTCCCGCAGGAGCGAAATGCCTATCTTTGGGAGGGTATTTCGCCCTCACGGTCGACCAGAGGGCTTTGCGGTCGCCCTCTGGACTCCTTCGCAGCGCAACTCCCAGTTTCTGCTTCCAAATGCGTTCGCCCTGGGATAAGCTCCAAAGGGCTTCGTCTCATTCACATATCCTTTCGCTTTTGCATATCCCTTCTGCCGCGCTCATATGCATGGGAATGACGCAGGGTGTAGGAGGGAGCAGGATGGAGAAATTTGATCTATACCGCGACATCGCCGGGCGGACGGACGGGGATGTCTACATCGGCGTGGTGGGTCCGGTGCGCACCGGAAAATCCACCTTTATCGCCCAGTTTATGGAGAAGCTGGTGCTGCCGCTGATAGACAATCCGCACAAGCGCGAGCGTGCGCAGGATGAGCTTCCGCAGAGCGGATCGGGCCGCACCATCATGACCACGCAGCCCAAGTTTGTGCCCAACGAGGCGGTGCAGATTCGCCTGGGCGACAATGCCGGGGTCAAGGTGCGGTTGGTGGATTGCGTGGGCTACCTGGTCAAGGGCGTGCTGGGCACGCAGGAGAACGATGTGCCGCGCATGGTGCGCACCCCATGGTATGAGCAGGACATTCCCTTCGAGGAGGCCGCGGAGCTGGGCACACGCAAGGTGATTGCCGACCACAGCACCATCGGCATGGTGGTGACCACCGATGGCAGCATCACCGATCTGCCGCGCACCGCCTACGTGGACGCGGAGGAGCGGGTGGTGAACGAGCTCAAGCAGCTGGGAAAGCCGTTCATCATGGTGCTCAACAGCCAGCAGCCCCAGGCGGAGGATACGCGCCGCCTGCGCGACACACTGGAGGAGAAGTACGACGTGCCGGTGGCGCTGGTGGACGTGAAGAAGATGGAGCTCGAGGACATCCAGGGCCTGTTGGCGCAGGTGCTGTATGAGTTCCCGCTGCGCGAGGTGCGGGTGGCGGTGCCCACTTGGCTGCAGGCGCTGGATGATGATCACTGGTTGGTGCAGCACGTGCTGCAGCGGCTGCGCGATTCGGCGGGCAGCGGCATGCGTGTACGCGATCAGCAGGCGTTTAGCCAGGCCTTCGATACCTCCGAGTATGCCGATCCGCTGAAGCGCAGCGAGATGCAGCTGGGCGCGGGCCACATGACCTACGAGCTGCCACTGCACGATGGGCTCTTTAACCGAATCCTCAGCGAGGAGTGCGGCACTGAGATTCATGGCGACGCGCATCTGCTCAAGCTGCTCAAGGAGCTGGTGGCCGCCAAGGTGGAGTACGATCGTGTGGCCGAAGCGCTGCGCTCGGTGCGCGAGACCGGCTACGGCCTGGTCACACCCACCATGGGCGAGCTAACGCTGCAGGAGCCCGAGATAGTGCGCCAGGGAAGCCGGTTTGGCGTAAAGCTGAAAGCCAGCGCGCCCTCGCTGCACATGATCCGTGTGGACATTCAAACCGAGGTCTCGCCGGTGGTGGGCACCGAGAAGCAGAGTGAGGAGCTGGTGCGCTACCTGCTCTCCGAATTCGAGAGTGACCCAACCAAGATTTGGAGCACCAACCTGTTTGGCAAATCGCTGAACGACCTGGTACGTGAGGGGCTTTCCAACAAGTTGATGCGCATGCCGGTGGATGCGCAGCTCAAGGTGCAGGAGACGCTCACCCGCATCATCAACGAGGGCAATGGCGGCATGATCTGTATTTTGCTATAACCAAATTGACGTGAAAGCAATTCATAACCCATTATCGTTCTATACGAAACGCCCCCGGGGTGTCGACACCTCGGGGGCGTTTCGTTGTCTTGGTTGTGGGAGCGCTCAGGCGCTAGAGGTCGTCCGCGTCCTGTTCGGGCGGATCATCGGGATCCTCGGGCACGCCGGTGTATGCGCCCAACGTGTCGCTGAGAATCTCGCGCTCCTGGCGGGATTTTCCGCGCCAGGCGCGCAACGCTTTCGCGAGCCGGTTCTTCATGCGGCTGCCTCCTTTTCGGGTTTCGCGTTCATACCTTCGGGTTTTGTGTTCAGACCTTAGTATGGCGCACCCGGGCAGGATTTAACACGAACCGGAATGTAGCGCGGTCAGCCCTCGAGGAAGGTGATGCCCTCCGGCCCCATGGAGGCGACCCGCGCCAGCGAGTGCACGGCGCAACCCATGTCCAGCAGGCGTTGATGGCCGGGCTGGAATGCTTTTTCGATCACGATGCCGATGCCACAGAGCTGCGCGCCCGCTTGGGCGAGCAGGGTGTGCACACCGATGGCGGCCTCGCCGCTGGCCAGAAAATCGTCGATGAGCAGCACGCGCGCGCCCTGGGGCATGAACTTGCGCTTGAGCGTCAGCTCGTATCGCGTGCCCTTGGTGAACGATTGTACCGTGGTCTGCCACACATCCTCGCTCAGGATGCGTGAACTCTGCTTTTTGAGCACCACCAGCGGCAGGTTCATGGCCAGCGCCGTCATGGCTGCGGGCGCGATGCCCGAGCTTTCCACGGTGGTCACCATGTCGACACCAAGGCCCGCAAAGACGCGGGCGAATTCCTCGCCGATATCGCGCATCAGCGCCACGTCGACCCGGTGATTCAGGAAGGAATCCACCAGCAACACGTCGGCATTGAGCGCTTTCCCTTCGGCCAGAATCCGCTGCTTGAGCTGTTCCATCTGCGATCCTCCGCGCTTTTGCAATTATTTTGCGAACGGATTCTCCGTCGGGTAGAGCATGCCCTTGGGCTGGTTGAAGGCGATATCGGGCACGCCGATATACTTCATGGCCTCAAACAGCACCTTGCCCACGCGCGCGAAGCCCACGCCGCCGTGATGCGGGTAGCGCTTGGCGATGAGCACGTGGCGGTAGAAGCGGCCCATTTCCGGAATGGCGAAGATGCCGATGCCGCCAAAGGAACGGGTGGCCACGGGCAGGATTTCGCCCTCGGCGATGTAGCTGTGCAGCGAGGTGTCGGCGGCGCTCTGCAGGCGGAAGAAGGTGATGTTGCCGGGCTTGATGTCGCCCTCCAGCGTGCCGCGCGTGATGTCGGGCTCCGAGTTGGGCTCGAGTGCGCGCTTCATGATCAGCTGGTACTTCATCTCCGGCTTCACCAGGTGGCAGGCCGGGGTGTTGCCGCAATGGAAGCCCATGAAGGTATCCTGCAGCGTGTAATCGTGCTTGCCCTTCACTTCGGCGGCGTAGATGTCGGCGGGCACGGTGTTGTTGATGTCCAGCAGGGTGGGCGGCACTTCGGTGGCGCAGGCCAGGATGTACTCGCTCAGCGCGCCGTAGATGTCCACTTCGCAGGAGACCGGCATCATGCGCGCGGCCAAGCGGCTGTTGACGTAGCAGGGCACGAAGCCGAACTGCGTCTGGAATGCGGGCCAGCACTTGTTGGCGAACACTACGTGCTTGCTGGCGCCGCGGTTTTGCTCCGCCCAATCGAGCAGCGTCACTTCATATTGCGCCAGACGGTTGAGGATGCCGGGCATTTTGTTGCCTTCGCCCAGCTCCTTGGCCATGTCGGCCATCACTTCGGGGATGCGCGGATCGTCCTTGTGCGCGTTGTAGGCCGCGTACAGGTCGAGCTCGGAGTTTTCCTGAAGCTCCACGCCCAGGTCAAACAGCGCCTTGATGGGTGCGTTGCAGGCCAGGAAATCGTGGGGGCGCGGGCCGAACGCAAAGATTTTCAGGCCGGAAAGGCCGATGACGATGCGGGCAATGGGCTCGAATTCCGCGATCATGGCGGCCAGCTCGGGCGCGGTGCCCACCGGATATTCGGGGATATAGGCTTTTAGGCCGCGCAGGCCCAGGTTGTAGCTGCAGTTGAGCATGCCGCAATAGGCATCGCCGCGGCCATCGATCATGGTATCGCCGCTTTCTTCGGCGGCGGCCACCACCATGGTCGGGCCCTTGAACTTGGCGACCAGCTGGGTCTCGGGGCCTTCGGGGCCGAAGTTGCCCAGGAACAGCACCAGCGCGTTGCAGCCCTTTTTCTCGAGCTCTTCCAGCGCGCGCACCGCGTCCAGCTCGCCCTCGATGGTGGCTTCGATCTCTTCAATTTGGCCGCCGGCCTTGCGGTAGGCGGCGACGATGGCGGCGCGGCGGCGCTGCGAAAGCTCGATGGGGAAGCAATCGCGGCTTACGGCCACGATACCCAGCTTGACGTCGGGAATGTTGTGCATGGTAAAATCCTCCTTATAATATGCGTTCGATAGGGTAGGCTCGATGGGGCGCACGAACAGGAGTACGATTTGGATCACAACCATGGGTATGCGCATTGTTCCCATCAGTATAACACGCATCTTGCCGCGTGAACAGTCGGAAATGTGGGAACAGGGCCAACGCATTTGGATGCATTTGGATGCAGAAACGGGGAGTTGCGCTGCGAAGGAGTCCAGAGGGGTCGGAGCGCCGTCGCGCCAGTGGCGCGAAGAGACGGCGCGGAAGACCAATGAGCGACAGAGCGACCGAAGGGCGCGACAATCGCGAATTGAGGGGACCGCAAAGCCCTCTGGTCGACCGTG
>JAVBLJ010000014.1:0-33640 GCA_031553615.1 Eubacteriales bacterium
GGGCCCCCCAACCGCCCCGGGCTCGACCGTGAGGGCTAACCCCCCCCAGTGTTTAGCGAGGTTTTCGCTCCCGCGGGAGCGACCGGAGGGCTTTGCGATCGCCCTCCGGCCACCTTCGCAGCGCATTCGCCCATTTTTTGCTTGCAAATGCATTTCCACTGGTTCAAGCACAAAGGCTTGACAATCCAGGCTTCCCGCCGTACAATGCGGGTATTATCTCATGCACCTAAGGTGCCGAAAGGAGTTGTGTGTTGATGACTGTTCGTGAGGTGGCCGAAGTCTAACCGCATAGCCCCGTAAGCTCCTTTTGTGCCGAAAAGCAACGGCTTATTTAAGTCGCGATTTTGCAGCCACGAAAAGGCTGCTGGATCGCGGTTTTTTTCGCACATTTTCGCAGGCTTCGGCTCCATATCGTCCGTATTACTCACGACAGCGGCTCAAAAACGCTCGTCCCTTCACCCGAAGCGTACTAGAACCATATCAAAACGGAGGATGACCATGCCAGGAACATCAAACAATCCCTTCTTTACCCCTTCCGATTTCACCCAACCGCCGCGCAACCCCGCCGACCTGCCCGCCCGCGTCACCGAGGTGCACAAGGAGATGTACCGCGCAGCCTGCGAACACGGCGAAGTCTGGGTGCGGCTCAAGGGCAGCCTGCAGCGCGATGCCAGCGCCGTGGAGAGCTTGCCCACCGTGGGCGATTTTGTCTACCTGCAATACGATCCGCAGGGCCAATCGCTGATCACCCAGCTTTTGCCACGCCGCACCAAATTTTCCCGGTTCGATGGAACCCATAGCCGCGAGCAGCTGGTGGCCGCCAACTTCGATTACGTGTGGATCGCCACCTCGCTCAACTTCGATTTCAACCTCGCCCGCGTGGAACGCTACCTAGCTGCCGCCTGGCAAAGCGGCGCGCAGCCAGTGGTGGTGCTTACCAAGGCCGACCTGTGCGACCGCACCGAGGAACTCATTTTTCGGGTGGAGCAGATCGCGCCCGGGGTACCGGTGCACGCGGTCAGCGCGGTGACCGGCGCGGGCATCGATCAACTCGAGCCTTACCTCCAACCCGGCCTTGCGCTGGCGTTGCTGGGCATGTCGGGCGTGGGCAAATCCTCGCTGATCAACGTGCTGTTGGGCGAAGAGCGCCTGGAGGTGCGCGAGATTCGCGAGGACGATAGCCGGGGCCGCCACACCACCACCCATCGCCAGCTCTTGCCCCTGCCCTGCGGCGCGCTGGTAATCGATACACCCGGCATGCGCGAAATGGGCCTTTGGGGCGTGGATTCCGGGCTGGAGGAGACCTTTCCCGATATCGAAGAGCTGGCCGCCGCCTGCCGCTTCCGCGATTGCACGCACAGCAGCGAGCCGGGCTGCGCGGTGCAGGCCGCGCTGGACGACGGCAGCCTGGAACAAAAGCGTTACAACAGCTACTGCGCGCTGGTGCGCGAAGCCGCCCGCCATGCCTCGGCAAGAACGGTGCTCCCCGCCTGGCAGCGCAAGCAGCAGGCCAAAGCGTTCGCCAAGAGCGTCAAGAAAGCCCTGGAATCCAAGGAACGCTGAGCACCCCAGCCGATACTACTCCCCGCTAGATTTCCAGCATTTCTCGCGGATCTTTTTCCGAATGGCGTCGCCGCACTTCGGTCAGCGTAGCTGCTGGCTACGCCTCCCTCAGGCTCCTAGCCCTCCGCAAAAATCTTCCCCGATCTATTGCGTGAGATCCAAGACGGAATCGTATGACGCCCGCTACATTGGGGCTTGCGCGCGCCTCCATAACCCGCTATGATGCAGGAAAGGGAGGGAACGACCATGCTGTTTGTGCGAAGCCTGACCTGCCGCGGCCTTTCCGGGGAGCCGGACGAATACCCCTTTTCCGTGCCCGCAGTGCAAAACATGGGCAGCATCGCGTTCGAAAATCCGGTCACCATCCTTTCCGGCGATAACGGCTGCGGCAAGACCACGCTGATCGAAATCCTGGCCGCAAAGCTCAACGCCGCACGCATCGACAACAATGCGATGGCCGACGGCAAGCCCAAAGCCTCGTCCATCGCGCGGCACGGTTCGGCGTTCAAGGTGGTGTGCGGGCCGCGTGCGCAGAAAACCTTCTATTTTTCGGCCGAGGAGTTCGTGCAGTACATCGAGTGGGTGGAGCGCTCCAAGGCCGAGGCGCGCGCGGAAATCGCCCGCATCAACCAGGAAATGGACCCCGGCTCATATGCGGCCTCCCTGGCCCGGATGCCGCACGCGCGCACTCTGGGCGAGCTGGAAGCCCTCTACGCCAGCAACCTTTCGAAGCAATCGCACGGCGAGGGCTTCCTCGATTTTTTCCAAAATCGCATCACCCCCGGCGGGCTGTACCTGCTCGACGAGCCGGAGGGCGCGCTTTCCTATGAAAACCAGTATGCACTCGCGCTCATGGTGATGGACGCCGCACGCGTGCGTAGCCAATTCATCATCGCCACCCATTCGCCGGTGATCGCCGCCATCCCCGGCGCGGCTATCTTCCACATCACCGCCGCAGGCGCACAGCGGCGCGATTTTGAGGCGCTGCCCAACGTGCAGTTCCTGCGGCTATTCATGGAGCGCAAAGAAGCGCTGTTCCGCGAGGAATGAATCACCGCGGCGGCGCTTCACAATGCCCCCTACGGGACGAGAGCCCTGCCTGCGAAAATTTTGATGCAAAGGCCCGATGCGGTTCAAAAGCGAGCCCTTTCCAAGGAGCGCACCCAAGTGCGACGACCGGGAAAGTGTGCGCCAAGGCCGCATGCGGGCCTTTTCCATGGCATGCGCGGCCAACGTTTGTCATACCATGGTACAGCATATGACCTCGGCTTTGCGTGCGAAAGCGCGGTTTCGATTGTATAAGCGCCGCATGCTCGGATCATACTATCACCGCAAGGAGCTAATGAACTGGAGGGATCGAAATGGAACAGCAGCAAGTTGGGCTGCGACAGATGCGCGTGCGCGGTGGATGGCGACCCGAGGAAACGGAGCGTCTATGGGCCCAGGTGCATCGGGCTAACGAGCTGGGCGAGCCCCTGCGCAGCGTATTTGAACGCGTGGGCTCGGAGCTGGGGCGCAAGCCAAACAGCATACGGAATTTTTACTATGCGCAACTGAAGGAGCGCGAGGAGCCCGAGCTCAAGCGCGCGCTGCCTTTTTCTACATTTAAGGATGACGAGGTGCGCCAGCTGTTGCGTCACGTGCTCACCGCGCGGGCTCAAGGAGTTTCGGTTCGCGCCTGCGTACAGCAGATGGCCGAGGGCGACAAGACGCGCATGCTGCGCTTTCAGAACAAGTACCGCTCCACCATCAAGGGGCGCCCGCAGCTGGTGCGCGAGGTGATTAGCGATATGGAGGCGGCTGGCGAGCCCTTCGTGAATCCGCTGCAGCCCACCGTGCGGCGCGCCCGCGACCCCGAGCCCCTATACCGGGAGGCCACCGAAACCGTTCAGCGCATCGGCGACCCTGCGCTGATACAAATGCTCGAGGGGCTCAACCACCTGCTGCAAATGGCGCTTTCCAACACGCAGCGCGACCGCACGCAGGATTTGGACCGCCTGGCCGTTCGGCACGACCTGGTGCGCATCGCTCTGGCCGACACGCGGCAGGAGCTGGAGCGCACTCGCTCAGCCTGCGAAGCGATGGTGCAGGACATCAAGGATTTTCTGGGCACCGACGAAGCCGAGCGCACGGTGCGCATCGACGGCTTCTGCTCGCTGCTGGGCGATCGGCTTTCGGCGCTGGAAAGCGTGCTGCCCATCGCTTCCGAAGCGGCGGAGTGCTGAGCCGCGCCACCCTATGTCAGACACATCAAACAGGGCCGGTTGGTGCGGATCGCACTTCCCGGCCCTGCCTTTTTCTGCTCTGCCGCTCAAGCGTATCCTATTGCAATCCAAAATAGTAAAATTTGGGCGGCAGGCGGGATGAAAAGATGCTGATGGTTCGTTTTATTGCATAGCACGGGAACACATAAGAGGAGAATACGCAATCATGGCCATCGAGCAAGTTAAGCGCTATCTGGCAAAACATGGGCTAGGGGATCGTGTGCTGGAATTTCCGATTTCCAGCGCCACCGTAGAATTGGCGGCGGAGGCCGCGGGCGTTATCCCCGCACGCATCGCCAAGACGCTTTCCTTCAAGTGCGGCGAGGGCTGCATGCTGATCGTGCTGGCGGGCGATACCCGCATCGACAACGTGAAATACAAGGCGCGCTTTGGCATCAAGGCCACCATGCTGCACCCCGAGGAGGTGGCCGCGCTGCTGGGCCAAGTCGTGGGCGGCGTATGCCCCTTTGCGGTGGACCCCTCGGTGCCCATCTACCTCGATGAATCCATGAAGCGCTTCGAGAGCGTGTTCCCGGCCTGCGGCAGCGCAAACAGCGCCATTGAGCTCGATTGCGATTCACTCTTCCGGCTCTCGAAAGCCAGGGATTGGGTCGACGTTTCGAAGCCCTACGACGCGTAACCCCTCGCCCCACCGGCCTTGCGGCTCGCAGGGCCGTTTTTATGCACCGATTCCTCTTGTACTACTCCCCGATCTATTGCGTGAAATCTATCGAGGAATAGCATGAGCTCTCTTTTACGCGATTTTATTTTTTGGATGGCTGTAACTTTTCGAAAAAATGTGCGATGATAAGAATGAAACACGAGATGGCGCTGACACGCTTTGTGGCGGTGGGAGAGGGAATGCCTTGCGGAACGAAGAGGAATTGATGGCGCGCGTGTGCGCCGGAGAGCGCGAGGCGTTCGAGACGCTGGTGGAGACCTATTGGCCGGTCGCGCACCGCGTCGCCTATGGCATTTTGCGCGATGAACAGCTGGCGCAGGATGTAGCCCAGGATTGCTTCGCCGACCTGTACATGCAGCGCGAGCGGTACGACCCACGCTTTTCCTTTCGGGCCTATGTGGCGGCCATCGCGCGGCACAAAAGCCTCGACCTGCTGCGCAGGCAAGGCAAGCAGCGCCTGACCGCGCTCGATGAGCAGCACAGCGAAGGCGTGGGCTCACCGGAAAGCGCATTCATCGAGGAGCTGTACCGCCACATGCTGTTCGCCGTGGTGGAGCACCTGCCCGAACGCTCGCAGCGCATGCTCAAAGCCTACGCGCTCGAGCAGCGTAGCTACCAGCAAATCGCCGCCGAGCTTGGCATTTCCGTGGCGCAGGTAAAGATCACGCTGCACCGCATTCGCAAAAAGCTGCGGCGCGCAAAGGAGGATTGGGAGCAATGAAGGAGCGCTTTATAACGGAGCCCATCATCAAGGAGCGCATGCAGGGTATCTGGGAGCGGGTGAGCAAAAAGGAAGCGTTATCCCTGGCGGGCGAACTTCTCTGCGAGCCCATGAAGGGAGTCGTGCTGCTGAAGCTGGGCATCTCCGCCGCCTGCGGGCTGGCGATGGCGCTTACACCGATCGCCGTAGCGGCCACCGACCTGCTCCGGCTCCCCTAATCCGCGCCCGCAATCAATACCCGAAACCAATGCGTTCAAATAGGCCTATCGTCAGGCATCAAAAGGAGACTGCACATGCAAACGACCGAACCCGTAACGACCCAAATCGCATCCTCCGAAATTACATCTTCCGAAATCGCATCTTCCGAAATCGCCCCCGAAACCACGGCGACCGACGCAACCGGCCCCCAAACCGCCCCCAACGGCAAACCCAAGAAAAGCCTGAAGCGCGAGCTGTTGGAATGGGCGCTAACGCTGATCAGCGCCGTGGCAATCGCACTGGTGATCCGGGCCGTGCTGTTTGAGCCGTTCGTGGTCAAGGGCAATTCGATGAACGACACCCTGGCCAACGGCGAGGTGATGTTCGCCACCAAGTACGATTATCTGCTCGGCGAACCGCAACGCTTCGACGTGGTGATTTGCCGCTACCCAAACCGCGATGAGAACTTCGTAAAGCGCATCGTCGGCCTGCCGGGCGACGTGGTGGCGGTCCGCGATGGCTACTTATTCGTCAACGGCGAGCGCTTCGAGGAAGAGTACATCGTCCACCGGCCCAACTACACCTACGATGAATACACCGTGGGCCCCGGCGAATACTTCGTGCTGGGCGACAACCGCTCCAATTCCAACGATAGCCACTACGTGGGCACACTTTCCCGCAAGCAGATCGTGGCTCATGTGCGCAGCGTACTGCTCCCACTGGGCAAAATTCGCGGCATCGAGTAACGCTTGACGGTGAAGTCCTTAAATTTGGACAATAGCCCCCCGAAATCGCAGAAATCGTGTACAATTGTGCAAGATTCTAGGCATTTCGGGGGGCTGTTTGTGGGCCAAGAAGGATGGGTTCTGCTAGGCATTCTGTTGGGCGCGCTCGCCTGCGCGGCGATTCTGTACCCGGCGTATCGACGTATCGAGGCGGAGGCAAAGAAGCTGCGTCAGTTTGAAGCGCTCTTTCGCTCGATGCCGCACTATATCGCCTTCGACAGCAGCGAGGCGCACGACCTGTACGCCAACCCCGAAGCCTGTAAAATGATGGGTCTCCCCGTGGGCACGGTGGTTCAAAAGGCCGCCTCGCACGACGAGGAGGGCTTGGCCCTGCTCCACGATGTCGCGTTCCCCATCGCGCTGCGCGAGGGCATGTGGCTGGGCGAAAACCGGCTGCGCGGGCGCGGCGGCGTCATGATTCCCGTGCAGCAATCGGTGTTCCCGGTCTACGACGCCCAGGGCAAGCGCACCGGCATGGGCACGCTCATGCGCGATATCACCGAGGAGAAGAAGCTGCACGTCGATCTGGATTCGCGTTCGGCGATCCTCGATTCCTCCGACGATTTCATATCGGCCATGGACCTGGATGAGCGCACGATGTACATGAACCCCGGCGCCTATCGCATGTCCGGCTACGCACGGGAGGAGATCGGCCTGGGGATCACGCCCAGCACCGTGCTTTCGCCTACAGATGCCGTCACCGTGCATGCCGCGCATGTGCGCGCGATGCGCACCGGGGAAACCTGGCGCGATGAGATGGACTTTCACCGCCGCAACGGGCAAACGCTGCGGGTTGATATTCGCGTGTTCCCCGTATTGGCCGAGCGGGGCCACCGCATCGGCGCAGGCGCAATCGTACGCGACATCACCAAGCACAAGGAGCTGGAGCGCCAGCTGATGCTCGCCAAGGAGGCCGCCGAGGCCGCCAGCCGCGCGAAGAGCCAGTTCCTTTCCAATATGAGCCACGAAATCCGCACCCCGATGAACGCCATCATCGGCATGGCGCGCATCGCCATGGGTACCGACGATCCGGAAAAAATACGCGCCGCGCTGCAGAAGGTGCTGAGCTCCTCGGAGCACCTGCTGAACATCATCAACGACGTGCTGGACATCAGCAAGATCGAATCCGGCAAGCTCGAGCTCTGCCTGGAGGATTTTGAATTGCGCCGCACGCTGGACAACATCGTGCAGGTCATCGGCGTGAAGGCCGAAGAAAAGCAGCTGACGCTGCACGTGGAAGTAGATAGCGCATTACCGCGCCTGCTGCACGGCGATTCGGTACACCTCACGCAGGTGCTGCTGAATCTGCTATCCAATGCCGTAAAATTTACGCCCAATGAGGGCTATGTATGGCTGCGCGTGGAGCAGGGCGCGGTGGATGAGCGCGGGGTGGAGCTGCTCGCCTCGGTGCAGGATACCGGCATCGGCATCTCGCCCGAGCAACAAGCGAAGCTATTCCAAGCGTTTGAGCAGGCCGATAGCTCCATCACCAAGCGCTACGGCGGCACCGGCCTGGGTCTGGTGATCTCGCGCAAGCTGGTGCAGCTCATGGGCGGGGATATTCGCCTGGAGAGCAAGCCGGGGCTGGGCTCCACGTTCTCGTTCTATGCCTGGTGCGCGCCCGCCCAGCAGCCGGATACACACGGCAGCGCCGAGGAGAATCCGGCGGAGGCGCTGCGCACCAGCTTCCCGGGCAAGCGCGTGCTGGCCGCCGAGGATATCGAGATCAACCGCGAAGTGCTACAATGCATGATCGAGCCGATGGATATCGAGGTCACCATGGCGCAGGACGGCGCGGAGGCGGTTTCGCTCTACACGCAAAACCCCTCGGGCTTCGATTTAATCTTTATGGACGTGCAGATGCCCGTGATGGATGGCTACACCGCCACCCGTCTCATCCGCGAAAGCGGCCTGCCGGGCTGCGAGTCCATTCCCATACTGGCCATGACCGCCAACGCGTTTGCCGAGGATATTCGGCAGGCGTTGGAGGCGGGCATGAACGGCCACCTGGCCAAGCCTGTGGGCGAGCATGAGTTCCTGCGCGCGCTCAACCGCTACCTGGGCAATACCGATTCCAATTAGGTTTTGCCAATAAGCCAGCGAGAGATTTTTACGTTCGGCTAGGAGTCCGAAGGAGGCGTAGCCAGCAGCTACGCTGACCGAGGCACGACAACGCCATTCGGAAAAGTTCCGCGGGATATACTGGAAATCTATCGAGGAGTAGTATTAATACGGTATTAATACGAATCCAGCGCGGTCTCGGTATTCTCAATCTGCGCTGGTTCGATTGGGTTCTCTTTCAGTGCGCGAAGGTCTTGCTTCGCGCGCTTTTGTGCCTTCATGAGCGTGCCCGCCATGTGCAGCAGCATGCCCCGCGTCTCCGCGTCCAGGTTGATCAGCGTTTTGAACAGGTTGCCCGCCAGCTTCAGCTTCTTCTCCGTCAGTTCCTCCAGCGTGCGCGCACCAGTCTCCTCCAGCACGGCAAAGAGCGTATCCACAAACTCGCGCAGGTGCTCCTCATCCAACGTGCGCAACCATTCCTTGAGCGTCAAATCCAGCAGCGCACTGGAGCGATCCACCGCCGGCGCGGCCACGAACTGCGTACCCAGCACCTCCCAGTTGAGCGCGTTATGTTGGAAAAGGCTGATCTGCGCGCTCTTGACGATGGTGTACCTCTCCTCGTGCTCAAGCAAAAGCCCCACGATGGAGGAACGGGGCGTGATGGTCTCGATGCGGTCGAGCACGCGCCGGTAGGCCTCGCTGGCCACAAGCTCCTTGCCGAAGCCCGGCCCATCGTTGTTGTACACCGCCACGATGCGATCCTGAACCGCGCAGCCACAGGTGGTGGCGGCATACATGGCCAGGTTGCCTCCCTTCGAGTGTCCGCCCACGTACAGCCGCCGCTCCGCAACGCCTTGAGAGCACGCCACCCGCTCCAAGTATTCCAGCGCCTCGTGCTGCGCGGGCACGGAGGGCATAAAGCTCATGCAGAAATCTTCCTTCCAGCCCACGATAGAGTGATCGGTGCCCCGGTACGATACGTAGGCCAGCCCTTCGCCGATCAGCACGGTGAGCGCGGCGAACTGCTTCTCCTGCTCGTAATCGAGCTCGCTGGCAAAATGGGTCAGGCGCAGCGGGCCGAAGCGGCGGGTCGCCGCCAGCTTTTCCAATAGCTGCGTGGAGGTGAGCATGGGGTTGATGGAGGTCACCAGATCGACCTTGCCCAATCGCTCGTGGGTATCAAAAAAGCGATCGGCGGCCTCGGCGACCGTGATGGAATCCGGGTTGCCCATTTCGGGCACAATCCCGGTAAAATCGGCATAGGAAAGCCAGGCCAGAATGAGATTATCCACCGGATTGAGCGGAGCCTGGGCAAAATCCAAATCCCCCCGCCACACCAGGTAATCGTATAGGTTCGCCATGCCCAAGTCCCCCTCATCCTCATGCCCTTGTGCCTCCGGCTGGCGGCCGCACGGGCTCTCTGTATAGCTCTATAGTTCGCTGCACAAGCGCTGGAACCTTTCGGAGTTTGCCGCCAGCGCGGCCATTTTTTCCCACACAAGCTGCCGCGGCAAGAAACGCCCACGGGCAGGAATTGCAAGTCCGCGCGGAGAAATAGGGATTGTTTTGTATCATTCTGTTTTGTATGGCCTCCGTTTCGCGCATACGCTGCGCTTGCGGCGGCAGAAAAAAACTAAACCTCGTTAGATTTCACGCAATAGATAGCGGAAGATTTTTTCGTTCGGCTAGGAGTCCGAAGGAGGCGTAGCCAGCAGCTACGCTGACCGAGGCACGACGACGCCGATCGGAAATAGATCCGCTGGATTGTGGCAAAACGTAGTTGGAATGGGTATAAGGAGGGTTTCGCGTGCGTGTGGTGGTGATCGACGGCCAGGGCGGCGGCTTGGGCCGCGCAGTGGTGGAGCAGGTGCGCGCAGCGCTGCCTCATATCGATATTGTGGCAGTGGGCGCAAACGCGCTGGCCACCCAGGCGATGCTCAAGGCAGGCGCGCAGGCCGGTGCGACCGGAGAGAACGCGGTGCGCTACAATTGCGCGCAGGCCGATGTGATCATCGGCGCGCTGGGCATCGGCTTTGCCAACGCCATGCACGGGGAGATCAGCCCCGAGATGGCGCGCGCGGTTTCCGAAAGCGCGGCGCACAAGCTGCTGATACCCGTCAGCAAGTGCAGCGTATCGGTGGTGGGCGTGGCCGATAGGCCCATGGCCGCCTACGTGGCCGAGGCCATCGAGGCGCTACGGGCCTTGACGGGCACGAACGCGTAGAGCACCCTGCGTTCCGCATGCGAGAAAATGCAATGCACGGCAGGGATTGCCGCGCCCGCATCGTCCTATGTGCGTAACCATGCACAACCGCGAGATACGCAGGAAGCGCGCTGATCAGACGCGCCGGAATACAGTGGGAGGGACAGGAATGCGAAGAAGCCTTGCTTTGTGCCTGCTGCTGTGCATGCTGTGCGGCTGTTTGGGCGCACCCGTATGCACGGCATACGCACTGGATGAAAACAACCGGATCATGATCATCGAGCAGGTGATCGCCATCGCGCTGGAAGAGTTGGGCTACACCGAAGAAGCAGGCGGTTACACCAAGTACGCCGATTGGGGCGGCGAAAACAAATACGGCGAATGGTGCTCCGAGTTTGCCTCCTGGTGCGTCGCCCAGGCCGATATGCAGCTGGGCACCTTCTACCTCGATTACCTCTACCCCATGCAAACCGCGTGCGTCACGGGGGTGCGCTGGTTCACCGAGCGGGGGCGCTACGTAACCGCCACCGGAAAGATCAAGGGTTATGGCGCACAATGGTACCGGGCCGACGGCGTGCCGCTGGCGGAGCGCCCCTACGTGCCCAAGCGCGGCGACCTCATCTATTTCGAATGGTATAAGTACAACCGCATCGACCACGTGGGCATCGTGGAATTCGTGGAGCGGGACGCGGAGGGGCACTACGCCATCCACACCATCGAGGGCAACAACCCCGATACGGTGGAGCGCTTTATCTATCCCCTGGACGATCCGAGCATCCGCGCCTACGGCGTGACGCTCGATGAGATTGGCACCGAAATGCGCGAGGGCTGCAAGGGCCCCATGGTGCAGGAGCTGCAGCAGCGGCTGGTCGAGGGCGGATACGCCGATTTCACGCCCGATGGCAACTACGGGCGCAGGACGACCGGGGCCGTGCGCACCTTCCAGGAACGCTGGGGTCTGGAGCGCACCGGTGTGGCCGACCGCGCCACGCAGGAGGCCATGTTCTTCATGACCGATACCCCCATTCCTCCCTTCGTGGAGCCCACCCCCGAACCCACCATCGAGCCCGACCCCTGGTGGGCTCAACCGATCGGGGGCGAAGGCACGGTGGCCGAACCCGCCAACTAATACTACTCCTCGCTAGATTTCCGGCATATCTCGCGGATCTTTATCCGAATGGCGTTGTCGCGCATCGGTCAGCGTAGCTTCCGGCTACGCCTCCCTCCGGCTCCTAGCCATTCGAAAAAATCTTCCGCGATCTATTGCGTGAAATCTAACGAGGAATAGTATAAGCGCTGCAAAAAACAACCGCCGCAAGCACCCTCCCGGGCTTGCGGCGGTTTTCGTATAGCGCTCTTGCGTGCGGGGATTCCCGCTACCTCGCCTCGCGCGCAGCTTTGACGGCGCGCATCAGTTCCTTTATCTTCGGCGGCTTGCCGTAGAGCAGCACGCCCACCCGGTAGATGCCTGCGGCGAGTATGCCCATCGCCACCGTGGTGGCCGCCAGCAGCAGAATCGAGAGCGCGATCTCCCACGGGGCGGGTGCGCCCATGCAGATGCGCACGAACATCGACATCGGGGAGGTGAACGGCACCAGCGAGGTCACGCGCATCAGCACATTGTCCACCGCATCCGCGCCCGCCGAGAACATCACGACCATGAACGCGAACACAAACAGCATCGTCACCGGCATGGTGACCGAGGCCACATCCTCGCTGCGGCTCACCAGCGAGCCCAGCGCGCCGTACAGGCAAGCGTACAGGAAGAAGCCCAGCAGGAAGAACACCAGCGCGTACACCAGCACCGAGGTCGGCATGGAGAACACCGCCGACATGATGGCGTTATCGCCCCAGTAGGCCAGGTTGAGGCGGTAGCCCACGAACGCCGCCACCACGAAAGAGGCCATTTGCAGCAGTCCGGCCAGGCCGGTGCCCAGCACCTTGCCAAACATCAGGTTGGTGGGCCGCGCGTTGGTGATCAGCAGCTCCATGGCGCGGTTGCTCTTTTCGGAAGCCACGCTGCCCGATACGAACTGGCCGTAGAGCATCACCGACATGTACAGCAGCATCACCAGCGCATAGGCGTAGATATAGGTGACCAGTCCCTCTTTTTGCAGCGCGATGGTTTCGCCCTGCGCGCGGGCCATGATCACCGAGATCGATTCCCCCATCGGCACGCCCAACCCGGCCAGGGTGCGCACGCGATACGCATTGCCGATCGCGTCGTCGATCATGTACCCGCTCATGTCGTGCATGGAGTTATTCTGCACAATGTGGCGGTAGGTGAGCGCGTCCTGCATCCAAAGCCCGGCGGTGTATTCGCCCGTGCGCACCGCCTCGGTCAGCGCGGCTTCATCCATCGCCACCGCAGTCCAGGTATACAGTGGCAACTGCGCGGTCATATCTGCCGCCATGGCTTCGGCGGTCAGCTCACCCGGCGCGCAGGCCACGGCGATGTGCTCCGATTCGGTCTGCTCCGCTTGCACGGTTTGTCCTGCGCCCGCATCCGCGCTGGGCTCCTTGCCCTTGAACATCTCCGCAAAGCGCGGGTAGCTCATTCCCGCAATGATCAGTGCCACGAACAGCAGCGTCAGGATGCGATAAGCCTTGCCTCGCATGTAGTTGCCAAATTCGAAGCGGAATACCGTCCAAATCTGTTTCATATGCCGCCCTCCGTATACGCCACAAAGATTTCGTTGAGTGCGGGCTCGTACACCTCGAAGCGATCCAGGTCAAAGCCCTGAGCGAGCAGCGCAGTCAGCAGCGCAGTCTTTTGCTCCTCGGCGCGCAGGGTCACGCGCAGCGCTCCTGCCCCCGTGAAGTGGTCGAGATGCTCCAGCCCGCCCACCCAATCGGTGCCCTTTTCCTGCAAAAAGCTTTCGATGCCCGGGGTCTGCGGGCCGGCGATCACCACGCGGCGGCGATCGTACCCGCGCTTGATCTCCCGGATCGAGCCGGAGAGCACGATCTTGCCCGCATTGAGGATCGCGATATCGTCGCAGAATTCCTCCACGTAGTGCATCTGATGGCTGGAGAAGAACAACAGCTTGCCCTGGGCGATCAGCCCCTTCACCACTTCCTTGAGCAGCGTCGCATTCACCGGGTCCAGGCCGGAGAACGGCTCGTCCAGCACCACGATGTCCGGATCGGAAAGCAGCGTGGCCACCAGCTGTATCTTTTGCTGATTGCCCTTCGAAAGCGTATCCAGCTTCTTGCCCGCGTACTCCGCCATGCCCAGTTGCTCCATCAGCAGCAGGGCGCGGCGCTTGACGTCTGCCCGGCTCATGCCCTGCAGCCCGCCCAGGTAGTAGAGCTGATCGAGTATGATCTTCTTGGGGTAGAGGCCGCGCTCCTCGGGCATGTAGCCGATGCGCAGATCGCGGCGGCGGATAGGCGCACCGTCCAGCAACACCTGCCCCGAATCCTGCGGGAAGATGCCCATCACGATGCGGATGGCGGTAGTTTTGCCCGCGCCATTTCGGCCCAAAAGCCCCAGCGCCTTGCCGCTGGTCACGGTGAGCGAAATATCTCGCAGCACCTGCTTTTCGCCAAAGGATTTGACGATGTCCTGCAGTTCTAGCTTCATAATGGCAGTATTCATCTCCTCTTCGCCTCTGTCGGTGGTCGATGCAAAGCTTACCATACATTTCGGCCGCATACAAGGGCTATCGCTCCAGATATGCGTTTGTGTGCGCGAAGTGTCAAACCGGCCGCCAGAACCGCAAGCGGGCAAAATCTCGGGCAAAATCTGAACGGAATCGCTTTGACGCTACGCCGCCGGGATGGTATACTGTGTGCGTCTCGATTCCAAAATATTGGGATTTCTTATGATAATAAGAGGAGGTACCCCCATGTCCGTTTTGCAAGCGATACTGAATCGGCGCAGCATCCGCACCTACCAGCCCGATGCGCAGGTCACTGAAGAACAGGTTCACGACCTTCTGGAAGCCGCCATGATGGCTCCCTCTGCGCACAATGGCCGCCCCTGGGAGTTCGTGGTGGTGCGCGACCGTGGTCGCTTGGAAGCGCTGCGCAAGGCTCATCCGTACACCGGCATGCTTAGCACGGCCACGCTGGCCATCGTCGTGTGCATCTCCGCCACGCCCGAGGATGCGATCTCCGATGGCTTCGTGCAGCAGGATTGCGGCGCAGCCACGCAAAACATATTATTGCAGGCCACGGCCAGCGGCTTGGGCTCGTGCTGGTGCGGCGTATACCCGCGAGAAGCCATCGTGGAAGCGGTGCGCAACGTGCTGAACATCGCGGAGACGCTGACCCCCTTCAACGTGATCGCCATCGGCGTGCCCGCCGAAGAGCCGGAGCGCCGCGGTTCGTACGAGGATGCGCGGGTGCACCTGCGCTAACCCGGCGCGGCAAGAGGACGAAGCAAGCGCAGTCACGGCAAAGGGAGGTTGGGCTTCATTAAAAAGCAGCGCGCCTGGGAACGCCTGATGGCTGAGGGGCTGGTAGAAACCCGCGCCGATGCGGAGCGATGGATATTGCTGCGCAAGGCGTACGCGGGCGGCGTGCCGGTGACCAGCGCGGGGCAGATGTTGGACATCGGCCTGCCGCTTGAGGTGCGCGGAATGGATGCACGCTTCGTATCGAAAGGTGGATACAAGCTGGAGGGCGCGCTCGATGCGTTCGGGCTGGACGTAACCGGCCGGGTGGCGATCGATGCGGGCGCTTCCACCGGCGGCTTCACCGATTGCCTGGTCAAGCGCGGCTGCGCGCGGGTATACGCGGTGGATGTGGGCTACGGCCAGCTGCACGGCACACTGCGCGCCCACCCCGCCGTAATCAATCTGGAGCGCACCAACATCAGCGACGAAGCCCTGCTCGCGCTCGATCCCCCGCCCACCCTGGGCACGGTCGATCTCTCCTACCTATCGCTGCGCAAGGCCGTGCCCGCATTTTCGCAGGTGATGCACGGCCAAGGCGACCTGCTTTGTCTGGTCAAGCCCCTGTTTGAGATCGAGGATGCGCAAGCGCGACGCGAGGGCGTGATTCCCGAAGGCGCGTACGCACCGCTGCTGCGCACGCTGTGTGAAGCCCTGACCGGGCCGAATACGGCAGTGCGCGGCGTGACCCACTCGCCGGTGACCGGCAATAGCGGCACCGTGGAGTTCTTCCTGTGGATCGCGCTGGGCGGCGCAGGCGAGCCACTTTCCTCGGCCGCACGCGAGGAAAGCATCGCGCAAGCCGTGCAATCCGGGCTGGCACTGGAGCCCTATAAGAAGGAAAGATAGCCGTGCGCTAGCGTTCCGGCCTACCGGCATACAAGCTGGCATACGGAACTGGCATGCGAAACGAACAGATTCAAAAATATATTGAAAGAACATATTGCAATATAAAAAGAAGGGACTGCCGACAAGCAGCATTGCTTGCCGTCGCGTCCCTTCGTATTGTATGCGCGTCCGCTGCACCTTTCATCGCATGCGCACCACCATGCGCCGTCATTCGCGCACCTTGCGCACCACCACCAGCAGGAAAACCACCAGCGCGCACAGCAGCGAGGCCGTCACCGCGGCCAGCATCCACACCTCACCGGTGTGCAAATCGAGCGGCACCTTTTCCGAGATCACGATCTCGGCGGCGGCGCTGCGCGGCTGGCCCTGCGCGATGGCATAACGCGCACTGTGCACCACGGTTCTGCGCTCTTCGTCCTCCTCCAGCGGACCCACGCTCAGCGGGTAAACCACCTCGATCACCGAGGGCTTGCCCTCCTGCGCGGGCGGGACATCCAGCGTCCACCGCAGCGTCCGGCCCTCCAGCGTGGGCTCGGGCTCGCGCGCCTTGCGCTTGTACTCGGCGGCGGCGAAGCCCTCCGGCATGTCGGCTTCCAGCACCACCTGCGCCCCGGCTGGGCCCAGGTTGCTCACCTGCAGCTTCATCAGGCAGAGCGATCCGGGGGCAAGCGTCGCGCGCTCGGCCAGCATTTGCACCGTAAGATCGGGGCAGAGAATGTCCAGCGATTGCACGGGCAGTGCATCGTCGCCCACCATGGCCGGAATCAGCAGGGTGCGCAGTCCGCCCGGGGTATCCTCGGCCGCCGATTCCGCCACCTGCAGCTGCACCGCCCGCTCCGTAACGCCGGGGCGGGAAAGCGCGCCGCCCACCAGCTCGGCAGGGGGCACCTCCACCTCCCACACCAGCTGGCCCTTCTCCTGCTTGGGCGGATCCAACGCGTCGCTCGCGCCGGGCAGGTAGGTCAGCCCCTCGGGCAGGGTCTGCGCCCAGATCACCTTGCCCGCCGCGCCCCCATGGTTTTCAAACACAGTGCGCAGCGTCACGATCTCGCCCGAACCAGCGCTCTGTGTCGAAAGCGATTGCTTGACCGCGATGCGCGCGGCCAGCAGCATGATCTGCACCGGTGGGAGCTTAGCGCCATCCACCCAGCCGCCGAAATCCATCAGCCGGAAGCCCTCGCTCTCGTCCAGCGCGTTGTCCTCCACGCGAAGCGCGTATTGCAGCTCCACCTTCGCGGGCTCGGCGTCTCCGCCATAGCCCCGCCGGGCGGCGGGCACGCCCAGCTTCCACAGCAGCATGTCGCCCACCACTTCCGGCGCGGCCACGATCCCTCCGACGGACTGCCCGGACCCGTCGGACTCTCCCGTTTCTCCGGGCAGAGCGGCTCCTCCGGGCTGAACGGCCCCTCCAGACCGAATGACCCCTCCCGGTTGAAATCGAAAGCCCCGGGGCAACACCGTGGATATGATCAGCCGCTTTTCCGCGCCGCCCTGGTTGGTTAGCCGCACGGTGAAGGTGAGCAAATCGCCGACGCAGGCCGTCTCCGCATCCGCCGAAAGGTCGGCTTGGATGCGCGGCGCGACCACCTCGGCACGCCAGTATCCGTTGCGCGACGTTCCGCGCCAAAGCAGCTGCCACCCTTCGCTGGCGCGGGCAAAACCCAAATCGGCAGGCAAGGGCAAAGCGATCCGGTCGAAGGCGATGGTCTGTTCACCCGGGATCACCTTACCCTGCGCATCCCACGTGGCGGCGGGCAGGGTCAACAGCCAGCACAGCGTGCCGTCCGGCAGGCGATAATCGTAGCCCGCGTTCGGCGCATTCTCCAGGGCAAAGCGCACCTCGTCGGGCAGGTAGCGCAGCTCCACCTCTTGGGGCGCAAGCGCACTGTTGGTGAAGGTGATCTCGTGGCGGAAGCTTTCCCCTGCCTGCAGCGTACCGCCCTGGGCGGGCAGGCGGATGCCCGGAGCACGGGCCTCGGCGGTTAAGAAAAGCTCAAGGTGCGCCGTGAACACCGCCCCGCCGCCGGATGTGGATTCTTCCGGCGCGAACTCCTGCTGCGTGAGCCGCAGCGTGCAGCCCCTGCAATCCTCATCGAGGCTTGCGAAGGCGGTCGAGGGCGCATCCCAGCACAGCGGCACGCCCGAAGGCAGCTCGAGGCGCATCGCTACGCCGGGAATGACCTCCACCGTAAAGGGTATGTCGGGGTAGATATCGAGGGGAGTGCCATTCGCCAGCAAGGTCACCACGTGGTTGAGCGCCAACCCCGGTGCGCGGGGCACGATTTCCAGCACGTAGCGCGGCGACGGTTCGGGCGCGGCGGCAGTTGGCCCCGGTGTGGCAATGCCGCCCGCAATCTCTGCGGCTTGCGCCGTCGGGGCCTCCGCAGCCCAGGCCGGGCTCACGATTCCCTCCGACGCGTGAGATAAAACGCACGCTTGTCCTCCAAGCAAAAGCAGCGCGCAAGCCGCCGCTTGTCCCCATCTGAGCTTCACCGTCATTCCCCCTGTTGCGCATGCGCTCGCCCTAGCAGCCACTGCCCGCGCTTGAATCGGCCCGCCTTAACGGATCGCTTTACCCGCTTTTAGCAGTACTACTCTGCCAGAGATCTCGGGGATTTATACGTACAAGCCCCCCGAATTATGCCGATGTAAGGCCACGCTCCAGCTCACGCGATGCGGCGAAGCCGAATGTTAAGCAAAATTCCAATTTTGTAATAAATCAACACAAGTTATTGCGTTATTATTTCAAAATTAATACATGTCGATCGTTCAAGGCGTTGACATGCTTTGCAAACAATGCTAAACTATGGATGTCTATAGGGGGCAGGAGGCATTACGAAAGTATGACAAAACAGATCAAGGTGCTGAGCGTGTTCGGCACCCGGCCCGAGGCCATCAAGATGTGTCCGCTGGTCCAGGCCATCGAGCAGGATTCACGCCTGCGCAGCATCGTCTGCGTAACGGCGCAGCACCGGCAAATGCTCGATCAAGTGCTGGGGACCTTCGGCGTGCACCCCGATTACGATCTGAACCTGATGAAGGCCGGGCAGACGCTCTCCACCATCACCGGGGGCGTTCTGGCGGGGTTGGCGCCTGTGCTCGCGGAAACCCAGCCCGATATCGTGCTGGTGCACGGGGATACCACCACCTCCTTTGCGGCGGCGCTGGCGGCCTTTTACCAACGGATTCCCGTGGGGCACGTGGAGGCTGGGCTGCGCTCGCACAACAAGCTTTCGCCCTACCCCGAGGAGATGAACCGCCTGCTGACCGGACGGCTGGCCGATCTACACTTCGCGCCCACGCAGCAAAACGCCGAAAATTTGCGCCGCGAGGGCATCGAGAAGGGTGTGTTCATCACCGGCAACACGGTGATCGATGCGCTGTTGGCCATCGTCCGCCCCGATTATGTGTTTCATGCCGAGGTGCTGCGCGCCTTCCAATTCGGGGAGCTGCGCACCCTGCTGCTCACCGCGCATCGCAGCGAGAACCTCGGCGCGCCGATGCGCTCCATATTCACCGCAGTGCGCACCCTGGTGGAGCGCAATCCAGATATACAAGTGATCTACCCGGTGCACCTCAACCCCGCCGTGCAACAACCCGCCAGGGAAATCCTGGGCGGGCACCCGCGCGTCCACCTCATCGATCCGCTGTGCGTGGAGGACATGCACAACCTGATGGCGCGCTGCTATCTGGTGCTCACCGATTCCGGCGGGCTGCAGGAGGAAGCGCCCGCGCTGGGCAAACCCGTGCTGGTGCTGCGCACCGAGACCGAGCGGCCCGAGGCGGTGGAGATGGGCACGGTGCGCGTGGTGGGTGTGGAGGAAGCCGCCATCCTGCGGGAGGCGCAACTCCTGCTCGACGACCAGGCCGCGTACGATGTGATGTCCCGCGTCGCCAACCCCTACGGCGATGGCCAAGCCAGCGAGCGCATCTGCGACGCGATTGCCAATACGCTCCGGTAACCCCCGACATTCCCGCACTCCGCCCTTTGCGAAGGCTGTCCCGCCTCTCTTTGGCATCCCTTCTCTTGGAATCCCTTCTTTTTAGAATCCCTTCTTTCGAAAGCGTGGTGATCCCTGGTGCTCAATGTGTCGTCCTTCTACTTTCTGGTGGCCATCGTGAAGGATTTCCTGGCGGGGGCGGCCTCCGTTCTCACGCCACAGCAATGGGTCTGGGGCGCGGCCGGAGGGGCGGCGCTGTTTGCGCTGCTCCGGATTGTGCTGCCGCCGCCGCGCGACGATACACGCATCGATTGGCCCAAGCGATGCCAGGGTCTCGCCCTGGCTTGCCTAACGCTGCTGGCGGGTGTGCTGCTCTATCAGCATTGGGGCTTCCTGCAAGAGCAGCTTACCCAGCTGGCGATCCGCATGGGCGGCAGCGGGCGAGATGTGGGCATCTCCATGCTGCTGGGCGCATGCGGACTGGTGGGTTTGGCCTTATTCGTGGTGTATCTTCTCTCCTCGCGCAAACCCAACGACGATAGCACTCTGAACCAACGCCAAAAATCCGGCTTTGCGCTGCTGCTCCTGCTGTGCGCAGCCGTGCTGCTGGCCGTGCGTTGGTTTGCGTACGATCAGTACGCCGATGCGATGCTCACGCTATTCATTGCCGCCGAGGTTGTCAACCTCGTTTTCTGGTTTTACGATCCGCTCATTTACCTTGCCTCCCGGCTGATGCGGGTGCACGTTCGGCCATCCTGCCCGCCCACGCCCGGCTACTTGAACCGCATCGCGGTGATCGGCTGCGCGCACAACGAGGAGGCGGTCATCGGCAAGCTTATCGAATCCATTTACAAGTGCGCCTATCCGCGCAACCGCTACGATGTGTACGTGGTCTGCGATAACTGCACCGACGGCACCGCTGCCGCCGTCCTGCGCGCAGGAGGCATTCCCATGGTGCGCGAGGACGCCGAAAAGCGGGGCAAGGGCTACGCGCTTTCCTGGATATTCGCCCAGCTGCAGGAAATGCGCGCCACCACCGGTCTATACGACGCGTACGTGATCCTGGACGCGGACAACGTCGTCAACGAAAGCTTCCTGGAATCCATCTGCAACGAGCTAAACGAGGGCTACGATGTGCTGCAGGCCTACTTGGGCTGCAAAAACCCCGGGGATACCTGGATCAGCAAGGCCTACTCGCTGGGCTACTGGCTTAGCAACGTCAATTACCAGGATGCGCACTCCCGGCTGGGTTTGAGCGCACAGCTGGGGGGCACCGGCATGGTGTTTCGCCCCTCGATGCTGGACGAGGTGGGCTGGGAGCCGGAATCCCTGACCGAGGACCTGATGATGACCACCCGCTACGTGCGCATTCGGCGTCAACCCTGCCGCTGGGCACACGGAGCGCGCCTGTACGATGAGAAGCCCCTGAGCCTGCGCGCCTCCATAAAGCAGCGCACGCGCTGGATGCAGGGCCACATGGACACCGCGCTGCGCTACGGATTGCCTACGCTGCTCCGGGGCATTGTGCATATGAGCTGGATCGAGATCGACATGGCCTTCTATCTGCTACGTCCGCTGCTCAATTTCGGCATGTTCTGGACCTTCCTGCTGCGGTGGGCGATAGCGATTTTCAGCCCGTCCAGCCCGCTAAACCACGCGTTTCTGATGACACCGGCGGCCGCGACGCTGCTTTTGGTGTTCTATTTACTGATGCAGGTGCACACGCTCTCCCGCGAGGGATATTTGCGCAGCGTGCTCTGGATTCCTATTTCCTATATATACGCGCTCACGTGGTATGTTCCCATCCTGCGCGGGCTGATCAAGCGCAACGAGCGCTGCTGGGTATCCACCGTGCATACCCGCGATCTTTCCATCCATGAAATCAAGGACGACAACGCGCTGGCCGAGGCAATCGGCCGACTTTCCGGCATCGACAACCTGCATCGCATGACGCTGGGGCAAATCCTGCTCAAATCCTCGACCATCACCAGCGACCAGCTCTACGCGGCGCTCGAGCGCCAGCGCAGGGAGGGCGGCCAGCTGGGCGAAATCATCGTCAACATGCAGGTGGTGAGCAAGGAGACGCTCGATACCTACCTGCTGCTGCAGCAAACGCTGCGCGACAGGGTGCGGGATGAGGAGCGCGAGGAGGAACGCCCGCCCGAGCGCTTGCGCCTGGGCGAGCTGCTGGTCGATGCGGGCATCATCACCCAGGCCCAGCTGGAAGGGGCCATGGCCCACCAGCGCGCCGTCAACTGCCTGCTGGGCGAAAGCCTAGTGAGCACCCGCGCCATGAGCCCCGAGATGCTGACCACCTTCCTGAACATACAGCGCGTGCTCGACGAGCACTACCTGACCCCGCAGCGCGCGCTGCACCTCATCAACGGCATCATGCGCGAAAGGGTAAGCAACCTGGGCATGCTGCTGTTTGCGGGCGGCCTCATCAGCCAATATCAGCTCGATGTGGCGCTGGCCTACCAGCGCGAGCACGGCGGCGTGATCGGCGAAATCATCGTGGAGCTGGGCTTCGTGAGCCAGGAGCACATCAATGCGTTGCTCAAGATTCAGGAATCCAGCCGCGCCCACCGCACCATTCGCGCCGCGAAGGAGGTGGCGATGAAATGATGCCTCCCCCGGAATTCTTCGTGCCCGCCTCGGCGACCGAATCGCTATCGGCGCTCATGTTCAATGGGTTCTTCACCATTTTCCTGCTGCCCATACTGCTCATGGACCTGCTCTATTTCTTCCCCCTGGCGCTGATTCACCTGCTCACCGGCAAAGCGCGGCTGCGCATTCTTCCGGCGGCGCTCAGCGGATTCGCGCTGTGGCTGGTGGGGATCGCGGCGGCGCTGGGCGTGGTCTGGCTGGTAGATCAGCAGGCCCTCAGCCTGCTTTACCGCACCTGGAGCGGCCTGCTGGGCGCGTCGATCGGCGTGCTGCACACCCTATACTGCATGATCCGCTACCGCAAGAACATGCGCGAGCAATACTACACCCACGTGCTGGAAAAGAACCTTTCCCGCCGCCAGGCCGAGCAGTACGCGGCGCTGCGCATCGCGCTGCAGAACGGTGATCTGGATGCCCACGAGCTGCAGAACGACCGCTCGATGGATCGCCTGGCCCGCCGCATCGCCCGCAATTACCTTGCCTCCCGCTCAGAGATGGAGGAATGGCGCGACCTACAGCCCGAGCAGGACGACATCTACTTCCTGTAATGCGCCAGCCCCGACGGATTATCGCCGGGTTTCCCCAACGATTCACGCACAGGAGGATGCGCCCATGCACCTGCAAACCTACGCGGATTTCCTTGCCTGCCTGGAGGAGAAAGGCGTGATCTGGTTCTCTCCCAGCTGCCCGGCAGGCCTTCCCTCCTTCGGCCACCTGACCATCGAAAACCAGTGGCATACCAACGACCCGGAAACCGACCCCTGGCAATGGAAGGATCGCGCCGCCCTGGAGCAGCGCGCCGCCGTCGGCAACGTGCTGGGCGGGCACAAGGGATTCATCGCCCCCAGGATGTACCCGCTGTTCTACGCGGCCTCCCGGCCCATGCGTCCGTTCGAGGAGCGCTACGAGGACGGCCTGGTTCCGCGCATGCAGCAGCGCGTCTACGGGGCGTTCTCGCCGGGGGAAAGGCTTTCCACCTTCGAGCTGCGCGAGCGGGTGATCGGCCCCAAAAAGGAAGAGATGAGCAAGCTTTTCAACGCGCTCGAAGCGCTCATGCGCGATTTCTACCTCACTGTTTGCGGCAGCAAGCGCAAGGTCAACGCCCTGGGCGAGCCCTACGGCTGGCCCGCGGTGGATTACGCGCGCGCCGAGGATTGGCACGGTGAATGGCTGGCCAACGCGGCGCTGCTTCCCCAGGCCGAAGCGCGCGAGGCCATCGTAGAGCACTGCCTGCGCATCGGCGCAACCGTGGATGCGGATACGCTGCGCAAGGAGCTTTGGCGGCGTGCCTCGAAGGCCTAATGTTTAAAATCACATCGAAAAACGGCCCCCTGCAATTTTGGCATTTGCGCAATTGCTGGGGGCCGCTTTGCGCATCTCCTCTTCCTTATACCTTGTATTAGCCCCCCTAGTATTAGTCCCCCCGGGTTAGGTACAGCTCCGAGGGCGCCATGCCCATGTATTGCTTGAACATTTTCGAAAAATAGGAGAGGTTGTGAATGCCAAGGCGATGCGCCGCCTCCGATGCGGTCAACCCGCTTTCGATGATCAGCCGATGCGCATAATCGCAGCGGAGCGTGTTGATGTAGTGGACGACGGATGCGCCGGTGTACGCGCGAAACATCCGGCAAAAGTGGAATTTGCTCAGCCCGATATGCTGGCTCAACTCATCCACCGTCATGCGCTCGCACAAATGCTCGCGGATGTAGCGCAACGATTGCATGATCGGCAGCGGGTAATCGTGCTCCATGGGCGGCAGGGCCACCTGCCGCGGCTTGATGTGATTGCGCCACAGCAGCACAAAAAGCCCAAGCACCGCCGAAAGCACGGCCGGCTTGTAGTGGGGCTCCGCCGCGCTGTGTTCGCGCACGACGCGGTCGAATAGCGCGCGCATGCTCGGATCATCGATCACCGCCGAAGCCCCGGCGCGCTCCACGTCGAACCCCTGCACGTGCAGAAATTCGCTGCTAATGATCATGCAATGGTACACGCAGGTGCGGGAGAGCGCGTGAATGGTGTGCAGCGCATTGCTGCCGATCACCGCGATCTGCCCTGCCCCGCAATCGAGCGCCTCAGTATCCAGCAGCAGCCGCATGCAGCCTTCGACGCAGTAAAGCAGCTCCACCTCCAGATGCCAATTGGAGTATACCGAGGGTCTGCCATCACCCAAGCGATCGATGTGAATCAAGACCGGGAACGAGGCATCCTCAAAAGTGTGACGCTCATGCTGCATCAATTCCATATCTTTCAAGCTCCTCCTTGAATCACCAACGCAATATAATGCTAAACAACAGCAATATATTTGTATAATTGTTGTGCCACTTTAGTATATAATAGAGCCACAAGATATGCAATCCGAACTATGTGCGGTTGGCGTATTTGTGGTATTCGTTCGCAGGCATCCCCGCAAAAAAAGAAGGATGTCCTTCACGATTAAGGAGGCGAGCCGTTGAATCCTTCCTTGAGTCCTTCCGCGAAACCGGCAAAGCGCGACCGCTTGAAAGTCAAGAGCAACATCGATTTACTGCTGTTCTGTCTGCCCGGCGTCATCATCACATTCATTTATCACTACATACCGCTCTACGGTGTGCAGATTGCCTTCCGCAATTTCCGGCCCACCAAGGGCATCACCGGCAGCCCGTGGGTGGGTTGGGCGAACTTCGATCGCTTCTTCCGCTCGGCGGACGCTATGCAGATCATCACCAACACGGTCACCCTGAGCCTGTATAGCTTGATCATCAGCTTCCCGGTCGCCATCCTTCTGGCGCTGATGCTCAATTCCTTCCGCCACCATCGCTACCGCCGTGTGATCCAGGCTGTCACCTACGCGCCGTACTTCATTTCGGTGGTCGTCATGTGCGGCATGATTATTTTATTCCTCTCCCCGCGCGTCGGCGTCATCAATCAGGCCATGCGCGCGTTGGGCGGCAACACCATCAATTTCATGGGCGAAGTCAAATACTGGCGGCACATCTACGTTTGGACCAACGTTTGGCAGCGGATGGGCTGGAACTCGGTCATCTACTTCGCCGCGCTATCGGGCGTGAGCCCGGAATACCACGAGGCCGCTATCGTCGATGGCGCCACCAAACTCCAGCGCGTCCGGCACATCGATCTCCCCTTCCTCTACCCGGTGGTTACCATGCTGCTCATCCTGAACATCGGCGAACTATTTAGCATCGGCGCGGAAAAAGCGCTGGCCCTGCAGAACGACCTGAACCGCGGCGTATCGCAGATTATTTCGACGTACGTGTACCAGGTCGGTATCCTCAAGAGCAACGATGCCTCGTTCGCCGCCGCGATCGGCCTGTTCAACTCGGTCATCAACGCCATCCTGCTCTATGGCGCGAACTGGGTCGTCAGCCGGAGATCCGAGAACAGCCTCTGGTAATTCCTACGGAGAGGAGGGAAAACCCATGGAATCCGCAAAACGCCGAAGCCAAAGCGATAAAATCTACGATTTTGTGCTGTTCATATTGCTCACCATTGTTTTCCTCGTCGTGCTCTATCCGCTGTATTTCATCGTGATCTCATCGATCAGCGACCCGATCCGGGTCTCCCAGGGCAAAGTTTTCTTCCTGCCCGTCGGCATCACGCTAGATGGATACAAGGCCGTTTTCAAAGAGGGTTCGGTGCTCAACGGCTACAAGAATTCGCTCATCTACACCATCGTTGGCATCGCCATCAACGTCGTCTGCACGGTGCCCACGGGGTACGCCCTTTCCCGCAGGGATTTCTTCGCCCGCAAGCCGATCACGTTCTTCTATCTGGTCACCATGTTCATCAGCGGCGGCATCATCCCCAGCTTCCTGGTGGTCAAGGCCACCGGCCTGATGAACTCCATGTGGGCGCTGGTGATCCCCGGCGCGGTCACGGTGTACAACCTCATCGTCTGCCGCACCTTCTTCCAAACCAATATCCCCGATGAGCTGCTCGACGCCGCCCGGCTGGATGGCTGCGGCAACACGCACTTCTTCTTTCGCATCGTGATCCCGCTCTCCGGCGCCATCATCGCCATCATGGTGTTGTACTACGGCGTGGGCCACTGGAACGCCTACTTCAGCGCCCTGATCTACATCTACGATCGCGACAAATGGCCGCTGCAGATGGAATTACGCAACGTTTTGATCCAAAACTCCGTCGTCATGACAAAGGCCGTTATGTCGCCCGAGGAGCTGGCTGAGAAGGCCCGCCTCGAAGCGATCTCCGCGCTCATGAAGTATTCGCTCATCGTGGTGGCCAGCGTGCCCATGATGGTGCTCTACCCGTTCATCCAAAAGCATTTTGTGAAGGGTGTCATGATCGGATCGGTCAAGGGATAGGCGTGTTTTCGCACAGGAAGGAGGGCGAATGCGCCACACGGATCGAATCCGCATCACAAATAAAACCTCTGTATCTACAACTTTGGGCACAAACAACGTGAAAGGGAGAACGAAACAATGAAGAAACTGCTTACTTGGTTGTTGCTGGTTACCCTGCTGCTCGGCGCCACCAGCGCGTTTGCCGCCGAAGGCACGAAGTCCTTCTCGATCCTGGTAGACGATTCCGGTAAGGCCGAGGACAAGATCATGTATCCCATCCTCGAAGAGCAGACCGGCATCAAGGTCGACCTGATGCTGCTCCCCTACGAAGCGGCCGTGGAACGCAAGAACATCCTCATCAACAGCGGCGATTATCCGGATGCCATCGGCGGCTGGCTGCTGAGCGAGAATGACATCCTCACCATGGGCATGCAGGATGGCCTGTTTGTGCCGATCGATCAATACATCGACGACAGCACCCCCAACATGCAGAAGGTTCTCTCCATCCCCGGTGTCCGCGATGCGTTCACCCTGCCGGATGGCCACATCTACACCATCCCCTACGTCATCGGCACGCCCCAAGTCTCGTTCCAGCCCTGGATCAACACCGAATGGCTGAAGAACGTTGGCATGGAAATGCCCACCACCACCGAAGAGTTCCGCAAGGTTCTGGAAGCCTTCCGTGATCAGGACGCGAACGGCAACGGCGACCCGAACGACGAAATCCCCTTCTCCGCCGACCCGAACAACAAGAACATCGGCTCCATGGCGGGCTGGTTCGGCGTGGACGCGACCGCGTACCGCGGCGGCGCGACCTACTTCGCGATGGTCGATGGCAAGCTGCAGTTCTCGGCCAATCAGCC
This sequence comes from Eubacteriales bacterium, assembly GCA_031553615.1. Classification (GTDB taxonomy): domain Bacteria; phylum Bacillota; class Clostridia; order Christensenellales; family Aristaeellaceae; genus WQXF01. Next base: position 27,499 of record JAVBLJ010000014.1, read on the forward strand.
GGGCTTCAAAGAGTTCTTGAAATTCTTCACCGGCCTCTACAAGGATGGCTTGATCGACCCCGAACTGTTCACCCAGGATCTGGAGACCTGGAAGGCGAAGGGCAAGCAGAACCTGTACGGCTGCTCCATGGCCTACGGCTCCGGCGATTTCTACGACATGGTGCCCGGCACCAACGAGACCCCCTTCCGCACCCTGCCGGTGCTGAGCAGCGAATACTGCGACAAGCCCATCTATCACCGCGGCAGCTACGGCGTGTACCTGTTCCGTTCCCAGGTCGGCATCACCAACAAGGCCGCCGATCCGGGCCTGATTGTGAAATGGTTTGACAACGTGTTCGATCTGGACAACTCCATGCAGATGTCCAACGGCCTGTTTGGCTGGCGTTTGGAGAAGCTCGAAGATGGCAGCTTCCGCCGCCTGGATGAAGCCAAACTGAGCGAAGCAGACCGCGAGAAGTACGGCTGGGCCAACACCTTCACGCAGTCGCTGCCGCGCTTCTGCCCGGTTGAGATCGAAATTCTGCCGGTAGAAGGCCAGCCGATCCCCTACGACGAGAAAAAGACCGCTGATGCCGTCTACGAGCCCTACCTCAACGAGATGGTTCCCCAGGTGTGGCTGGGCGCCGACGTCGCCGAGCGCGCCGCGACCCTGACCACCGACATCGCCAACTACATCGACCAGAAGGTCGCCGAGTGGGTGAGCGGCCAGGCAGATGTCGAAGCGGATTGGGATGCCTACACCGCGAAGCTCGAAGAGATGGGCTTGCAGGAAATGATCACCATCTGGAAGGGCGCCATCGGCGAAGCCGAATAATCGTAGCGTGTCGTATCACAAACGCAACGCGTGATTAGGCAACACAGGGGGACGTCGCAGTAGCGACGTCCCCCAACACAAAAAAGCGAGCTTTGCCCTAGCGGCAAGACTCGCTTTTTGCTGTACGCTTTAGTTGAACGGTAGCTTTAGTTGAACGGTAAGCTTTGCTTAAACTGCAAGCTTGGACGAGGTGCTACGGCTTCCGCCACCTCCTGCGGCGAAGCACGGCCCCGCTCCTTCCCTATAGCAATATGTCACGGCGTGGGTAGAGCCGCAACGCCAGCGCGGCGGCGGCGGCGCAGATCAGCACGGCATAGGCGAATGCCCAGACGGAAAGCCCGCCTTCGTTCAGCACATGGCGCGCGGCGAACACCCCGAACGGGGTCAGGTGATTCAGAAAGCCGAGCGCACCGGTGAGTCCGGCCACCAGCGTGCAGAGGAAGGCGGCCATCAACGCACCGCTGGCCATTGCCGCCGCGCGCTCCGGCTTGCGAATCAGCGCAGCCACCGCCACGCCGATGGCCAGAAACACCAGCTGGAACAGCAGCAGGCTGCCCATGAGCCCCGCCAAGCCGCCCGCATACCCGCCGCCGGGATAATAGGACGATAGCGCCGCCGCGCTCACGGCCCAGGTGACCAGGTTGAGCGCCATCGCTTGAATAAACGCAGCCAGCAGCTTTACGGCCAGCACGCGCAACCGGCTGACCGGCTTCACCAGCAGGAATTCGGCGGTGCGATCCCGCTCCTCGCTCACCAGCGCGCCCGCGCCCTGCATGGCGGCGTGCACCCCGGCGATCAGCAGCAAAAAGGTGAACATCACCCCATAAAAGCCCAGCGCCTCGCCCAGATTGAAATCGTTCAAGCCCATGAGCGAACGAATCGGCGCAGGCACCACCACCATGTAGGTGTTCAATTGATCGATATTCCCGCTCATGCCCGCGTACTTGCCCATGCCGGTGGCCAGCAGGGCCGCCATGCCCGCACACCAAATCAGCATTTGCTTAAGCCCCATGCGCATCTCGCGCAGCAGCATGTTCATCGCATTCCCTCCCCCTCGGTCTCATTCCGTAATCTCACACGGCGCTCACAGCGCGGGCAGATCGAGCCGCCGGGCCGCAAACAGCCCGCCCGCCGTCATCAGCACCGTCAGCGCAAGGCCCAGCCCAAACAGCGCCGGGTCGTAGCCGCCATGCAGCAGCACGCTCACGCCATCGAAGTAGCGGAACGGGGTCAGGTAGCGCAGCGCATCCTCCTCGAGCAGGGCGGCGATCAGCGCCACGATGAATAGGCCGAACACCGTGCTGAGCGCTAGCGTGAAGGGCGACTTGAGCCGCCGCATCAGCACCGCCACCAGAAAACCCAGCGCCGCAAAGAAAAGCTGCGTCCAGAGCATGCTCAGCGCGATGAGTAGCAACCGATCCATGGGAAACGCTTCGGAGGCGGCCACCACCTGCGCAAAACCCAGCGAGACCGCCAGATAGGCCGCGTTGGTGAGCACGATGAGCGTCAGCGCGGCCAGCAGCTTTTCGCTATAGATCCCAAGGCGGGAAGCAGGCTTGGCAAACAGGAAATCGGCGGTCTTGTTGCGCCGCTCACGCGCCACCAGCCCCGCACCCAATAGCATCGCCTGGATCGCGCCGATAACGATCACGTACAGCTGCAAAAAGCTGAAGAAGCCGAGTATGCCGGGCAGCAGAAGGATATCCATGCCCAGCGCGCGCGTCGCCAGCTTGCCAAAGCCCTGCACTAGCACGCGCAGCGACTCCATCTGCTGCGCAAAAGCGGGGTAGATGCCCAGAAATACCCCCACCGCCGCCAACATGGCCACGGCCCAGCCCAGCGTAGCACGCGCCTGGGTGCGCAGCTCCTCGCGGTACACGTTCATGCGCTCACCCCCGCAGCGGGCTCCTTGGTGTAGTAATGCAGAAAAATCTCTTCCAGGGTGGGCTCGCTGATCTCCAGATCGGCCACCGTCCGCGCGGCCAGCAGCGCCAGCACCTGGTTCAGATCGCCGCGCAGCAGGAATCCGACGCGCGGCCCCTCGGCCTGCACATCGCTCACGCCCGCCACCCCCTCCAGCGCGGCACGGAAGGTTTGCGCGGTCTCGGCCTCGGCAAAGGTGGCGTGCACCCGCTTGCAGTTGTTCTTGCGCAGTTGCTCCATGGTCTCCAGCTGAACGAGACGGCCCTCCTTGATGATCGCCACCCGCTGGCAGAGCCGCTGCACTTCGCCCAGTATGTGCGAGGAGAAGAGCACGGTCGCGCCGCGCCGATTCTCCTGCTCAATAAGATCGAAGAACGTATGCTGCATCAGCGGGTCCAGGCCGCTGGTCGGCTCGTCGAGTATGATCAGGCGCGGCTCGTGCAGCAGCCCCTGCACGATGCCCACTTTCTTGCGGTTGCCGAAGGAGAGATCGTTGATCTTGCGCTTAGGATCGAGCTCCAGAGCCGCGCACAGCGATTCGATGCGCGCGCCGCAATCGCGCTTGTAAAAGCGCGCCGAATACCGGAGCAGATCGACCACGCGCATGTCCTCGTAGTAGAACACTTCGGCGGGCAAGTAGCCCACCTCGCGGCGAATCTCCACGCCCTGCTTCACGATATCCTTGCCGAATATGGTCGCCGAGCCGCTGGTGGGCAGCAGCAGGCCAAGCAGCGTACGGATGGTGGTCGATTTGCCCGCGCCGTTGGGCCCAATGAATCCAAACATCTCCCCCTCGTCCACCGTGAACGATACATCCACAATGCCACGGGCCCTGCCATATGTCTTGGTCAGGTGATTCAATTCGATGGCGTGCATAGGCTCATCCTCTCCAACGTTCATCCCCTGTTTCTAACGCCATTATACTCCGCGCCACCTCCTCGCACAATCCAAATGTCACCACCTGTCCGTTCCCGCGCGCAAGTTGGCGTTCCAGTGGTCCAAACGGTAATCTTTGCCGTTCTGAGCGTACCTTCCCAGTGCCTTCCTTTTCATCTTATTACGCCGACACGCCCTGATTTTCCCTGTTGCGTTTTGGGCAGAGGGATGTTATACTCAAAGCGAACGAAAGTTCGCCGAACATTCGTGCGCCGATCATTCGTTCTCTTTTATTTATTCGCCTTTAGCATAGCGAGGTGAACCGTATGCAACGCGTAATCCTGCATGTGGATGCCAATTGTTTCTATGCCTCGTGCGAAATGCGCGAACGGCCGGAGCTGCGCCACGTGCCCATGGTGGTGGGTGGCGATGAATCGATGCGGCACGGCATCGTGCTGGCCAAGAACGAGCTGGCCCGCAAAACGGGCATCGTCACCGCCGAAACGCTGTGGAAAGCGCGGCAGAAATGCCCCGGACTGGTATGCATTGCGCCGCGTCCGCACGAGTACGAACGCATGAGCATGTGCATGCGCAAAATGTTTTACGAATATACCGATTGCGTGGAGCCCTTTGGGCTGGATGAAGCGTGGCTGGACATCACGCACAGCCCGCGCAACGACGGCCCCGCCGTGGCGGACGAGATTCGCCGCCGCGTGTGGGCGGAGCTAGGCATCACGGTATCGGTGGGCGTATCGTTTTCGAAGGTGTTCGCCAAGCTGGGCTCGGACATGAGGAAACCGGACGCGGTGACGGTTATCGCGCCGGAACGCATGCGCGAGCTGGTGTGGCCGCTCAAAACGCGGGAGATGCTCTACGTAGGCGCGGCCACCGAGCAGCGGCTGCTCAACATTGGCATACGCACCATCGGCCAACTGGCACAGCTCCCACGGGAGACGGTCGTCAGCCTGCTGGGCAAGCACGGCGAAATGCTGCAGGACTTCGCCAACGGCAGCGACAACGGGCTGGTGCTCGCCTTTGGGCACAGCGCCGAGGCGCGCAGCGTGGGCAACAGCACCACCACCCCCCGCGACCTGACCTGCGATCTGGATGCGAAGCTGACCCTGCACATGTTGGCCGAGAGCGTGGGCGCACGGCTGCGCGAGCAGGGGCTGCAGGGCCGCACCGTGCAGATTTGGATGCGGGACAACGCGCTCTTCTCCTTCGAGCGGCAAACCAAGCTGCGGCAGCCCACCCAGCTCGCTGGAGAAATCGCCGAAACCGCTTTGGGGCTATTTCTGAAGCACTACCATTGGGATGTGCAGAAGCCGCTGCGCTCGCTGGGTGTCACGGTATCCGATATTTCGCCCGCCGGGGGCGCGCAACAGCTCACCATGTGGGAGGAGGATCGCCGCCACGACCGGCTGGCCGCCGTGGAGAACGCGATGGATACCATCCGCAAGCGCTACGGCTATTTTTCCATCCAGCGCGCGATGATGCTGGGCGATCCGGCGCTGACCGGGCTGGACGTGAAGGGCGAGCGCGTCGAGGCGCAGGTGGGCTACCAGGGCTAACGCGCCCCCTCCTTGGCGCGCCGAATCGCCTCTTCTGGCGGATTCCACACGCTTTGCGCCAAATCGATTCGCCCGTTTGCTAGGAAAGGCACGCCCTCGCCCCGCAGCAGTTCGCGCTGCACGCCGGGGGCACCGAACGCATCGCCGGGAGCCAACGTGCCCTGGGCGGTCACCACGCGATGGCAGGGCAACGGCAGATGTGCGGGCGCAAGGCGCATGGCCGAGCCCACCACCTTGGCGGCGCGCGGCCTGCCCAGAACCAGCGCGATCTGGCCATAGGTCATCACCGCGCCGGAAGGAATGCCCGCCACCAGCGCGTAAATTTCATCAAAAAAGTTAGGCGTCCCCCGCGTTTTTGCCATTCTAAGCCATCCCCCCGCCGCTTCCCAGCGGTTTCTGTGCTCTCCCGCCGTTTCCGTTTTCTTTTATTTCTCTCCGCATATTTGCGCCCCGCCGCGCCATACTAACTGTGGGGCTCGCGGCAGGCTGATGCCGCAACCTGGGAACGCTTTTTGAACAGGCGCTTGTCACCAAGCTTCGCTGTATTTCATGCAGCTCATGCCGCTCTCAAAGCAAATCCAGGAGCAGATAAGAAGGAACAACCATTCGGTGAATCCTTCATTCTCAAAGCCCCGGGGGGTGGCGTAATGCCACCCTTCTTTTGGCGCTTCGCGCCCGCCCACAAACGCTGGCGCATTCGAACGCAAACGCTGAGGCGTTCACGTTCGGTGGGGAGGGTGCGCGCTGAGGCGCGGCTCCCGTTGGTCGCTTTGGGAGGAATGTTTTCCTCCGCTCGGCCCTGCGGGCTACGGGCCTGCGGGCCCCTCGTCTACGGAAAACTCCCCGCCCGCCCGGCAAAGCCGTGCGATACGAATTGATTCGAGGGGGCTGCGGCCCCTCGAGCTCCCTGGGGCGGCTCGCTTTGCTTGCCGCTGGGATGCTGCGGGGGGGCTGCGGG
>JAVBLJ010000007.1:0-102006 GCA_031553615.1 Eubacteriales bacterium
ATTGAAGAAGAAAACGGCAACCCCTCTGCGGATGTATGGTTCGGCGGCACCACCGATCCCTACAACGAGTGCGCCGCCAAGGGCCTGCTAGAGCCCTATGCCGCCGTCAATGCCTCCCACCTGCTGGGCGATATGTACAAGGATAAGGACGGCAACTGGCACGGCATTTACAAGGGAATCCTGGGCTTCATGGTCAATAGCGAAGAGCTGACCCGCCTGGGCCTGGAAGCCCCCAAGGATTGGGCCGACCTCATCAAGCCCGAATACAAGGGCCTCATCTGGCTGAGCAACCCCAACACCGCCGGCACCGCCAAGCTGATCATCAACACCATGGTGCAGATGATGGGCCACGATGAGGCCATGGCCTACTTCGTGGAGCTGGATAAGAACGTTGCGCAGTACACCAAGAGCGGCTCCGGCCCCTCCAAGAAGGTGGGCGTGGGCGAGTGCGTCATCGGCGTGGGCTTCCTGCACGATGGCATCACCCAAATCCTGGATGGATACGACAACATCGAGCTGATCATCCCCTCCAGCGGCACCAGCTTTGAAGTCGGCGCGACGGCCATCTTCAAGGGCGCGAAGCACCCCAACGCGGCCAAGCTGTGGATCGAGTTCGCCCTGAGCCCGGATTGCGTCAACATCGCCAAGGAAAACGAGAGCTTCCAGTTCCTGTTGCTCGACAACGCCGAACAGCCCAAGGAAGCGACGGAATTCGGTCTGGATCCCGACAACGTAATCGCCTATGATTTTGCGGACGCCAAGGCCAACACCTCCAAGTACGTGGAAGATTTCTTTGCCGCCCTGGGCGCGGCTGCGGATGCCCGGTTTAAGACCGAGTAAACACCCCGAAGAGCAACCAAGCGGAGGATGGCGCCACAAACGTCGTCCTCCGCTTTCTAGCTGTTTGGCGGCCTACCCGCGGGCTGTTCCAGAGTGAATCAAAAGGGGGGGATCGATTTGGCTTCCGCCGCGTCCCAAAGTGCTCGTCTGAATCGCAAGAAGTTTTTTGGCGATCCCATCATGGTATCCACCATCGTGGTGCTGTTGATTTTCCTGCTCTTATTCATCGTTTATCCGCTGGCGACGCTGCTGATCGATAGCGTACTGGTGAAGGGCGAGGGGCTTACGCTCGCCATCTTTTCCCGTGTGCTGAGCTTCAGCGTTTTTCGCAAGGCGTTCACCAACACGCTGCAATTGGGCCTCATCACCGGCGTAGGCTCCACTCTGCTGGGTCTCCTGTTTGCCTACGTGGATGTGTATGTGCGCGTGCGTTTCAAGGCACTTAAGAAGCTGTTTGATGTGGTATCCATGCTGCCGGTGGTGTCGCCACCCTTCGTGCTTTCGCTCAGCATGATCCTGCTTTTCGGCAAGGCCGGGCTCATCACCCGTTCGCTGCTGGGCTATTACGATTCGAACATTTACGGCCTTCACGGCATCGCCATTGTGCAGACGCTCACCTTCTTCCCGGTTTGCTATCTGATGCTCAAGGGTCTTTTGAAAAACATCGATCCCGCGTTGGAGGAAGCGAGCCGGGATATGGGGGCCAGCCGCTGGAAGGTGTTCACCACCGTGACGCTGCCCCTGCTGCTGCCCGGCATCGGCAACGCGCTGCTGGTCACGTTCATCGAATCGGTGGCCGATTTCGCCAATCCCATGATCATCGGCGGCAGCTTCGATACATTGGCCACCACCATCTATCTGCAGGTAACGGGCGCGTACGACAAGGTGGGTGCGGCGGCCATGGCGGTGGTGCTGCTTTCGCTGACGCTGGTGCTGTTCCTCATTCAGAAGTATTATCTGGAAAAGCGCACGGTGGCCACCCTTTCGGGCAAGGCCAGCCGCGCACGCATGCCCATTTCCGATAAAAGCGTGACCGTGCCGTTGAGCGTGCTATGCGGCCTGGTCTCCACGTTCGTCATCCTGATGTACGTGAGCATCCCCTTCGGCGCGCTGTTCAACCTATGGGGGCGCGATTACTCGCTGACGCTCAAGCATTTCCAATACATGTTCAAGTATCGCGGGCTCATCGCGTTCCGCGATTCCTTCGTGCTCAGCCTCATCGCTTCGCCCATCACGGCGCTGCTTTCCATGATCATCAGCTACTTGGTGGTTAAAAAGAAGTTCCGGTCGAAGGCATTCATCGAATTTGTCAGCATGCTGGCGATGGCGGTGCCGGGCACGGTGTTGGGCATCGGCTACATCCGTGGGTTCGCGGGCGGCGTGATGGGCACCGGCTTTTTGCAGGGGCTGTATGGATCGGGGGCCATCCTCATCATCGTGTTCATTGTGCGCAGCCTGCCTGTGGGCACGCGCAGCGGCATTTCCGCCCTGCGGCAGATTGACAAATCCATCGAAGAGAGCGCGTACGATATGGGCGCGGGCAGCGGCAAGGTGTTCACCTCCGTCACCCTGCCCCTGATCAAGGATAGCTTCTTCAGCGGACTGGTCACCACCTTTGTGCGATCGATCACCGCCATCAGCGCCGTGATCCTGCTGGTTACGCCGCAGTTTTTGCTGGTGACCACCCAAATTAACGAGTTCGCCGAGAAGGGCAAGTACGGCGTGGCCTGCGCTTATGCTACCATATTGATTTTGATCGTGTACGCCTCGATCACGCTGATGAACCTGTTCATGCGCCGCTTTGGCACCAGCAAAAAGCTCAAGGGAGGCTCGGACGATGAGTAAGCAAAGCAAGGGGGTTGTGCTGGATCACCTCTCCAAGGTGTACCGCGACCCCAAGACAAACCAGGATTTCTATGCGGTTCGCGATGTGTCCATCGCCATGGAACCGGGCAGCTTCGTGACGCTGCTGGGGCCCAGTGGCTGCGGAAAGACCACCACGCTGCGCATGATCGCCGGGTTTGAGAGCCCGGACGAGGGCGAGGTGTACCTGGGGGGCGAAGCGATCAACGCGCTGCCGCCCAACAAGCGGGATACCGCCATGGTGTTCCAAAGCTATGCGCTGTTTCCGCACTACAATGTGTTCGACAACGTGGCCTACGGGCTGAAGCTGCGCAAGCTTCCCAAGGCCGACATCGAGCGGCGCGTCGGCGCGATACTGGATTTGGTGGAGCTTGAGGGCATGGAGCAGCGCATGACCAACCAGCTTTCCGGCGGGCAGCAGCAGCGCGTGGCGTTGGCGCGAGCGCTGGTGGTGGAGCCGGGGGTGTTGCTTTTCGATGAACCGCTCTCCAACCTGGACGCCAAGCTGCGCGTCGCCATGCGCACCGAGATTCGCCGAATCCAGCAAAAGCTGGGCATTACGGCGATCTACGTGACCCACGATCAGAGCGAGGCCATGTCCATCAGCGATCAGATCATCATCATGAACAAGGGTGTGATCGCCCAGGTGGGTAGCCCTATGAATATCTATTACCATCCCGCCAATGAGTTTGTGGCGGATTTCATTGGCGAGGCCAACTTCCTGGAGGGCGTGGTGGAGCGCATGGAGGGCAGCGAATGCATGGTGCAGGTGGGCGGAAAGAGCGTGGCCGTGGAGACCGAGATGCCGCGTCAGCCCGGCGATGCGTGCAGAATCGTGCTTCGGCCCGAGGCGATCGCCCTTGGAACCCGGGGCCTGTTGCCCTGCCGGGTGGAGCTTAGCTGCTTCATGGGCAGCTACCAGAATTACCATGTGCGCGTGGGCGACACCTTGGTGAAGATCGCCGACAACTGCCCGGTAAACAAGAGGATATACGCCGTGGGCGAGGAAGCGTTCATCAGCTTTGAAAAGGAATGCGCGCACCTGCTGTAATCGCTCGGCGCGCGCATCGGGGCATTTTGGGTTTCGGTTGCGGCAGGCTCATTCCCGCTCCTGCACGGTCACGCGCACGGTGTCGCCGGGTTGCTTGCCGATCTTGGCGCGGATGTCCTTCAAAATGCCCAGGATATAGCATACCGACCCATCCGGGTTCTGGACACCCATGTTGACGACACTGCCCTCGTACAGCACGCCGTCGAAGGTGGCGCGCACTTTGACGCGCCCCTTGCCAAACTCGGCGCGTACGTCGTAGGGGAATAGCACGAATGCGCCGCCCTTGTTGGGCGCATCGGGCTCGGCGGCCTGGATCATGGCCTCGTATTCGTAGATTTTTCCGTTCATCGAGGTGGCCCCCTTTTTATCGAATCATCAGCGATTAAAGCAGCAAGACGCGAATCATCACAGCGCGATTCACTGGGTCAGTATACAGCTTCGGAAGCGGATTTACCATCCGTAGAATAGGGGAAATGAGTTTGAGAGCGACTATGGATGAGAAGAATTTGACCGAGCGGATCATTCGCCAGCGCATGCATGGGCAGTTTCTTTCGCGCGCTTGCGAGGATATCACCACGCTTTCCCACGAGCTGATGGGGCTGCACAGCTGGTTTTACCGCAACGTTCCTTTCTCGGCGCTGATCCGCGGTGCGGACATTCGCGGCTGGAAGACAGCGCTCACAAAGACTTGGCTCTATCGTGGAACCCTGCACGGCGTGGTGTTCGAGGATTTACCGCAGCTATTGGCCCTGCATGCTGGGGGAACCTACCTTGCGCGCTTCTACGGCGATGATGTGATCGCCTCGTTTGCCGAGGAAGTGCTGCGCTACATGGAGGATGGCGTCTTTTCGCGCGCTGAGTTCCGCCGCATATTTGCCGATACGCACGATGCGCAGTTCATCGATATGATGTTTTCGCCATGGGGCGGCATATTTGTGCACCTGGCGCGAATGGGCAGGGTCGCGTTCCGCGATATGGCCAGCCGCGATTTTGATCTGATTGATGCGGAGCCGACGCAGACCTTCGAGGAGGTGCTGCCCGAGCTGTTGCGCCGGTATTTCGCTGCATACGGCCCCGCAACCTTGGCCGACGCGGCCCTATTCTTCGGCCTCTGGAAGGAGGACACCAAGGAGCTGCGCAAGCTGCCCCTGGATGAGTTCGAATGCTTCGAGCTCAAGGGCCGCAAGTACTATTCCTGCGGCGAGCCGGAAAGTGCCGATATCCCGGAGCTCACGCTGCTTTCGGGCTTCGATCCTTTCATCGTATCATACGCAGAGCGCAGCGCGGTTTTGCCGGAGGAATACAAGAGCCGGGTCATACTAAAATCCGGCATATGCAACCCCACCATCGCGGTGAATGGGCGCGTCGCCGGTATTTGGAACATCAAGAACGATAAATCGATAGTAGAGTTTTTTACCGAGCAGCCCAAGCGGCTGGAGGCCGACGCCTTTGCGGGGGTAGAATCAATCCGCTGGCGCGTGCGGTGAACGGTGCGCCCGGAGGCGCTAAGCCCTATGGATTGCACGAAGAATGCGAGCCCCGCCTTGGCTAGGTGCGGGTTCGCTGTGTTATTCGGGGCGCTGATAGTATCCGATGCTCTCCGGGGCATCCCAGGGGCTGGTCACTTGGGCTTGGTGGCTTACGAGGCGGTACCGCTCTCCCTCCAGCGCTTTTGGGATGGTCACCAGGGCTTCGAGCTGCCGATCCGCGCCCATGGGCACGACGATGCGGATCATCCACTCGCCGCTGTCCTCGTCGATCACGGCACCGCCGCCTTGCCCCAGGGTCATCAGGCGATCGACGTACGCAGCCACATCGCCGTTTGAATCGGCTCGCGCCTGCTCGAGCTCCGCATCCAGCGCTTTCAGGTCGCGCTGCACCTGCACGGCGGCTTGATAGTAGCTGAGGGTGGCCGCCGCGCTCTTTTCGTTGAGCACGCTATCGACCTGCACTACGGCCAGGGTGAGCACCGCCAGCACCGCCATGCACAGCACCACAAAGATCATCATGAGTGAGCTCATGCCGGGGCCGATCCGGTAATCAAATCCGGTTTTCATGGGCGCACCTCCTGCGGGGCAAGGTAGCTGGCCACTGGCAGCGATACCAGCGGAGCCTCCGCATCGATAGCAGGGGCGGCGATTGCCGCAAATACTTGCACATCTGCCTCGACCAGGCGGCCCAGCACAGCGCTCGGCTCAGGCGCGAGCGCGATGCGTACGCGAAACTCGCCATCGGGCGAAAGCTGCGCGAAAGCGCCATCGGTCTCCCGGGTGAAACCGGATTGTTCCAGAAATTCGGCGGGTGTCTCTTCGCCGGAAAGCAGCTCCGCCCAATCCGAAGCCACGATCCAGGCGCGCTGCTTGCTCGCGTTGGAGTGGCTTTTGAAGTAAGCGCCCACGAACACTTGCGTGATCGTCACCGCAATAAGGGAGAAGAACAGCACGACGACGATTAGCTCCATCAGCAGCACATTGCCCTTGCTTGAGTGTTGCATGGCTCTCCTCCTTCCCTCAACGCGCGGCGGCGCGCAGCCGCAGATGCAGCGGGAACGTCCGCCCTTCCAGGGTTTTCAGCGTAAGCGAGAGCAGGTTACCTTCCTGCTCGATGGAAAGCGCCGACACATCCACGATGTGCATGCCCTCCTCGGGGCCCCAATCGTCGCCACGGTACACGAAGTGCTCGTATACCGCGCCGCCTTCGCCCTCCGGATTCGGGAGATAGTAGATGCGCGTCTCGTAGGGCGAACCGTCGATCCATTGTTTCAGCAGCAGCGAGGGGATGCCGTGCCATTCCTCCACGGCCACCGCATCCACCGCGTCGGCGGCGCGCACCTTGTTGGCGATGTAATTCAGGGAGGTCCGCACCTTTTCGTTCGACTGCGTGTCTTGCACGGCGTTCTGATAGGCCCCTACGCCAATCAGCACCAGCAGCAGCGAGAACACGGCATACAGGCCGATGAGCAGGAAGATGAAAGCCGAACTGATGCTGTGCTTTTCGCCTGTGCGCAATGCTTTGCTCATCCGGCCTCTCCTTCTTCCACAGTCTCTTTCTCGTGAATCTCTTTTTGTTCAAGCGCTTTATCCGTCGCCTCTTGTTCTTGCGTCGCGGTCGCGCTGGCCGCATTCGCCAGGGCGACCTCGATATCGGGCATGATGTTGGGGGCGATGACTTGGAAATCCACCGTGAACTTGCTTTGGTTTACCTGCACGCCGTAGTTTTCGGTCAGGTATGCCAGCGTGGGGGGATAGCGCCCCTCCACCGAGAAGCAGGTCACCGTCGCATGCCGCAGAGTTTCCGCCAGCCGCACCGCCTGCTCCGCATCTACCCGTGCCTCCATGCCACCGAACACTTGCATAGCCAGCACAATGAGCAGCAGAAACAGGGCCGCAGAGACCGCTAACCGTGCGTAACCCTTTTTCTGCTTGATGTCGTACAGCTGCATAGCCTCGCCCCCTTTTTCGTGGTCGGAATAAAGGTCGGATTAAATGATCGAGGTCATGATGCTCACCATGGGCAGCATCACGGCCATCAGGATAGCGCCGATGATGACGGTGAGCACGATAACCATCGAAGGCTCGATGATCGATACCAGGCGCGAAAGGTCGTCGTCCATCTGCTGCTGATAGATATCGGCGAGCTTTTCCATCACCTTGTCGGTTTTGCCGGTCAGGAATCCAATCGCGATCATTTCGTTGTGCAGGGGATCGAACATGCCCACCGCTTCAATGGCGTCCGGGAAATCCTTGCCTTCGGCGAGCAATTGCTGGCAACGCTCCACCTTTTCCCGGCCGTGCGGATCGTCCATCACGCCGCCGATCAGCGAAAGCGCTTCTTCCAGCGGGAATCCGCTCTCCAGCATGAGCGCCATGTTGTAGGCGAAGCGCCGCGCGACCATGCACCCGCTCAGGCGGCGCACTGGGGGGAACACCTTGCCCAGCAAATCCAGCACCTGCTGGCGCTTGGAGGTGCGCATCAGCAGCGCCACAGCCAGCGCCAATAGCGTTACCGCCGCGGCCGCGATCAGCACCACGAAGCCCACGTTCATGCCGAAGTTCATCAGCGCGCTGGTCGTGCCGGATACCACCGCGCCCAGGCTGGCGTAGACCTCGCGGAAGATGGGCAGAACTTTGATGACCAGCACCAGGATGACCACCGCCATCATGCCGATGAGACAGGCGGGATAAACTACCGCATGCTGTACCGAGCGCTTGATCCTGTGCTCGCGCGCGTAATAATCGCTCAGCGAGGACATCACTTGGTCGAGCTTGCCGGTCTGCTCGCCGATCTTCACCATTTGCACCATGTAGGGCGGGAAGAGACCGGCCTTCGCCAACGCTTCATGAAGAATGCCCGTATCGCGCACCGACTCGGACATGGCGTTGAACGCCCCAGCATAGGGTGTGTTTTTGTAATTCCGGCACAAGGCCTCTACGCCATTGACCATCGACACGCCGGAGCTCAGAATTAGCGCGATCTTTTCACAGAACATGCTCAGCGCATCCGGCAAAAGGGCATGCACCGACTTGCCGCGCCCTACGGCACCCTGCTGCGTCATCATGTGGATTCCTCCCTGTTGTTCGATTTGCATGGCTTCGTGGCCTGAAAACGTTATTGAATAACAACATATTTCTGGCTGGCCCAACCCCGCGTGCCATCGTCCAGCTCCACCTCGACCCAGCCGTCGAGTATGTCGAGCACCTTCATTCGCGTGCCTTCCTCCAGCACCGCAAGCGATTTGCTCTTTCCGCTGGGCTCTGCCCGTAGGTTCAGCCGTATGCCGTTATCGACTAGGGCATACTGCACAGCGCCTTCGTCGGGCTGCGGTACGTCATCGCCCTCGTCCGATGCCTCGGGGGGCGGCAACCCCTCGGGATAGATCAGCATACCGCCCGGGCCGTAACCCGAGGCCGAGATCGTGCCTTCCTCCACCGAACCATTATCGAAGAAGAGTTGGCCCCAGTACAGAGTTCCTTTGTGCTCGAACAGGCCGATGGCGACGTTTGTGAAACGCTCATTCAGTATGTTTTTGCGATGACCAGGGCTCTTCATCCACGCTGCGACCACTTTGGCGGGCGTTTTCTGTCCGTAGGCCAGGTTTTCGCCGCGCTTTTGTTCGGTAAAACCAAATTCGACAAAAACGGTATTCCAAGACCTGCTGTCGGGTGGACGCTTGTGTGCCCAGAGCACTTCGGCCTCCTCCGCACGCAGCTCCGCAGGAGGGATCAGGGGGGGATTCTCCTGTAGAGGAGGGATTCCTTCCTTCTCGCGCTCCAGGTTGATCAGGCGAATTACCTCGAGGGTAAATTCCGCCCGTTTTTCATCGGTGATGGCATAGGCAGCCGGATACGCCGTGGCAAAAGCGATCGCAGCTACCAGCAGTATCCCTGCAATGAGCTTTGCTCTCCTCATGAAAGCGAACTCCTTTCGGCGAACCGGTTTCGATGCGGGTTTCCAAAACACTCGCCGAGCATAAAACGCGAGACTCGCATTTTTCTACATAAATCGTAGTTTTATCTTATCACCGAATGCATGGGTTGTAAACAAGCTACATGGTAAAAATAGATTAATTTTGACGGGTTGCCGTCTATTAAAGGGAGATCGTACGAGGGTAGTATCAGAGGGCATACAGAACGGCCACGCTAGAATCTAGCGTGGCCGCTTTGCTATGTGCTACATCGCAGATAGGGGAATGGGTTACTTGCTGGCGGCCCAAAGCGCGTTGGCTTCGTCCAGAACTTCCTGGCCGCCCGCGGCGAGCCATTCGGCGACAAACGCGTCGAAATCATCGACGGTCTTGGCGCCAGTGAACACGGCATAGTAGAAATCTTCCTGCAGCTTGGTGAGGGCATCCTTGTATTGCTCCCACACGGGGCGCGGGAAGGTCTTCATCACGTCGTAGAGGCCGGGGTTCTTCAGCGGCGCATCGATGCGGGCCTGGGTGTAGGCCGGATCGAGGTTCCAGTACTGCAGGTCGTAGTTGTTCAGCGAGACCGGGATGCAGTTGAAATCGCACTCGATGCCCAGCTTCTGGCGATCGGCCTTGTGGTCGACCTTGATGGAGCCGTCCTCGTTGAGCTCATCGGCCAAGCCCTCAACAAACTGGACTTTGCCGTCCACCATGTTGTAGGTTTCGCCCTCGATGCCCGCCATGAACATCTTGATGCCTTCCTGGGTCATGGAGCAATAATCCCAGAACTTCAGGTACTTTTCGATCTTCTCGGCCGAGGTGCCCGCGGCAAAGCGGTTGCCAGCGCCGATACTGGGGTTCTGGGCGGTGCCGGAGAAGCCTTCCGGTCCCTTGGGCAGCGCAATGTGGTTCACGATCGCGCCGGGGGTGTTGTACACCACGCGGTAGTAATCGTCGCCCAGGTGAGCTCCCTTGGGATAGAAGCAGTAGAAGTAGAACAGGGTGGAAGCGGATTTGCTGTCATTCCACTTCTGCTGATTGGCGGCATCGTCGATGGTGGCGTACTCGTTGTCGATGTAGCCCTTCGCGTACCAATCGGCGGCGATGCGCAGGGGCTCTTTGGCTTCGGGCTCAATGGAGCCGTACACGATCTTGCCATCCTTCTCGTGGAAGATGGTGGGATAGGAGTTGTACGCACCAAAGATCCAGTTCAGGGAGTTCTGAATGCCGATATCCTTGCTGGAGGAGAAGGGGATCAGGCCCGCAGCCTTCAGCTTTTCCATGGCGGTTTCCCACTCGGCGATGGTGGTGGGAACGGTCGCGCCCGCGGTGGTCAGCAGGTCTTCGCGCACGCCCAGACCCATGGCGTTCGCGCCCAGCGACCAGATGTTCGGCAGCGCGTACAGCTTGCCATCGACGGAGAGCATGTCCCACACGTTCGGGCCGACGTAGCCTTCGATCCACTTGACGTAGTTGGGCATACATTCCTTGATCATGTCCACGGAGATGGGCTCGAGCACGCCGTCGGCGATCTGCTGGGTATAAACGCCCAGGGAGCCGTAGTGCTCGTAGTAATCCATCTTCGCGCCTTCCTGAATCTTCAGGGTGTAGAAGTTATCCTTCGAATCGGTTTGGTTGGCGATCAGCAGGTCCACGCCCTGTTGCTCGGCGATGATGTTCAGCACGTCGAGGGTGGCGCCATCCTGACGAAGGGCATCGATGACCTGAGGACGGAACCAGATGAGGAGCTGGTTGTCGTCGGTCTCGAAGTTTTCGCCATCGGCGAAGGTGATGTGATTCTCGCCGGTGTAGGGGATCATGGGATCGGCGGAAGCGGCGGGAACGACCAGCGCCAGCGCCATCAGCGCAACCAGAGCCAGGGCAAGCAGTTTTTTCATGGGAAGCTACACTCCTTTTTGTTGTAAGTTTCACCTGAATAGACGCGCCTGGGGTGGGAACCGTTGCCGCCGCGAAAATCTCCTTCCGCATTCCTCACTGTGCGGATCGCGGTACAAGGGTTCCTATGTGGAGACGCAGCCGCGCGATGCGCCGACTGGTCGTCATCCCTTTACGGCACCGAGCATGATTCCTTTTGTAAAGTATTTTTGGATGAACGGATAGATGATCAGGATCGGGATACTGGCCGCAAGGATGGTGGCGGATTGGAGCAGCCGGCCGGTAAACTGTTCACGCTTGCGGTCGATGGTTTTGAGCGCGTTGTCGATACCGGAGGGATCGTTTTCCACCACAAATTTACGCAGAATTTGCTGAATGACCTTGTACTTTCCGCTGGTGATGTACACCGAGGGGGCGAACCATTCGTTCCAAACGCCCATCAGCAGCCACAGCCCCACGGTCGCCATGACCGGCAGGCACAGCGGAAGCACGATGCGGCTCCAGATCGTCAGCCAGCTTGCGCCATCCAGCTGTGCCGATTCCTCCAGCGAGGAGGGGATGGAGAGGTAGAAGTTGCGCATGATGAGGATGTTGTAGGCCGAAACCAGGCTGGGCAGCACCAGCACGGCGAAGGTGTTGAGGAGGCCCAGGTCGCGGTAGAGCATGTAGGTGGGGATCATGCCGCCGCCGAACAGCATGGTGAACAGCATTAGCTTGGTCAGCAGGCCATTGAGCGGCAGCCACTTTTTGGAAAGGGCGAAGGCCGCCATGGAGCCCACAAACAGGTGCAGGGACACCACAAAAATGCTGCGGACAATGGTGGTGCCGTACGCGTTCCAAAGGTCCTTGTATTGGAAGAGCATGCGGTAGGCTTCCCAAGTAACCTTTTGAGGCACCACGAAAGGCCCTACATAGGTCTTGACCTGGGAGAACGACTGCACGACGACATCGTAGAAGGGATAGATCATCAGAAGCGCAAAGAGAACCATGAACGTGATGTTGAACGTATCGAAGATGCGCTCACCCGCCGTGGAGCGGATTTTGTTGGAACGCTTTACCACAGTGCCGCCTCCTTCCCCTGGGCCCGACGGACCCACAGGTTACTGCCTACGATAAAGATGAGGCTCACCACTGATTTGAACAGGCCGATAGCGGACGTATAGTCGAAGGCCTGACCGCCGCCCGTCGAGAAGAAGGTTTTGCGGTAAATGTAGGTATCGATGATGTCCGAGGTGGCGTACACGGTGGGGTTGTACATGTTGACGATCTGATCAAAGCCCGCCTCGATGATGGAGCCCAGGCGCAAAATCAGCATGATGATCACGATGTTGGAAATCGAAGGCAGCGTAATGTACCACATGTTCTGCAGGCGCGAGGAGCCGTCGAGCTTGGCGCATTCATAAAGCTGCGGATCGACGCCCGAGATGGCGGCCAGGAAGATGACGCTTGAGTAGCCAACGCCCTTCCAAATGTTGGTGAATATCAGGGTGGTGCGGAAAATCTGTGGATCACCCAGGAAGTGGATCGGCTTTTTCATGCCCAGAAGCATCAGGAACTGGTTGACGGGGCCATCCATGGAGAGCAGGCCGATGAAAATCGAGCCGATGACGACCCAGGAGAGGAACTGCGGCATGAACGAGACGGTTTGCACCACGCGCTTGAACTTCGCGTTGTACACCTCATTGAGCAGCAACGCCAACAGAATGGGGGCCGGGAAACCAAACAGGAAGTGCAGCGCGCTGAGGATGATCGAGTTTTGCAGGCCGTGCAGGAACATCGGGTCCTTAAATGCGAACACGAACCAGCGCAGGCCCACCCAGGGCATTTGCTGAATGGTCGATTTGGCGTGGAATTCCTTAAAGGAAAGCGTAGCGCCAAACATGGGGCCGTAGGCAAAGATCGCAAACAGCACGATAGCGGGCACCAGCATGAGGTAGAGCTGCCAGTTGCGCACCATGAGGTGCATTGTGTCTTTGCGGGAGTAGTACAGCGTGAACAGCGCGATGAGCGACAGCCCTACACAGAGCCCTGCCATGACGGTTGGTTCCGCGAAGCTGCCGGTCCAGCCGCTCCACTTGATCGTGCCGTCGGCGAGCAGCGGGATTTCGCGCGCCATCAGGATTTCGTTGAGTATCAGCAGCCCGCCTGCCGAGACTCCGGCGACCAGTGCCGTCCAGATCAGCGCGATGCTGCCGGTCAGTTTGCGCAGCGCGGGGGCAAACAGTACGGCGGCTAGGAATAGCATCAGCAGCGCGAGCGCCAGTCCGGCGGCCCAGGGCATCAACGGAGCTACGATGCGCAGTACCTCGATCATAGAGCTTGCGTTGGCCGGCTGAAAGGTGCCTTCCGAGGTGGGGCTCACCAAGAACGCCTCGACCTGCGCCAGCAATGCGTTTAGGTTGAATGCGGAATACTCGGGCAACGCGTTGCTCAAGTATTCGCCGTCCAAGCGCACGGTGGACCAGGTGGCGGGTTGCGCCCCGGCCTGGGCCTCGTCGGCATCCGCCAAGCGTACATATAGCACGTCGCCGGGCTTGCCGCCCAGGCTGACGATGGAGCGTGTCGTGAGCTGCGCGGGCGTTTGGGTGGCGAACCATGCGGCGGGATCGGAGCCCTCGAGAGCATAGGCGCCCATGGGCATGAGCACCATCTCATAGCGGGCGGCGAGCGCAGCCGTGGGTGCTTCGCCGTTGAGCGTCACCTGATCGTGACTGATGGCAACCTTGAGCTTTGCTGATTTGATACCCTCCGCAGGGGTGAAAATCTTAGCGTCGGTGGGAGTTTTCATCCAGAGTGAGAGTTTCGAAACGTTGGCCGGTCTGAACCACCCGAAGAATAAAGACGCAATCAAGAGTAAGGCAACCAAGGCGTAACAACATGTCCCTACCAGCGATGGTTTCGTTCGATCCTGCATGGGGGGCACCTCCAAATCTGTCACTATTGTATGATGACGCGCGCTCGTTTTCAAGCAGTTATTCAGGATTTAGGTATATTTTCCGATATTCAAGTAGCGAAATCGTTTGCAGTTCCAGTTGCAGTGAGGTGAGGGAGCCCTTGCCACCACGCGACGCCTTGCGCTACCAGAGTTTGTACGAATTTGCCCGACGCTTGCCTTGGCCTTGCTCGAAGGCTGCTCGAAAGCTTGCAAAAAGCTTATTCAGGTTTTTGCAACTTTTGCTTGACAAACGATCATGCGCTCGCCTATAATAATCTACGCGGTCAACGCAAGCGTTGGGGAATTGTGTAACGGCAGCACCTACGACTCTGACTCGTATTGTCTAGGTTCGAATCCTAGTTCCCCAGCCATATGCCTCCATGGTCAAGCGGTTAAGACGCTGCCCTCTCAAGGCAGAATCAGGGGTTCGATTCCCCTTGGAGGTGCCACCTTGGGCGAAAGCTCAGGCAACAGGAGCCATCCGCAAGGATGGCTCTTTGCTTATGTTGCAATAGCTGTACGCCGCGAGCCGCGCCGTGCTCCGCATGGAAGCCAAAGTTACGATTCGCAATCAACCTTGCGCTTTCCCGGGCGTATACCGTATAATGAAATGAAGGATTACCACCACGAACCAAAGAGGGGGAGCCTATGTACTTTCAAGAGGACACCGTGCTTCGCATGATTGAAATGCTCGGCGCGGCCTATCGCCTGATCATGCGTCTGCTGAACGACCTGGAGGCCGAAGGAGAGCTGAACAGGCTTTTTCGCCAACTGACCGGCTTGGATCGCGCCACTGCCAAGGGGCTTTCGGTGGAAACGCTTTCGGATATGCTCACTTCGGAGCGCCGCATGGCGCTCAGCGAGCTGATGCTGCTGGAGGTTGAGCGGTTCAAGGATCGCATGGAACCCGAGGATATCCTGGCCGCGCAGCACCGTGCGCTCCTCCTGCTCTGCACCATCGAAAACGACGAAATCGCCAGCCACAGCGCGGAGCGCGCCCGCGAGGTGTTTGGGCAGTGCGCCGAGCTCTGCTCCCCGGAAGAGACCGGAAGTCTGCTGCGCTTCTTGCGCCTGGGCGGCGCCTACGCCGCCGCGGAGGACGTACTTTTCTTGCAGTTGCGCAGCTTCGCGCGTCCCGGAGACATCCGCACGTTGGTGCAGCTGGGTGAGGAATTCTACGCCGCTCTGCTTGCGGAATCCGATGAGCGGCTGCGGCAGGGCGACCTTCCCCGTGAGGAAGTGATAGAGGGGCAAACGGCGCTGTCCGCTTGGGCGGCCAAGGCGGACGGAGGGAACGGCACATGATCATCCTATCGGTGCAAGGGGTCAAGAAGGCCTTTGGCGTCAACTTGGTGCTCAAGGACATCAACCTCACCTTGCAGCAGGGGCAGCGCATGGGCTTGGTGGGCGTGAACGGTAGCGGGAAGACTACGCTGCTGCGCATGCTGGCGGGTGAGGATCACCCCGACGAAGGGCAGATTCACATCGCGCGCGGAATGCGCATTGGCTACCTGGCCCAGCACGGCATGGTGAACCCCGAAAATACGGTATGGCAGGAGCTAGAGCAGGTCTACGCGCCGCTGATGGAGATCGAGCGGCGCATGCGCGCGCTGGAGCACGACATGGCCGAAGCTCACGCGGATGAGGCGGCCTTCACGCGCATTTCCGCCGAGTATTCCAAGCTCAACGACACCTTCGAGCAGGGCGAAGGCTACGCATGGCGCAGCTCGATCCAGGGCGTGCTCAGCGGCCTGGGCTTCGTGCCCGCGCAATGGGAGCAGCCGGTGGCCCAGCTCAGCGGCGGCGAAAAAACGCGGCTCTGCTTGGCGCGCCTGCTGCTGCAAAAGCCCGATCTTTTGCTGCTGGACGAACCGACCAACCACCTGGACTTGGAAGCCTCCCAGTGGCTGGAAAGCACGCTGCAGAGCTACAAAGGCACCGTGCTGGTCATTTCGCACGATCGCTACTTCCTCGATTCGGTTTGCGATTGCTTGGCCGAGCTGCTCATGGGCACCATCGAGCAATACAACGGCAACTATACGCAGGCCATGCGGCTGCGGGAGGAGCGCTTCACCGCGCTCACCAAGGCGTACACGCTCCAACAGAAGGAGATCGAGCGGCAGCAGGCGATCATTGCGCGCTTCCGCATGTTCAACCGCGAAAAATCGATCCGCGCCGCCGAGAGCCGCGAAAAGGCGCTGGCCCGCATGGAGAGGCTCGAAAAACCGCAGGAGGAGCACGCCATTCGCTTCTCGTTCCACGTTCGCCGCAGGACCGGCGAGGACGTGCTGCGCCTGCGCGGCCTCACCAAGGGCTTTGGCGAGCGCACGCTGTTTAAGGATCTCGATCTGCACGTGCGTGCCGGGGAGCGGGTGGCCATCATCGGCCCGAACGGCGTGGGCAAATCGACGCTCTTCAAGCTGCTCACCGGGCAGGAGGTGCCCGATAGCGGCACGGTACGCTACGGCAGCAACGCGGATATCGGCTACTACGATCAGCATCAATCCGGGCTTCACCCCGAAAAGACGGTGCTCGACGAGCTTTGGGATCGGTTCCCGCGCATGGAGCAGACCGATATTCGTAGCGCGCTGGGCCTGTTCCTGTTCACCGGTGAGGACGTGTTTCAGCCCATCCGGACGCTCAGCGGCGGCGAGAAGGGCCGGGTGGCGTTGACCGCGCTGATGCTGCAGGGCGACAACGTGCTGCTGCTCGATGAGCCCACCAACCACCTCGACATGGATTCCTGCGAGGTACTCGAGGCGGCGCTGGCCGATTTCCCGGGCACCATCCTGACCATATCGCACGATCGCTACTTCATCAACCGCATCGCCGACCGGGTGCTGGAGATGCGCACCGATGGCGTGAGCGAGTACCTGGGCAACTACGACGCGTATTACGAAAGGAAGCACCGCCCCGTCGAGCCGGAGGAGAGCGGTGGCCAGCGCACGCGCACCGAAATCGAAAAGGAGCGCAAGCGAGAGCGGATCAGCCGCGAGCAGGCACGGGCCGCAAGGGCGCGCGTGGCCGAGCTGGAGCGCGATATCGCCGCGAGCGAAGCCGAGATTGTGGAGATCGAGGCGCGCATGGCCGATCCGGCCATCTATAGCGATGCCGCGCAGGTCGCGGAGCTCTCCCGCAGCTACCAGGACGCGAAGGATTCGTTGGCTGCGCGCTACGAGGAGTGGACCGCCGCCGTGGAATCGTTGGAGGAATGATTCCGCCAAGCCTCCTCGGTTGCGCCATCAATCGCTCCCTTGATCAGGCCCTCATCAATCCAATGCCCCTATGCAGAAAGCCGCCCACAAACCGGAATCCGGTTTGCGGGCGGCCTTGTTTACAAAAGCACTGCCTGTAAAATCCTTACATGCAACGGATCAAAACATCCGCGGTAGCAATTCCGGCGGCAGCTTGGCCATGATGAGCATATACATGCGCATCGGGATTTGCTGGAGCGCTCCCATGGCGGTCTGGGTCTGCTCGGCGTTCATCGTGGCAAAATCCCAAACCTCGCCCACGTCGGCCCATTCCTCTGTGCGTACGTACTCCTTGGAGAGGGTGTCGCTCTGCACGGAAAAGGTGCAGTAACCGGCTAGCTCCAGGTCGGTGGTGATGCTGCGCGCGACATCGAGCTCCCCGGCCTGCTTGGTTTCGCTGTGCACGGTGCTTTCAATGTGTACGGTGTCGCCGCTGGGCTCCGACAAGCCCTCGTCCGGCTTGCCAAACGTCACGTCGAACTTCGCGGTCGTGTCAAGGGTATCTACGTTGTCCGTGATGGTGTACAAATCCTGCTGCACGATGGCCATGTTGACCACTGGCTGCTCATCGGGATCGGCGTAGTTTAGGGCGATCGAAAACTCGTCGCGCCGTGTTTCATCGATGATTTCGCCGGTAGTGATCGTCAGATCACCGGTCAGCTTGGAGGCTTTGGCGAACGTCATCTCGCCGTGAGCGGTATGGCGGGTATCGTCCATGCCGGTCTTTTTGCTGTAGGTGAACGACCCATTCGCGAAAGGGAAGGGCTCGAACATCGCGGGCATCACGCCATCGAACCCCACGGTTCCCATGTCATCATCGTAGGAAAAGGTGAATTCGGTGGGGTTTTCCGTCGCTTGCAGCTCGCGGGATACGATGAGCGGCAGCTCGTCCGCAAAGCGGCGCACATCCGCGCGCGTGACGCCCACGGGAGCGAGCAGGTTGGTGATCGCCTGCTGCAAGGGTTCGTTGTCGAAGAGGGTATCGCTAAAGGAGCGTAGCAGCTCCTTCATGTCGCTGGGGCGCACGCGCGATTTCATCACCATGCTCACCGCGTCGCGGGTCTCCGTCTCCTCGAGCTCCGCAGGTTCGTACACGTACAAATCCTCGGTGTCGGTCTGCTTCTGCGACACCCAGGCGCCCACCACCACGAAGTAGGTCAGGTACGCATCGGTCAACGCGGCAAGATTCGGATCGTCCGAATTGTAGATGTTTTGCGTCGACGATATCGGCAGGTTAACCGTATGCCCGGGCAGCAGATTGCTGACGATGCGGATCGATTCCGCATCTTGCCGGACCCGCGCGGAAACCACCTCTTCGCCCGCCATCGTCAGCGAGAGCGTGTACAGCTTGTAATCGTAATCGTCGACCGCCGTGACGCGCAGCTCCATGCCCTCCAGCATCGATCTGTACGCCTCCATCTGCTTTACATACTGCTCCCCGGCTTGGGGGATCGGCGTGTAATCGGTCAGCTTGGGCTTGATCACGGTTTCGATCAACCGCCCGCCCTCGAACACTTCGGCGCGCAACGTGCTGTACATCGTGCCCGGATCAAAATCCGATTCCGCAACGGCCATGATAGGCACGGCGGTCATCCCCATCGACAATGCAAGCGCCAATACGAGCGCTAACCCCTTTTTCAGTCCGTGGATCATCCTATTTCCTCCACTTCTTCCGCGCTATACGGGACGCGGGACGCTGCCAGTATACCGAAATCGGTCATCGAATGCAATCCCCGGCGTATCGGGGCTTACGGGAGCCAGATTCCCGCCAGCGTTTCCGCATCCAGGCCCTTCAGCAGCTTCCCGGCGATCTGCCGGAACGCTTCGCCGCGCAAATCCTGCAGCTGCTGATGCTCCGCCTCGCCCAATTGCTCCCATACCTGCCCGGCCACGGCGGGCTGCTGCCCCACGAAATCCTCGGCATGGGTGGAGCACTGGGCATCGATCGAAAGAAAATCCTTGCGCGCGCGGGTCATCACGAGCGATACCTTGCTCTCAAGGCTGGCGGGCGGCATGACGGAGGCATCGCGCACCATCTCGGTGCGCAGCACGTCGTGCTGCTTAAGCGTTACCTTCCATTCATCCAGGCCCAAGTGAGCGATCACGGATTCGCGCGTCTTCCAATACAACGTGTAATCGTGATCGATTTGTTCCACCAGCGATGTGCCTTCGTGCACAAAGTTGTTGGTAGCCGCGCCGTTCACGCGGATATCGACGTTGAAGCCGTTCAGCTTCCCTTGGCAAATCAGCTTGATCGCCTGCTTGGTGCGGCTCTTGTCCGGAGCCGTCACCACCGTCGAGAACGTCAAGCGCAGGGTATTGCTCTTGTTTTGCGTCAGCGTAAGTTCGAGCATTCGCTCGTTCTGGCGGCGCTTGGCCGTGCGGCTCACAGTGCAGGAGAGCTCCCACTCCGCGCCGTCGGGCGCATTCACCCGGGTCTCCATTTCGATGCTCGCCCATTCTCCCTGGTCGTCCAGCTTGCGCTTGAGCGCTGCGGGATTCTTGAGCTCCCAGCCGGATAGCAGCGGGCGGATGAGCGCACCGTAGGTCGGATTCCGCAGCCAATCTTCCCGCAATTGCTGCACGACTTCGGCGGATACCATGAGCTGCGAATCGCTCGCGGCATCCACCAGCTGCAGCAGCGCCGTTTCGATATTGGAAGAACCCGCCTGGAGCGGCGCGGCAAATACGGCAGTGCACAGCGCGCCCTGGCCCAGCAGTTCCGCAAACAGATCGACGCTCTGCGGCGTTTCAATGCCCTCGGGCAAGAGCTCGGGGCTGCTCCACAGCCTGCGCTCGCCGTGGGCGCTATGCTCAAGGGTCAGCACCGGCTCGCCGGCGGACCAAAGACACAGGCGCTGGTTGCTTTCGCCCCCAGCCTCGTGCTGCAGGAAGGTAAACTGCGAACGGCTGAGCATCTGCCGCAGTGCATTGGCCGCCCCTCTGTCTGCGATGGGCAGATAGCCGGGCGATACCGAGAGCAGCGAGCTAAGCGCTCGTCCGGCGCGCATCTGCGCGGTCAGCCGCGAGTAGCCCAGGGCGAATTGATCCAGCGAAGGTTGCGAAAGAGCGGGCTGCGCCGTGCCGACCTCCTCCGTCGATCGGGCCGAGGCAGCGGCACCAACCGGAGTCGTAGCCTGGACCTCCGAGGCCAACGCGCCTCCGCCCCAAAGCAGCGTCAGCGCTGTAAGCAACGCTGCGCATCGCAGCGATCCGTGTATCCTCACGAACGCAGCCCCTCTCCGTTGGCCTGCGCGCCGGTATCGCGGGTGTGGTTGAGCAGACCGCCGGCCAGCGCGATATCCCGCAACCGGGCGGACAGCACAAGCTTGACGGGAAAATCAAATCCGGCGGTATCGTCGCGCAGAATCAGGGTATCGCCGCCCGCGATTTGGGAACGAGCGTGGGCCAGCACCAGCACGTCGCCCTGCCGGATACGGTCGTAGTCGGCCTCATTTTCAAACGTGAGCGGCAGGATGCCGGAGTTCAGCAGATTCGCCTGGTGGATGCGCGCGAAGGATTTGGCGACCACGCCGCGAATCCCCAAGTACAGGGGCACGAGCGCGGCATGCTCGCGGCTCGAGCCTTGGCCGTAGTTCTGCCCCGCGACCAGGAAGCCACCGCCCGCTGCCTGGGCGCGCGCGGGGAAGCGCTCGTCCACAGGGGTGAGGCAATGCTGCGAAAGGTAAGGCACATTGCTGCGAAAGGGCAGCAGCTTCGCGTTGGAGGGCATGATGTGATCGGTGGTGATGTTGTCCTCCATTTTGAGCAGCACTTCGCCGCTCACGGTGGAAGAAAGCTCCACATTGGTCGGGAAAGGCTTGATATTCGGGCCGCGCGCCACCACTTCGTCGTTATCCGGCGTGGCGGGCGGGAGGATGAGGTTGTCGTTGACCACAAAGCTTACGGGCATGTCCACGGCCAGATCGACCTCCAGCGTGCGGGGATCGGTCAGCACCCCAGCCAGGGCCGTCGCCGCCGCTACCTCGCAGCTGGCCAAGTATACCTGGGCACTCTCGGTTCCGGAGCGCGCATAGAAATTGCGATTGTTGGTGCGCACCGACACGGCATCGGTGCAGGGCGATTGCCCCATGCCGATGCAGGGCCCGCACGCCGATTCGAGAATGCGCGCGCCCGCCGAGATCATATCCGCCAACGCACCGTTCTGCGCCAGCATGGTCAGCACCTGCTTGCTGCCCGGCCCGATGACCAGGGAGACGTTGGGGTGCACCGTGCGTCCGCGCAAAATGGCCGCCACGCGCATCATATCTAAATAGGAAGAATTGGTGCAGCTGCCAATGCAGACCTGATCCACGCGGATCGGGCCCACCTCGGAGACGGCCGCAACGTTGTCGGGCATGTGCGGGCGGGCGACCAGCGGCTCCAGCGCGGAAAGATCGATGGTCAGCGCCTCATCGTACTCGCAGCCGGGATCGGGCTGCAGCGGCGTGAAATCGGCCTCGCGGCTTTGCGCGCGCAGGAATTCACGGGTCACCTCGTCGCTGGGGAATATCGAGGTAGTCGCGCCCAGCTCCGCGCCCATGTTGGCGATGGTGGCGCGCTCGGGCACAGAAAGCGTAGCCACGCCCTCGCCCAGGTACTCGATTACCTTGCCCACGCCGCCCTTGACGCTCATGCGGCGCAGCACCTCAAGAATGATATCCTTGGCCGCCACACCCCGGCGCAGCGCGCCCGTGAGCGTGACGCCCACCACGCGCGGCATGGGCAGGTAGTACGCGCCGCCGCCCATCGCCACCGCAACATCCAGCCCGCCGGCGCCGATGGCCAGCATGCCGATGCCGCCGCAGGTGGGCGTGTGGCTATCCGAGCCCAGCAGCGTCCATCCGGGCACGCCAAAGCGCTCCAGGTGCACCTGATGGCAAATGCCGTTGCCCGGCTTGGAGCAGTAAATGCCGTGCTTATGGGCCACGGTCTGTATGTACTTATGATCATCGGCATTCTCAAAACCGGATTGCAGCGTGTTGTGATCGATGTAGGCCACCGATCGCTTGGTGCGCACCCGGTCGATGCCCATCGCCTCAAACTGCAGGTAGGCCATGGTGCCCGTGCTATCCTGCGTCAAGGTTTGGTCTATGCGCAGCGCGATCTCCTGACCCGGCTTCATATCCCCGGACACGAGATGCGCGGCAATGATCTTCTGTGCCAAGCTCTGGGGCATGGTACCCGCCTCCATCCTGTTCAAGCCGCCTGTTCAGCCGCTTATGAAACTGTTTTCCCGACCATAGATAAACTTCATTATAGCCTTCATCGCAAATGGCTGTCAAGTTGGGGATTCCATGCAGAACACGGCGCAAAGGTTGATTGTGAAGCATTAATTGGGTATACTAGAGTAGATACTGAAGCAGACGGACCACGGATGCCGCGCAATACGGACGGAATGGCCGGAATTGCCCGAGACGGAGGAATGACCGATGAAAGTGATGGCATGGTATTCGCGGGGCGTGTACCCGCTGGACATGATCGAGCGGGAGGGGCTGTGCAGCCTGTCCTTTGCGGAAGAGGATCGGTCGGCCTGTGACAGGGTGCTGCTGACCGGCATCAGCGGAACGGGAAAGAGCACCATACTGCAGGGCATTGCCTCGGCTTGGCGGGCCATCGTGGCTTGGCGTTCCGGCGTGGAGGCAGCGCTACCCGAGGGAGAGATCGCCCTGCTGATGGACGGGCTGGGGGATGGGCCGGTGCTGTGCATCTGCGCGCATACGGAGAACTTTTGGCAGGCGGTTGCGACGCGTCACCCCGATGCGTCTGCGGTGGGCTGGCTGGGCGATGCGCCGCAAGGCCGCGACCAGGCCGACGCCCTGCGGCCCTTGGCGGGCGGCGATTCGCCCAACGTACTGCTGGTGCAGCAGGAAAAACAATTAGGCAATGGCGATTCGCTCGGCCTTTCGGAGCAACTGGAGCAGCTGAATGCCCGCTCGCCGGAGCGCGCGCAAAGCTTACTGACGGCTTTGAGGCAGTTGCTTTGCGGCAAGCGCATCGTGTTGGAGAACGGCAAGCCCCGCGTACAGCTTGAGCGGGGAGGCGCGCATGCGCCCGAAGCGCTTTCCTCGGGGGAGCGGCGCATCGTGGGATTCTTGACCAGCGTGGCGGACGAGCTGCATCCCGGCGGGGTGCTGCTGCTGGATGAGCCCGACATGCACCTGCATCCTTCGCAGGTATTGGGGCTGCTCACCACCCTGGAGCAATTGGCGCTGCCGGGCGGCGGCCAAATGATCCTAACCTCGCACACACCCGAGGTTTGGCGGCGATACAATAGCCTGGGGGTCAACGTTCGGCTGGAGGGACATGCATGAGCGGTTACGATGAGGCGTACGCCCAAGTACGTAGCGAGCTGGCGGCCACCCCGAACAAGCGGGTGCTGCTGGTGGAGGGCACGGGCGATGTGGAGTTTCTGACTTTTTTGCTGGACAAGCCGCCGCTACGCGAGCTCAATGCCCACGCGGGCTGGGTTTTCGGCGCGGCAGGCGGCAAGGATAGCGTGCTGCGCATGCTTGAGCGGGAGCCGACCTGGGTCGGTTTGGTGGATCGGGATGCGTGGAGTGAACAGGAGATTCAGCAGATTCTTCGTCGCACACCCAACCTACGGCTGCTGCCCCGCTACTGTATTGAAAACTACGCGGTGGACCCTGGGGCGTTTGGAAGCCTGGCGGATCAGGTTCCGCCGGAGCGCGTGCCCCAATGGCAGGGCGCATTGACCGACATCGATGCTTCGTGGCCGCACGCCATCCGCCACGGCAGCCTGTGGCGCGCCGTCCAGCCTCTGCAGGATGCGCTGCAGGAGTTGGGCTTCAACGGCACCCTGCTTCGCTTTCAGTTGCCGGACGATGGGAAGGTGTGGGACATCCTGTGCAGCTGGTCCGAGCTGATGAATGCAGAGCGAGTCTATGAGGAATACGGGCGTTTCTACCAGCAAGGCTGCGCAATGTCCGCCGCGAAGGCGCAACGCCTTTGGGTGCATGGGAAAATGTTTTGGCGGCATGTGGTTGCGCCTGCGCTTGGGGATGTGCTGGGCGAAGCCAATGAAGCGCGCCTGCGGCGACAGGTGATGCGCCGCATGCCCCTGCCGGACGACATGCGTTTGCTGCTGGAGGAGCTTCTGACCGGGGAGCAAACAAGCCCGAAACAGGAGCGGAAACGCGAAAAAAGATGAATTTTGTTTACAAATTCACAACGCATGGTATAATCATTAAAGGTACATCACGTGTGGGCGCAGTTTGAACTGGAGGTGATGCCTATGCGCACTCGTTCGAGTTTCCACTTCGCGCCGGCCCAAGGCAATGCTTCCTACGCACTGCAGCCGCCGCAGCCGCCGCAACCGAAGGACATTATCAACTACGATCGGCTGCTTATGCTGCTGCTGTTTGTGGTCGTCCCCTTTTTCTGGGTGCTCTCTTGGTTTTCACCACTGCGCGGCATGCTATGGCTGGTGTTTCTCACCATTCTGGGCTCCATCGCCCTGATGTGGCTCAAGCGCGGCTTTACTCCGCGCGGGCGAATGAGTATGACCGCGATCTTTTCCCTTTGCGCGATATTGGCGCTTACGGGCGTGCTGGGCAACGCTGCCAATGGGCAGGTGACAGGAAACAACCACACCGTGCCCCCCATTCTGCTTTCCACGACGCCGACGCCCGTGGCCCTGAGCGCACCGCAGGGAATTTCGGATTCGGGCGATAGCAGCGGAGCGGGCGACGATGCCACCGGCTCGCGGCGGACTGGTTCTAGCCAGTGTGAGCAGGTGCTTTCCCAGTACCTGGATTATTGGAAGGACGGCAAGGCGACCGAAATGGTCAACCTGACCTCGCACACGTGGCGGGAAAAGGCGAACCATTTGACAAACGGCGCCGAGCAAGCGCTGTATAGCTCGATCAACGGCAAAAAACTGGATTCCTACACCATCGAAGGCGAGCCGACCGGTACGGAGAACAACATGTCGCGCACGGTCAGCGTGCTGGTGGATTTGATTGTGAAGGGCGAGCACAAGTTGGTGCGCTACAACGCGCTGATGCTTAGCGAAAACGGCGAATGGCTGGTGGATCCAAACTCGCTGCAGAGCGGCATGCCGGTGGATACCAGCACGCCTGCCCCCGAGAGCGCCGGGTCCGCGGAGCAAGCGGCGACGGCCACGCCCAAAGCCACCAAGAAGCCGAGCAGCAAAACCAAGCTCTACTACAACGCCAAGGGCGGTGAATACTACCACCTGGATGGCGAATGCGAGAAGGTTGCGAAGAAGTATTTGCCATTGAAATCCTTCAAGTATGGCGACCTAGGTAAATCCCCCTACAACACATTGAGCCCTTGCCCGGCCTGCGGTGCGCCGGAACGGTAGCAACGGCTTTAAGCAAAGGAGCGAGCAAATTCGCTCCTTATCCTATGCATTTCGAGGGTACATTGCGGTGCATTTCGAAGCAGGGAGGACAGATCGTGCGGCCCATCTACCTGCTCATCAAGCCTGCTTCAGGCCGCTGCAACCTGCGTTGCCGCTATTGCTTTTATGCGGATGAGGCCAATAACCGCGCAACCGCCGATTACGGCATGATGTCGGAATCCACGCTGGAAACCGTGATACGCAAGGCGCTTGCTTTCGCGGAGGGCCAGTGCTCGTTCGGGTTCCAGGGCGGGGAGCCAACGCTCCGTGGCCAAGCCTTCTTCGAGGAGGCGATGCGGCTGCAGAAAACGCACAACGCCCGGCAGATCGCGGTGACCAATGCAATGCAAACCAATGGCTTGCTGGTGGATGACGAGTGGGCGGGCTTTCTGGCTCGCGAAAAGTTTCTCGTTGGGCTCTCCATCGATGGCACGGCGGGCGTACACAACCGCAACCGCGTGGATGCGAAAGGGGAGGGGACGCTTCGCCGCGTGCTGGAAGCGGCGGAGACGCTCAAGCGACACAGGGTCGATTTCAACGTGCTGACCGTCGTCACCAACGAAACGGCGCAAAAGGCGGGGCTGATCTACGATTTCTTTATGGAAAAGGGCCTGCCCTGGCAACAGTACATCCCATGCCTCGATCCGTTTGAGGAGGAGGCCGGGTGGCTGAGCGCCGATCACTATGGGCTGTTTATGCAAACGATGTTCGACCGCTGGGCGCGGGATGTGTCGGCGGGCCGGTTCGTGTACAACCGTCAATTCGAAAACTATGTGGGCATGCTGCTGGGAAAGCCCGCCGAATCGTGCGGCATGATGGGGCAGTGCGCCGAACAGTACGTGGTGGAAGCCGACGGCAGCGTATACCCTTGCGATTTTTATGCGCTAGACCGGTTTTGCTTGGGCAACTTGGTGACTGACTCCTTCGAGCAACTGGACGCGCGGCGCGCCGAGCTCCGATTCGTCGAAGAATCGCAGAGCAAGGACGCGGAATGCCTCGCCTGCGCCTACTACCCGCTATGCCGGGGCGGGTGCAGGCGCGATCGCGACCAGGGCGGAAGCTTGGCCCGCACACGCTTTTGCGGCGCGTACAAAACGCTTTTTGCCCACGCGCTGCCCGCCTTGGAGCGTATTGCCGCAAGCCTCCGGTGAACCCAAACCCGGCTAGGGGCCGAGTAATGCGGTAACCACGATGGGGTATAGTAATCTGGTTAACCACGATTGTGCATAATAAGGAGAGAATACCATGGAAAAGCGACCGGTGGCCTACCAAATCTACTCCGCGCGCGAGGAAGCGGAAAAGGACCTGCCGTCCGTGCTCAAAAAGCTGGCGGAACTGGGTTACGATGGCGTGGAGTTTGCGGGCTTCTATGGGCACAGCGCCGACGAAATCGTGGCGATGTTGCGGCAGACCGGGCTCAAAGCGCTTTCGAGCCACGTGCCCTTCGCGCAGCTCGATGACGACATGTTTGGGGTCATCGCCTTCCATCAAAGGATCGGCTGCTCGTACATCGCAGTGCCCTACCTCGATGAGGAGACACGGCCTGGCGCGGCGGGCTTTGCGCGCACCATCGCGCGCATCACGCTGTTTGGCAAGCTCTGCCGTAAGGCGGGCATCCAGCTGCTCTACCACAACCACGATTTCGAATTCTGCCAGGTCAGCGGCCAGTACGGCCTCGATTTCCTGTACGACGTGGTGCCGGAATCCTTCCTCGCCACCGAGCTGGATGTCTGCTGGGTGAAGTACGCGGGCCTGAATCCTGCGGACTATATCCGCAAGTACGCGGGCCGCTGCCCGGTGGTTCACCTCAAGGATTTTGTGGGTAGGCACGGCGAAAGCTCGCCCTATGCGCTGATCGGCGATGCGCAAAGCGAGAAGAACGTGGACACCACAGCCTTCGAGTTCCGGCCGTTTGGCCACGGCAGCCAGGATGCGAAAGCGGTGGTGGAAGCAGCCATCGAGAGCGGCGCGCGCTGGTTCGTGATCGAGCAGGATTTGTCGGTGGGCCGCACGCCTTTGGAGGCTGCGGAGATGAGCATCGGCACGCTGAAGCAGCTGGGCTGCAAGTAAGCAGAGAGGCTCGTGCGTTTTTTTGGCATAAACCATGCGTTTTGGTGCAAAAAACTCCATTTTCGGCTTGACATGTCCGCCCGTTTTGCGGTAGAATTAACTTTGCGTCGGTAGCCTCCGTTAGCCCCGGGGAGCACGATGCCGCAACGCGCGCCTGACCAACGCCGCTGCACCGTTTTCCCCAGAAATAGAACCTCTATGAGATACCTAGGAGGGAATTGACGTGAACACGTTTATGGCAAAGGCGGAAACCATTGAACGCAAATGGTACGTGCTGGATGCCGAGGGCCAGGTTTTGGGCCGTTTGGCCAGCCAGGCTGCGTCCATCCTGCGCGGCAAACATAAGCCGATTTATACTCCCCACGTGGATACCGGCGACAATGTGATCATCATCAACGCCGCGAAGGCGGTGCTGACCGGCAAAAAGCTCGATCAGAAGATTTACTACAAGCACACCGGCTTCGCTGGCGGCATGAAGGAAACGCCGTATCGCAAGCTGATGGCCGATAAGCCCGAGTTTGCTATTACGCATGCAATCGTCGGCATGCTGCCCAAGGGCCCGCTTGGCCGCTCGATGGCCAAGAAGCTGCGCGTGTACGCAGGCCCCGAGCACGAGCACGCCGCTCAGCAACCCGAAACGCTGTCGCTCAAGTGATCCAGGAGGAGGAAGTAAGCAATGGCTCAAGTTCAGTATCAGGCGGTCGGTCGCCGCAAGAAGGCGATCGCGCGCGTTCGTTTGGTGCCCGGCGAGGGCAAGGTGCAGATCAATAAGCGCGATATCGACAACTACTTCGGCCTGGAGACGCTCAAGATGACCGTTCGTCAGCCCTTGACGCTTACCCAGACCACCGGCCGTTTCGACGTGCTGGTCAACGTGCGTGGCGGCGGCCTTACCGGCCAGGCCGGCGCAATTCGTCACGGCATCTCGCGCGCGTTGGTCAAGGCCGACGGCGAGCTGCGCGGCGAAATTAAGAAGGCGGGTTTCCTGACCCGCGATCCGCGCATGAAGGAGCGCAAGAAGTACGGCCTCAAAGCCGCCCGTCGCGCGCCGCAGTTCTCCAAGCGTTAATCGCAGGCGAATAAATGCCGTGCCCTGGTGGGTTACCCCTCTGGGCACGTACACAGGAGGCGAGCAACATGGCAGTGCTCAAAGGCTTTGCAACCGCGTTTCTACTTATTTCAGCCATCGTGCTGATCGCGACGATTCTGCTCCAGCCCGGCGAGAAGGCCGGTTTGGGTGCGATCGCTGGCGGTGCGGAAACTTTCTTTGGCAAGAACAAGGCGCGCTCGTTCGAAGGCAAGCTCGCAATGGCCACCAAGATTTCGGCCGGCATGTTTACCGTGATGGCGTTGCTCCTGGTCGTGTTGGGGTAAGTCCGCAAACGATTCGATCACCAAAAAGGCTGGAGCCATTGGGCGCAGCCTTTTTTGCGAATGAAGGGGGCATGCAGGGTGGACATCAGAGAAAGCCGCATTTTAGCCGAGGAACTGGTGGGGCAACACATTGCCAGCACCACGCTGCTTTCGCATTCGCGCGCCGTGGAGGCCGTGATGCGTGCGTTGGCCGAGCGCTTGGGGCAGGATTCGCTGCGCTGGGGTCTGGCGGGCCTATTGCACGACATCGATTATGAGACGACCGCGCAAACCCCCGAGCGCCACGGCGCGGCGGGTGCGGATATGCTGAGCATGTTGGGCTTCGATGAGGAGATCACCCACGCAGTGCTTTCCCACGCGCAGACCGGAGAGCCCCGAACCTCGCAGATGGATAAAGCGCTGTATGCGGCCGATCCGGTGACCGGCCTGCTTACGGCCTGCGCCTACGTGCAGCCTTCGAAGAAGCTGGCCGATGTGGCGTTGCCCTCGGTGCTGAAGAAGTTCAAGACCAAGGCGTTCGCCGCAGGCGCAAACCGCGACCAGATCGATACTTGCGTGGAGCTGGGTTTTACGCGCGAGGACTTCTTGGAGCTGGCGCTCCAGGCGATGCAAGGGTGTGCGGACACATTGGGTCTCTAAAACTGACCGGCTCTCAGGAGCCGGTTTTTTCGTAAACCGGGTACACTAGTGGGGAGGTGAGCGCATGAGCAAACGAATGGGGAAGCCGGGCGGCGCACGGCGCACCGGGCTGAGCGGCGGAAGTGCCGGGGGAAGCGGCAGCGGAGCGGCGAAAGGGGCGAAGCGCGGTACGAGAAAGCGTTCGGTGCAGTACACCAAGCGAAAGCCCGCGCAGTTTTCTTCGCAGGGACCGGGCGCGCCGCAAAACCAACGCGGCGGAGGCGAAGCAGTGCCGGTGAAGCGCGGCTTTGTGGATAGCGAGGCTGCGGCGCGGAGCGCGCGGGATGGAGTCGCCGCGGTGCTGGATTACTACGCGTTGCCCCGGGGATTTGACGCCCGAACCGAGCAGGAGGCCGAGGCTGTCGCGGCCTGGGACATTGCGCAGGAGGCTGAATCGCGCACCGATCTGCGCGGCCTGTGTACGGTAACCATTGACGGCGCGGATGCCCGCGATTTTGACGATGCTATTTCCGTCGAGCGGGCGGAAGAGATGGGCGAGGGCTGCGTCCGCTTGGGCGTGCACATCGCCGACGTGAGTTGGTATGTGCGCCCGGGCACCACCCTCGATATGCAGGCGCAACGCCGAGCCACCTCGGTCTATCTGCCGGATCGTGTGTTGCCCATGTTGCCTGAAGCGCTTTCGAACGGCTGTTGCTCGCTGCTGCCCGACGAGGATCGCTTAACGCTCTCCGTGCTCATCGAATGTGGCCCGGAGGGCGAGGTGCGTGGCTACACGCTGGCGCGTTCGGTGATCCGCTCGCGGGCGCGGCTGGTGTATGACGACGTCAATCAAGTCCTGCACGGCGATGTGCAACAGGGGGAGCGCTACGCGGTGTTGCTGCCCGATCTGCAGCGCATGGCCGCGCTCGCCGCCCGGCTTCGCTCCGCGCGCTTTGCGAAGGGCGCGCTGGATTTCGACGTGGATGAGGCGGAGATTTCCGTGGACGCGCAGGGCGAGCCTACCGATATTCGGGTGCGGCCGCGCGGCGCGGCGGAGCGCATGATCGAGGAGTTCATGCTGCTGGCCAATCAGGTGGTTGCGCAGCACGTGAAGGCGCGATCGCTGCCCTGCCTGTACCGCGTGCACGAGCCCATGGAGATGGAAAAGGCCGCGGCGCTTTCCACATTCGTTCGCGGGTTGGGGCTGCGGCTGCGCGGCGTAGGCAGCGGCGTAACGCCCCAAGCCCTGCAGCAGATGCTGAAGGACGCGGAGGGACGGCCCGATTATCCGGTCATCGCGCAGATGGCTTTGCGTGCCATGCAGAAGGCGAGGTATGATGCGCAGCCCTTGGGGCACTATGGCCTGGCGACCGAGGATTACTGCCACTTCACCGCGCCGATCCGCCGCTACCCCGATCTGTTCGTGCACCGGATGCTGGGCGCGGAGATGAGCGGCGAGCTCCGCTACTGCGAGCGCGGGATGCGGGCGACCGCCCCTTCCCTTGCCGATCACTGCTCGGAGCGCGAGCGCGCGGCCATGGAGGCCGAACGGGCCGTAGAAAAGCTGATGATGGCGCGCTACATGGCCCAGCACATCGGCGAGGTGTTCGAGGGGCTGATCGTCAGCGTGGTGGAGTGGGGCTTCTACGTGGCGCTGCCCAACATGGTCGAAGGGCTGGTGCCCATTCGAACCCTACCGGGTTTCTGGGCATTGAACCGGGAGCAGCACTGCTTGGTGGGGGCGGGGGATGAACCCGCGTCGGCTGGCCGGGTGTTCCGGCTGGGGCAAGAGGTGCGGATTCGCGTGGAATCGGTGGACATCGGCGCGCGTCAGATCGACTTCGTGCTGGCGGACGAGGGCCGAATACCCCGAAGGGGGCGCGGAGCGGGTCGGGCGTAGAGCGTGGGCCGCCGAATGAAAAATCAAACGCAAACGAAAGCCGCACGCTTCGTGGGAAGAGTGCGGCTTTGCCGTATCATACCGAGGCACGACAACGCCGATCGGAAAAAGATCCGCCGGATTGTGGCAAAACGTAGTTGGAATGGGTATCACAATGTATTTGCTGCATCGCGCGAAAAGAGCTACCACGCGGGATGCGTAGCAGCCAGCATTCCGTTATTCTCTGCCGATCTTTTCGATGAGCTGCGCCAGCTCGAATACGTCCTGATCGATCACGTCCTGATCGGGGCCCTCGATCATCACGCGGATGACCGGTTCGGTGCCCGAGGGGCGAATGAGCAGACGGCCCGTGCCCTCGTACTTCGCCTCAACGCGCCGGGTGGCGGCCACCAGGTCGGGGTGGGCAAGGCAGGTGTCCCGATGTTCGTTGGGTATATGTGCGCTGACCAGCGCCTGCGGCAGCACGTGCATCACCTCCGCCAGCTGCGAGAGCGACTGCTTCGATTCCACCATGGCGGTGATGAGCTGGATGGCGGTCACGATGCCATCGCCGGTGGTGTTGTGATCCAAGAAGATCACGTGACCGGATTGCTCACCGCCCAGGTTGTAGCCGTTTTCGAGCATGTTTTCCAGCACATAGCGGTCGCCCACACGGGTCTTGACCAGCTGAATGCCCTGCTTCTTCATGGCGATATCCATGCCCATGTTGCTCATTACCGTGGACACCACGGTGTTCTTACTGAGCCGGTTCTGCTTCTTGAGATGCACGGCGCAGATGGCCAGTATCTTGTCGCCATCCACGATCTGCCCGCGGCGATCCACCGCGATGAGGCGATCGGCGTCGCCATCGAATGCCAGACCGATGTCCGCGCCCAGTTCGCTCACCAAATCCTGCAGCCGCTTGGGGTAGGTCGATCCGCAGTATTCGTTGATGTTGGTGCCGTCGGGCTCGTGATAGTAAGCGGTGACCTCCGCGCCCAGCTCCTGCAGCGCGGCGGGGGCGACGTTGGAGGCCGCGCCGTGCGCGCAATCCAGCACCACGTGTAGGCCATCGAAGCGAACCTGGGTCGTGCTTTTGAGGAACTCGATGTACTGGCGCTGACCGTTGACCGCATTGCGGATGATGCGGCCCACAGAAACGCCGGTCGGCAGTTCCACGGGTAGCGGCGTTTCTCCGGAGATGATGGCCTCTATGCGATCCTCCAGCGCGTCGGGGAGCTTGCAGCCGTTGCGATCGAAAAACTTGATGCCGTTGTACTCCACGGTGTTGTGCGAGGCGGAGATCACTACGCCTGCGTCGCACTCGTAGAAACGGGTCAGGTAGGCGACGCCCGGCGTGGGCAGCACGCCCAGCAGCATGGCCCGACCGCCCATCGAGCAGATGCCTGCCATGAGCGCAGCCTCCAGCATTTTGCCGGAAATGCGGGTATCCCGCCCAATGAGTATGGTAGGCCTACGCACGTTGGAGGCCAGCACGGCCGCGCCTGCTTGCCCCAGCTTGAACGCCAGCTCACATGTCAATTCCTTATTGGCGATGCCCCGTACGCCGTCGGTACCAAAGAGTCTAGCCAATCGTATCCCTCCTCGATTTGGCGACGTGTCAAAAGAGTTTACGGGGCTTATTATACCGCATTTCCCAGGAGAATGCACGGCCCACGCAAAATTGCGGCAAATAAAAGCGCCCTGCGCGCAATGCACAGGGCGGATGAACCGTTACTATAGGGTAGAGAGTATGCGGGTGATGCTTTCCAGCGATTCGGCCAGCTCCTTGAATTCCGCGCTGGAGAGGTGCTCAGCCTGAATCCGCACCTGGTTGGCGATGGTATCCTGGATAGCGGTGAGGGTGTTCACGCCCTCCTCGGTGATGAGCACGTTGACCACGCGACGGTCGCTGGAATCGCGCTGGCGCTGCACCAAGCCGCGCTCCAACAGGCGATCCACCAGCGGCGTGATGTTCGGCTTGGCGATGCCCAGCTTGTGCGAGATATCCGAAACCGACATGGATTTCCCATCGTTGAGCATGGAGAGCACCTGCACGTGGGAAAGGGGGATGCCGTGCTCGGCCTGCACCACATCCATGTGCAGCAGGCGCTTGCGCAGGAGCGGCAGCGCATGGAACATGTTTTGGGCTACGTTGTCGATCATCTGCGGATCAATGGATTTTCTCTTCGCCATGTGATCATTCTCCGTTCTGTACGATAATCATGATGTGGAACAGTGTTATATGATAAATGTGATGGATTTCAATATGTATTAGAAACGATCATGATTGTAAACTATTTTTGGCCAAAATACAAGCCTTTTTGGCAAATAAATGGCGCAAAAAGGGCCGATTTTCCTAGGTTTTTTCTTATATACAGCATATAGTTATGTGCGCAAATCGCCGCCACAACATCTGCGATTTATTGCTGAAAGGTTACAATAGTTTTAAGAATCGGGCAAGCCTGTGGGTGCCAAAAAGCGGAAAAATGGTGCGGTTTGGTTGCGAAAGGCGTCGCTTTTTCCCTGTCTTTGCATCCAAAGCATACTTTTGGCTTTTGCGTTTACACCGGGGGTGGAATAGGGTACAATAGTGCGGTACACGGGCACAGCCACGTGGGAGGAGGAACGCCAATGATAGAATGGTTGATCCAAAGTCCATTTCGTGTCATTTTCGAAGTGGGGATA
This sequence comes from Eubacteriales bacterium, assembly GCA_031553615.1. Classification (GTDB taxonomy): domain Bacteria; phylum Bacillota; class Clostridia; order Christensenellales; family Aristaeellaceae; genus WQXF01. Next base: position 34,262 of record JAVBLJ010000007.1, read on the forward strand.
TATATCGCGATCGCGGTCGTGCTGCTCATCGCAATTGCGCGGTGCTTCGGGCCGGTGCGCCGCAATGCACGCGCGCTGCGCCGGGCCACCCGCGACCTGGTCGGCGAGGCCAAGCTGAAGCGCGCCCGCCCTGCATGGAACGAGGTCGATTTCCTGGGCAACGGTCTGCGCAGCGAGTGGGCCAGCTTCTTGCAAAATGCGGAGCTCATGGATTCTCACGGCGAATCCTGCGACGTGGAAACCTACATTAATGAAGATACGGCGATCTACAACGCTGCCAACACCCAGCTGGCCGATCTGACGCCGGGCGTGCTGGTTTCGCTGGGCATACTGGGCACCTTCTGGGGCTTGGTGCTGGCGCTCTATGGCGTGGATTTGAACGACACCAGCCTCATTGCCCAAACGATCCAGAACATGATCGGCGGCATGTTTGTCGCGTTTCTCACCTCGATCTGCGGTATCGTGGCCTCGCTGGTGTTCAGTTATTCGAATCGTTACGTGATTGGCCGCGCACACCGCGCTTTGGAGCACTTTTTGCGCACCTTCCAGCAGTATGCCATGGCCAAGCCTGCCGATACGGGCAACAAGATGCTCACCATGCAGCAGGAGCAGAATGAGTACCTGCGCAGCTTCGTGGAGGAGGTCAGCCTGCGCACCGCCACGCAGATCGAGCAATCGATCGTGCGCGCGCTGCTGCCGGTGCAGCGCTCGATGGATAACTTCATCATCGCCGCCACGCGTGAGCAGGTCGAGGGGATCGACCGGGTGGCCGCTCGCTTCGTGGAGCGCATGAACCTGGTGCTCGATGGGCAGTTCATCAAGCTGGGCGAGACGTTGACGCAGCTGAATGCCAACCATCAGCATACACAGGCTGATATGCAGTCCGCGACCGCCGCCATCAGCACCGTGACCCAAGAGGTGCTGCAGATGGAGCAATATGCCCAGGGCATGTTCGCGCAGATGGACACCTATTTCCAGCGCATGGAGCGCGCGGGCCGCGTGGCCGAGGAGACCACGCAGCGCAGCACCGAACTGCTGGAGAGCATGCACGCGACCAGCATGCAGCAGGCCAAGTACCTCACCAAGCTGCAGGAATATCAGGCCGAGCTGCAGGGTAGCGTGCAGCAGTATGTGCAATGGGCGGACAAGCTGCTGGCCACCACCGATCAGCAATCGCGCATTACCAATGAGGGGCTGGCGCGCATCGCCACCGATTTGCAGGATAGCGCGGCGCTGCTGCAGAGCAGCTACGATTCGTTCGTGGAGAACATACAGACCGGCCTGGCGCGCGCCCTGGGCATGTTCGATGAGAACATGACCGGCATCGCCAAGGATTTGAACACCGCCATGAACGGCATCCACACCGTGGTCAAGGAGATTCCCACCGTGATGGCCGGAAGCGCGCGCAAGTACGGCACGCAGGTCGATCAGTTCGTGGATGCGCTCTCGCAGCTGCAGAAGAGCATGAACGCTGCGACGGCGGCGCTCTCCGACCAGGCCGGGCGGAGGGGGGTCAGCTAGTTTTGCGCACACAGGGAAGGAACAGGCCGCGGGGGAGCGGTGGCGCATTTTGGACATCCTATGCCGACATGATGGCCGGCCTCATGCTGGTGTTCGCACTCATCATGGTGTTCAGCGTCTATCAGTTTGCCGCGCTGCAGGAGACCAAGCGCATCGAACTGACCGAGAAGGAGAACCTGCTGATCGCCAAGGAGGACGAGCTGGCTACCAAGCAGGTCGAGCTGGACGAGGAAAAGGAAACGAGCGCCGAGCAGGATGCGAAGCTGCAAGCCCAGCAAACGACGCTGGATGAGCAGAGCGCGCAACTCACAGCGGCGATTGCCGCGCAGGCCGCCCAGCAGCTGGAACTGGAGGAGAAGACCGCGCAGCTGGAGGCGGCGACTGCGGCGCAGGCGACACAACAGCTTGCCTTGGACGCGAAGGATACGCAGCTCTCGGCCCAGCAAGCGCTTATGGATTCGCAGCAACAGCGCATCGATGCGCTGGTGGGCGTGCGCACCCAGATCATCGAGAGCCTCAGCGAGGAGCTGCGCGGCGCCAACCTCAACGTGGTGGTGGACGAGCAGACCGGTGCGATTACGCTCAAAGGCGCTGTGCTGTTCGATGTGAACGAATCCGCTCTAAAAGTGGGCGGCATGGATCTGCTGGAAAGCTTCATTCCGGTGTACGTGCGCACGTTGCTCAAGGGCGGCAACAAGGACTATGTGGCGGAAATCATCATCGAAGGCCACACCGATACCGACGGGCCCTTCCTGGTGAACCTGATGCTTTCGCAGGAACGCGCGTACGCAGTGGCCCAATACTGCCTGCAGGATGGGTTCGGCGGCCTGACCGCCGAGGAGCGCGATTTGCTGCGCACCATCGTGACGGCCAATGGCCGCTCGTGGAGCAATCCTGTGCTTAACGCAGATGGCACCGTCAACAAGGATGCCTCGCGCCGGGTTGAGTTCAAGTTCCGGCTGAAGGAAGCGGAAATGATTAACGAAATGCGCGTGATTATGGAGAGCCAGCTCGCAACCCCGGCTCCCGCGCCGCAATAGGAAAACAAGCAGTTACGAAGGAGGTGCGTGCCGGTGCGCATCGTGGCTTGGGTGTTGGTGGTGGTGACGGCGATCGTGGGCGCGCTGATCGCCTACTCTCTTTATGCGGCTGAGCTGTCGGTATCGATGGGTGAGGTTCGCGTGGTTCCGGCAAGCGATATGGCTGAGCAATTCCAGCGCTTGCAGCAGGCGACGCGAGAGCGGGCGGTAATCGGGCGGCAATTTCAGGTGAACGAGCTGGGCGACGCCTACGCCTACGAGTTTCACATCTACACCGCCCGGGTGCGCAACAACGGGCTAATCCCCGCGGACTGGATTCGCCTGGATGTAGAGCCCGGGCCCGGCGACGTGCTCCAGGTCGATGGCGAGGGAGCGAGTATGCTGCCCGCCATGAGTTCCGGCGAGTTGCAGGCCGTGGTGCTTGCGCAAAAGGGCTCGACCACTGCGCGCAAATTCTCGCTTACCTACTTCATTTGGAGCAGGCTCTACAATCTTTCGGCCGAGCAGCAGTAGGGGGAAGGGTTGGCAGCTCCGGGCTGCAAAGCCCAATAGACAAAGCGAAGAGGCTGCCAGCACGACAGCCTCTTTTTTCGTTCGAATCTTTCTACGTGTGCACGCTTTTTTGTTTGTGGGGCTCCTTCACGCCCTTCGCGGCAGACGCGGGGCAGGGTCTAGCCTGCCGCTACAGCACCCGCGTGCGCAGATATCCATCGAGGTTGCCCAAATCGCTGACGGTGATGGAATCCATGCGCAGCAGGCGGAAACAGGCCAGCAGGATGGCAATGCCGTGCACGACGATGTCGGCGCGCTGCGGTTGCAGGCCCGGCAAGGCCCGCCGCGCTTCGAGGGGCATATCGGCCAGCGCGGTCGCCCATTGCTCGACAGTAGCCAGCGGGAGCGCGTAGCCCTCGACCAGGGAGCGATCGAAAGATTCCATGCGCTTATCCATGGCGGCCAGCGAGGTGAAGATACCGCCTACGCCCACCCAGGAGGTGGGCAGGGGAGCGACCGCCAGGGCGGAAAGCCCTTCCTTTAGCACGCGTTCGGCGTGGCGGATGGCTTCGGGCAAATCGTGGGAGGAGGCGATGGGCACGGCCCGCTGAAGGCGCACCCCGCCGATTTGCAAACTAATAGCGGCCAGCGGAGTTCCATCGCGACCGATGGTCCACTCCGTTGAGCCGCCTCCAATGTCTATCAATCCGCAAAGACCGGGCCGCGATGCCCCGCAGTAGGAAAGCGTTGCTTCCTCCTTGCCGGAGCAAATGACCAACTCGATTTCCGCCTGTTCGCGCAGCATATTGCAGAATTCACCACGGTTTTCTGCATCGCGCGTCGCGCTGGTCGCGAAGGCATGAAGCTGGACGGCACCCAGCGCACGCGCCTGCATGGCCATGCCGCATACTGCAGCGCAGGAGCTCTGCATGCTCTCTTCGCTGAGTACACCGTTTTGCAACCCGGCAAAGAGCCGAGTGCCACAACGGTCGCGCAGCACGACTTCGTACCCCCCATCTTGACAATCGGCCACCAGCAACCGCACCGAGTTTGAGCCGATGCCAATGATGGCAACGCGCATAGGGCCTCGCCTCCGTTCCTTCACGATGTATCGGAAAACGGGTGTTGTCCGCTCTATTCGCCTGCTAGGGGGGATGGCCCGTGCAAGGGGCTGCGCCTATCTGAAATTGGACCAATCCGTCTGTGTTTGGATGGTCTCGGTAGTCTCTGGCTCGACCTCGCTGCGGACCGGCTGGGTATCGACGGTGCCTGGATCGAAAATGAAACGGATGGTGCCCGGCCTAACGTAGCCGTAGCGGCGGCGCGCCTCGCGCTCGCGGAAGCTATCGGTTTCCGCGCTGAGCAGCTGCGCCTTCAGGCGCTCGCTTCGCACGGTTTCGGCATAACTTACTTGCTGTAGCTTGTCCAATTGCTCCTGCTGCTGCCGAGCCTTGATGTCCAGCGAACTGAACATAGAAACAAACGTTACGACCATTAGGCACCAGCAAATAATCCAAAAGCGAAGCTGGAATTGGAATCGTCCCCTTGGTTTCTGCATTCCAATCCACCCTCTCTCCAATTGATTATCCCTTCGTATTCTATATTGCATTCGTGAATCCTCCTTTATTTTCAGTATTAACATAAACTTTAGCAGTTTAAGGGTTTGAGGCCGAGCCTTTGATGGAGTCTTTGATGGAGTTTTTGGTGGAGCCTTTGCGGGAGCCTTTGATCGGGCCTTCGATCGAGCCTTCGTTCGCGTCTTTGATCGGGCATTTGAACGGGCCTTCGATGGAGTTCTGCGGCTTCGCCTGGCGCAGCTTCCTCTTTTCCTGCTTGCGCGCCACTTTCTCTGCGGCGAGCTGCCGTTGTTTTTCCAGCTTGGCCTGCCATTTGGGCGATTCCTCGGCGCGACGGTATGAGCGTACGATGGCCTGTCCGATGGCGCGGAGCACGCGGCTGATGCCCAGCAGGTACAACACCATGCCCGACGCACAGCCTGCCAGGGAATAGAAGCGGAGTGCGCCTTCGCCGCGCAGCGCCAGCGCGACGGCTGCCACCGCCGCCGCTGCCAGCCAAAATAGCAGATCAAAGAATGCGGTGACCAGCGCATTGGCCGCGAGCAGGCGGCGAACCATGCGCAATCCATCGTAGAGCAGACCGACGCAGAGCCCGGCGTACATCATGGCCAGAAATATGCTCGACTGGCCGACGGTTTCAAACATCATGCAGGTTCCCCACCGTTCCAGTGATTTGCCTTGCGGGCGGTGTTAGCGGAAGATACGGGAGAGGAAGCCTCCGCGGCGTTGCAGCGCGGGCGCGCCGTACTCAATTCCGGCAATATCGCCCTCGACCACCAGCTGCCCATCCTCCAGATTCAGGCGCGCGATGTGCAAGCCCTCGCCAATGAGCGTAATTTCCCCGCCCTCGGTGACCAGCACCACCTCTTGCTCGTTAAAGCTGAGCACGTCGGATACGCCGGTGATTCCGGCGCGCTGACGGTTCTCCAGCGTGATGGCGTGCGAACGCGCGGGTAGAATGTGTTTTTCTTCGGGCTGATCCTTAATCATCGTGCCACCTCACCCCTATTTGCCAATCGGGTAAATGTCCCTGTGCATTAGCGTATGCGGTGCGTGTGGTTTTCATGCCTGTGGCGGCGGAGGAATGGGGGAGGGAGCAAAAAGGGCGGCAGCTTTGTGTGCTGCCGCCCCTGCGGATAGAAGATAGGTTATACCCATTCCAACTACGTTTTGCCACAATCCAGCGGATCTTTTTCCGATCGGCGTTGTCGTGCCTCGGTCAGCGTAGCTGCTGGCTACGCCTCCTTCGGACTCCTAGCCGAACGAAAAAATCTCTCGCTGGCTTATTGGCAAAACCTAATTGGAAGTGGTATTAGCGACCGGCCAGCCGCTGCGTTTCCGCCCAGCCGCGGATGATCTCCTCCTGGTGGGAGACCGCATAGGGGCCGGTCTTTTCAGCATCGGCCATGGTGCGTGGGAAGTGGATGCACAGATGGCCATCGAAATTGTTGTTTTTGATGCTGCCTGAAAGATGGGGCGTGTTGTGCATGGAGGCGATGTACACCTTGCCATCGGGCGTGACTACCCAGACCGATTTGGGGTTCCAGGTGTTCTTGTTGCCAAAGGCGCGGTACATGATGTCGGTATCGGTGCTGGTGAGCGGCTCCGAGTCGGCATGGACGCCTACGCTGTAGAAGCGGCACTTCCAAGTGAGTTTGGTGTGGAAATCGTAGATGGTGACCACGGTGCCGTTCTTGTACTTGGAACGGATGGTAGAGATGCCGATGTGCTGCACACTGCTTGCGCTGATGGAGTTGCCCGACGTCGCGGACGAGGAGCCGGAATCGCTACTCTTGCCGTTGCGCGCCACCGCCGAATTGCTGTAGAGCTTGGTGAGGGTGGTGGAGCCAGCGATGCCGTCGGAATCCAGCTTGTTGGCTTTTTGGAAGGCCTTGACTGCCTCGCTGGTGAGCGGGCCGAAGTTACCGGTCACGTCGCCGCCGTAATATCCCAAGCTTTTCAACGCATTTTGCATCTGCCGAACGGCATCGCTCTTGTTGCCTTCCTTTAATGTGCTGGAGGTGGAAGCGGCGGTGGAGGTGGGGGTGTCGGTGCCGCTGGAGATCGCGTTGGCGATGGCGCTTTGCGTCGCGCTGCCCACCACGCCATCGGCCTTGAGCTTGTTGGCGGTTTGGAAAGAGATGACAGCCTGCTGCGTAACCAAGCCAAAGCTACCATCCGGCTTGCTTTTGAGGAAGCCCAGGGTATTGAGCTGGGTTTGCAGGGCCCGCACCAAGTCGCCCTTTGCGCCCAAACGCAACGAACTGCCTTCGGTGGCCTCGACGTAGGTGACGGGGGCGCCCGAAGCGTCGGTGGTGACCTGCGTGGAATCGGTGGTGATGACGGGGATGACCACCGCCGTGGCGGGATCGCCCAGCAGCTTGGTTTGCGTATCCTTGCCCGCAATGCCGTCGCTCTTGAGCTTTTTGGCCTTTTGGTAGTTGGCTACGGCATCCTTGGTGCCCTCGCCGTACTTGCCGTCGGGCATCATATCGAAGTATCCGGCGTAGATCAAGCCTTCCTGAAGCTTAAACACGTCGTCGCCGGACATGCCCTGCTTGAGCGTCCGGTAGGTGGTTGTGGCGGTAGTTGTGGCGGTTGTTGTGGCCGTGGTCGCGGTGGTGGTTTCGCTGGTGGTGGTTTGCGTCGCGGAGGAGCCCTTGACGGTCACCACATCCTTGCGAACGTAACCGGATTTGCGTCCGTAGGCGACCTGGTACCAATCGCCCGAGGTGTTCTTCACCGTAAGCTCGGAATTGGGTTGGAGCACCACGACGATGTCGTAGGTCGTTGCCGGGCCCTTGCGCATGTACACATGGCCGTTGGCGGTGACGATTTGATCCTCCGCTGCGGCCGACGCGGGCAGCAGCGCACAGCAAAACGCGAACACCAACGCCAGGGCAAGCGTGCGCCGCCATGTCGAGGGTCGTTCAGAGGACTGTACACTCCTCTTCGCACTCTTTTTCGCAATTCTTTTGTAATCATTATGCCTTCTGTGCTGCATGCAAATCCCTCTTTTCCGGATTGTGCCTCTATTTTATGACGAAAACAACTTGTTGTCAAGGCTAGTTTTAACATTATCGTAATAATTATCCACACTTTAAGCAATTCCTTCTTTGATTTGAAATATTTGTGAGTTTAAAACGCAACAAAAAAGCGCCGGGCGGCGCTTTGGAGGGTTGATTTCGCTTGCGGGGTAGCTCACTAGCTATGGGGTGCTTCCCCTGCTATGGGCGGTCTTGGCGGCCGGTTACCGGTTGAGCGCTCGCAGCGCGCGATCGGGGAAATTGGTGATGACCGCATCCACCCCCACGCGGGCCATGGCGCGGATGGGTTGCGCAGTGTTGACCGTCCAGGCGTGAATGCGCAATCCGGCTTCGTGGCAGGCGTTCACCTGCGCGGCATCGCCCAGCAAGGTGCCGTAGTAGGGGTGCAGCGCATCCAGGCCCAACTGCTCGCCGTAGGCCCAGGGCTCGGCCATCGACTGATCGTACAGCGCGCCGCAGGGTTGCGATGCGTCGAGTGCCTTGATGCGCTCCAGGCTTTGGTGATTAAAGGAGGAATACCATACGCGCCCGCGCATGCCGGATTGCGCCACCAGCGCGAGACAGCGCTCCTCCAGCCCGGGGTAGGGCTGGGCATCGTTCTTCAGCTCGATGTTGAGCACCATCTGGGTGGGGGTCAGCAATTGCAGCACCTCGGCCAGCGTGGGGATGCGCGCGATGGGCGCATAGCGCGGCTTGGGCCTGTTGAAATTGTATGATTTCAGGGCGGAAAGCGATAGATCGGCGATGCGTCCGCTGCCATCGGAGGTGCGGTCGATGGTCTCATCATGGGCGACGACCACTTCGCCATCGGCGGAAAGGTGGACGTCCAGCTCGATGCCGTCGGCGTTCTGCGCCACAGCCAACGCAAAAGCCTCCATCGTGTTCTCCGGCGCATAGCCCGATGCACCCCGGTGTGCCCACACTTGAACCTGATTCATGGCGCAGCCTCCTTTTTGGGTTCGTTGTCCATTCTTTACCTTTGGCATTCGCCTTTAGCATATCACGCGCAGGTCGCTTTGAAAAGGTGGCATGTGCAAGGAATGTATGCTATAATAATACCAATTTTGATGCTTTTCGCCCTTGTTTTGAATCCTACGATAAGGATGTGAGCGCGTGCAAGAGGCAAACTTGCCCTTCATTTCGCTGGTGATCCCGTTGCGCAACGAGGAAGCGTATATCGAGGACTGCCTGCGTTCGATATTGGCGCAGGATTACCCGCTGGATCTCATGGAGATTCTGTTTGTCGATGGCTGCTCGACCGATAAAACCGTAGCCATATTGGAAGAAGCGGCCCGCACCACCCCGCAGATATGCGTGCTGAACAACCCCAACCGCACCGTGCCCTATGCGATGAACATTGGCATCCGCGCGGCGAAGGGTGAATTTATCGTGCGGCTGGATGCGCATTCGGAGTATCAGCCCGATTATGTTTCGCTTTCCATCGAGGCGCTGCGCACCATCCCCTGCGAAAACGCGGGCGGCATATGGATCACCAAGGGCCGGGGCTACATGGGCGAGGCCATTGCGGGCACACTGACCACGGTATTTGGCGTGGGCAACGCGCAATTTCGGCTGACCCCGCACAGCGGCTACGTCGATACCGTGCCCTTTGGCTCGTATCGCCGCGATCTGTTTGACCGGATCGGCTTCTACGATGAGCGGCTCACCCGCAACCAGGATAACGAGCTCAACTACCGAATCCGCAAAAACGGCGGCAAGATATACATGGATCAGCGCATCTGCTGCACCTACTATTGCCGCAACTCGCTGCACGCGCTCATGCGCAATGGCTACCAGAATGGCCACTGGAACGTGGTGACCATGTACCTTTGCCCCGGCTCCATGGGGCTGAGGCACTTCGTGCCGCTGGCGTTTGTGCTGGCCACGGTGGGGTTGCCGCTGCTGGCGCTGATTACCGGCATCTCCTTCTTCCTAAAATTGATGGGCCTGATGTGGGGGGCCTACCTGCTGCTGGATGCTTTCTATTCCTATGTGGTGGCCGAAAAGCGCGGCTGGAAGTACCTGCCCGTGCTGCCCATCATCTACCCGGCCTTCCACTTTGCCTATGGCATTGGATCGCTTTCCGGCATTTGCCGCTTACCTCGCCTCATCCGCGATGCGCGCAGGCGCGCAAAGGGGGCGGGCCAGTGACGCCGCCGAATCAAAAGCTGCTGCACATTTGCCGCAATTTCGCCACCACCCGGGTTTTTACGCGGATGTTTGCACACTTGGCGCGGGCAGGGTACGAACAGCGGGTGTATGTGCCCGAGCTTTCCGCCGCCAACGTGGGGTGCAACCTGCCCGAGGGCGAGCTGTTTCCCGTGCAGTATAGCCGGATACTGCGCCGCTGGGATGCGCTGCTCTACCACACCAAGGCCCGGCGCGCAGTGCCCGATGTGGCGCGTCTATACGACCTGGACGGCGACGGGCGGCGTGAAATCGGCCTGATCCACGCCCATACGCTGTTTACCGATGGCGGCATCGCCTACGGCCTCCACAAGCGCTACGGCATCCCGTTCGTGGTCAGCGTGCGCTTTACCGATTTGGAATACTTCTTTCGCTTCATGCCACACCTGCACGGTCATGCGATGAAGATGCTGTGCGCGGCCTCGCGCGTGCTGTTCCTTTCGCCCGCTTCCCGGCGGCGCATGTTTGATCGCTACGTGCCGAAAAAAATGCGGGATGCGCTTTGGGCGAAAAGCGAGATTGTGCCCAACGGCATTGAGGACGAATGGTTTTTGGATGCATCGCCGCGATCCTGGCAGCCGGGAGAGCCGCTGCGCGTGGCCTTTGCGGGGCATTTGGAGAAGCGCAAGCAGCCGTTGCGCGCCGCCGATGCCATCGCGGTATTGCAGGATTTGCTGCCGGAGAGCCCGGTGACGCTACGGGTTGCCGGTTCGGGGCCGCTGGAGAAGGAACTGCGCGCGCATCCGGCGCAGGAGCGGATTTCTCTGGTGGGCCGTTTGGAGAGCCCCGAGGCCATGCGCGCGTTTTACGATGAGTGCCACCTGTTCCTGCTGCCCTCGCTGGCCGAGACGTTCGGCATGGTCTACTTGGAGGCCATGAGCCGGGGCCTGCCGGTGCTGTACACGCGGGGGCAGGGCTTCGAGGGGCAGTTTGAAGAGGGTGAGGCCGGATTTGCCGTGAATCCCGCCGATGCCGAAGCCATAGCCGAGGCTGCGATGGCCGCGCTCGATGGCTATGCATCGCGCAGCTCGCGCTGCATCGCGCTGGCCTCCACGCTGTGCTGGGGCAACGTGGTGGAGCGCATGGCGGCGGTCTACTCGGCCTGCGGCCTGCATGCGGGCCGCGCGGGAAAGGAGCCCCTATGAACGAACGCCCACTGCGCATCCTCATGCTCATCCACCGGCTGGCGGACAATAGCCCCTACTGCCTTTACGTGCACGAGCGGGCCAGGGCGCTCAAGGCGATGGGGCACGAGGTTACGGTGATTTCGCCCGTAGGCACGCTGCCCGGTTACCGCTGGCTGCGCCCGGCCGCCTGGGCTGCCACGCATTCCACCCCCCGCTATGCGGAATACGATGGGATTCCGGTACACTTCCCGCGCTACTGGACGTTGGGAGAGCCCAGCGTCAGGCTGCTGGGCGGATGGCCCATGAGCCGGGTGGTGCTGCCCATTGCCCAAAAGCTGCATGGCGAAAAGCCTTTCGACATCGTGCACGCGCACATGTTGCCCATCGAAGGCCATGCAGGCACCATCCTCGGCAAGGCGCTCGGCCTGCCCGTGGCGCTGACCGTGCATGGCACCGACGTGCTTCACTATTTCCGGCCCGGGCAGACGCCGTGGCCGCGCAATCGGGCCGTGGCCAACGAGGTATCGCTGCTCATGGCGGTTTCCGGATTGCTGGCCTCGCGCGTCGCCCCCTATCGGCAGAGACCAGTGGAGGTGCTGCACAACGGCGTCGATCTCTCGCTGATTCCGCAGCAGCGCCGCAATGTGCACCGCCGATTGATCTCCGGCGGAACGCTCAAGGCCCGGAAGTGCATGCATACCACGCTGGATGCGTTCAGCGCGCTGGCCGGCGAGTACTCCGACAGCACGCTCACGATATTCGGCGAAGGCCCGGATCGCGCCTCGCTGGAGGCGAAGATCGCGGAGCGCTGCCTGGAGCACCGTGTAACGTTGACCGGCAACATCCCCCACGGGCAGGTGCTGCAGCTCATGGCCGATAGCGACGCATTCGTGATGCCCAGCTACGGCGAGGGCGAAGGCATTGTATACATCGAGGCTATGGCGGCGGGATGCGTGGCGGTGGGCAGCCTGGGCGAGGGCATCACCGACACCATCCGCCATGGGGAGAACGGGTACTTGGTGCCTGCCGCCGATGCGGAGGCGCTGATTCCCGTGATGCGCACGCTCTTGGATGGCGGCGAGGCGGTGGAGGCGGTGCGCGCGCGCGGCATGGAATCCGCGCAGCTGCTCACTTGGGCGCATAACGCCGAGCGGTGCGTGGGCCTATACCGGCAAGCGATAGCCGAGCATGGAGCGAAGTAGTCCGTCCCTGCGCGGCTTCGGGATGCAAAACCCTTTCCGTTTTTAGAACGAAAGCTTGGCCTCAACGAAAGCTTGGCCGCGACGAAAGCCTTGCCAAACCGAAAGCCTTGTCACCAGAAAGGAAGATTTGCGCATGCATAATGCTAATACACCCAAGGACGGCTCGCTTAACCCCTCGCGGCTGCTCGCGGTGTTTGACAAAATGACCGGCATTTTCGTAGATTTGTTCGATCCGCGCCTGCTGTTGCCCGCCACCACGGCGCTCTTTGCCTACGCGGTGCTGTTCACGCAGCACAAGTTCCCAGGCCGCTGGATGGAATACATCGCGCTGGGGCTGGTGCTGGTGGTGATCGTGGCGCTTACGGCGCGCACGTCCGGCTTCGTGTACCGCGTGCGCTGGCACCGGGGCCAAGCGACCCTGTGGTTCGCGCTGAATGCCTGCATGCTGGTGAGCGGATTCTTCAACGAGGATTGGCTGCCCGAAGCCACTGCGCTGCTGCTGGCCTATCCGTTTCTGTTCGCGGTGATCTCGGCGCGCGACGATACCTCGACCTTCTATGCCATCACGCGGGGAGCCGTGTTTGCCACGCTGCCCTTCCTGCTTTGGTCGTTTATCAAGGTGCCTATCCTCTTCGATTTCGAGGTCGGTTACCTGGGCACGTTCTTTAACCAGAACGCGCTGGCCATGTGCGCCGGCCTGATGAGCGTGTGCGCGCTGCTGCTCTGCTATGCCGATTGGCAGCGGGGCCGCCGCAAGGGTGCGGCGGTGTACGGCGCGATCAGCCTTATCGGCGCGTTCACCATCTTGCTCAGCGCCTCGCGATCCACCAGCGTCGCCTACCTGGGCGTGGTGCTGGTGTTGGCGGGCTGCATCCTGCTGCGCCGGGCGCGTCGGCCTTGGCTGGTGATCGTCGGGCTGCTGATCGTGGTGCTGATCGTGGCGGGCGTGCTGGGCTACATCACCTGGCAGAAGGCGCGCCACGCCGCCGAGGAAGATTGGAAGATGAGCCAGCACGTCAACGAGACTACCGATCTGGGCCCTGATCCGAACATCGTGCCGCCCGAGGAGAAGGTGTTTACCCTCGACGATATCAGCTCCATGCGCGCCACCCTTTGGCGCTATGCGCTCACTAACCTCACCTGGAACGGGCACCAGCAATCCTACATCGTGGAGTGGATGGAGGTGTACGGGACGCTGCATGAGCGCCATGCGCACAACACCTTCGTGCAGGTGGCGTACAACAACGGCTGGCCCGCTGGAATCCTGTTTGCGCTCTACGTGGCCTTCTCGGCCTATCGCGCGTGGATTTACTACTGGCGGCGCAGGCGCACCGACGTGATGGCCATCGCGCCGCTGCTGCTGACCACGCTGTTCATACTGCAAAGCATGTTTGAATCGATCTACTCGCTGTTTTCGCCGGTGTGCTGCGCGTACCTGCTGATGCAGGGCGTGCTCTGGCGGAAAACCCTTGAACCCGATCAAGCGCCCGAAGCCGAGGCGAAGGCATGAGTTCCCAGGGGACTATCGGGCCGAAGGTGAGCATCATCGTGCCTGCGTACAATGCGGGCGCGACGCTGGGCTGTTGCTTGGATTCGCTGTGTGCGCAGACGCTGCGCGAGATCGAAATCCTGGTGGTGGACGACGGCTCCGCGGACGATACCGGGGCCATTTCCGCGCGCTATGCGCAGAGCGACCCGCGCGTGCGATTGCTTTCGCTGGCGCACAATCGGGGCGTTTCCGCGGCGCGCAACCATGCGCTGGGCCGGGCACTAGGCGAATACATCGGCTTTTGTGATGCGGACGATTGGGTGGAACCCGGCATGTACGGCGCGCTCTACCAGGCCGCTGCGTCAGCCGCCGCCCAGGTGAGCTTTTGCGCAGTGTACAAGGATTTTGAGGCGCGCTCGCAGGAGGTGCCGCTGCCCTGGCAGGAGGGCACCGTGCTGGATCGCGGCGCGATTCGGGGCGATCTGGTGCCGCGCATGATTTCGCTGGATTTCGATGGCGAGGATCAGCCGCTGAGCGGCTATACGCCCCGCAATCTGTTTGCGCGCGACGTGCTGCAGGGTGCGGGCTTTCGCGCCGACATCCACTACGCCGAGGATTTGCTGTTCATCGTGGCCGCGCTGCTGCGCAGCGAGCGGGCCGCCGTGGTGGGCGCGCCCCTGTACCATTATCGCTTCCACGCGGGTTCGACCACGCAGCGCTACAGCCCCCACGTGCCCGCTTCGCAGTACGCATGCCATGCGGCGCTGGCGGAGCTTTTTGCGGCGCACGGGCTCACCGAAGCGCTCGCGCCGCGCATGGCGATCCGCGCGCGCCGCAATGTGTTGGTGGCGGTGATCAACCTATGCCTGCCGGGTACACCCTACCCGCCGCTGCCCCGGATTCATGCGCTGCAGGCGCTGCTGCGCTCCTCCGAGGCGCGCGAGGCCTTCCGGAGGGTACCCTTGGTTTCTCTGGCGCGCAGGCAGCCCAAGCAGGCGCTAAAGCTTGCGTTGATCCGGCTGCGCTGGGCGACGCCGCTCATGCTGCTGTATTCGTACGCCTACCATGCGCGCTGACGAACGGGGCAGCGCGCTTTTTGATGTCAAAATACGTAGGGTGAAATATTCAACGCTGAATTTTTTTCAAAAAAGCAAGGAGGATGCATATGTGCGCGATTGAAATGCCCGATACCCACAAAACACGTGATATGAAAAATTTACCCGAGCTGCTCACCTGCCAGGATGGCGTGCCGGTGTGCTCCGCCGCAGACTGGATGGAGCGACGCAGGCCAGAGCTTGTGGCGCTGCTGGCGGAGCACGAATACGGTGTGCCGCCCGAGGCGCTGCGCGAAGGCACCGTTTCGTTTGAGGCGGAGCCAGAAATGCCGCTGACCGAGCAGGGCTTGCGGATGACGCTCTGGCATTGCCGCATCGCGGTGCAGGGCGAGACCTTCGAATTCCCGTTCGCCTGCTATCGGGCCGAGGACGCTTTGGCGATGAAGCAGCCGGTGGTGCTGGCGATTTCGGCCTTTGGCGATGCTTTCTGGGATGCGGAGCTGCGCAAGGGCGGCGCGTTCTTTCCTGCGCGGCGCATTGTGGAGCGCGGGTATGCGGCAATTCAGGTGAAGGCCGACGCCTGGGTGGATGAGCGCATGCGCGCGCTATTCCCCGCGCGCGATTTCGGCGACCTGGCGGCCTGGGCTTTCGCGGCGCAGCGCGTGCTGGATTGGGCGGAACAAAGGCCCGAGCTGGATGCGGGTCGCGTTTCGATCTCCGGCTGCTCGCGCGCGGGCAAGGCGGCACTTTGGGCGGCGGCCAGCGATCCGCGCTTTGCGGCGGTCATGACCAACGTGAGCGGCTGCGGCGGCGCGGCGGTGACGCGCGGAAAATCGGGGGAGCGCGTCGCGCAGATTACCGGCGGTTTCCCGGATTGGTTCTGCGCGCGCTACGGGCAGTACGCGGGCCGCGAGGAGGAAATGCCGTTCGATCAGCACTTTTTGCTGGCCGCCATCGCGCCGCGCCCGCTCTGCATCGGCAGCGCCGAGCAGGATGAGTGGGCCGATCCGCAAGCGGAATACGCGGCCTGCGTGCTGGCGGATCAAGCCTACCGCGTGCTGGGCCTAACCGGGCTGGGCGGGGCCGCGTCTCCGACGGTGGATGTGCCCATCGTGGCGGGACGGCTGTGGTATCACATGCGCTCCGGCACGCATGGGCTCGAGGAATTCGATTGGACGCAGTACCTGGCATTCTGCGATGCCTTTTTGCGCGGGTGATAGACGCAGGTGCGACCCCCCGCCGCCAGTTCAATGCCAAGTGGGTCAGCTCAATGCCAAGTGAAAGAGCAGCCCGCCGTACACGTTGAAGGCCACTGCCCACAGCATGATGAGCCCTTCCAAGAATCGAATGGGCCGATCCTTGCGCAGCGCGAACCAGCCCAGCGCGGGCAGCACGTCGATGAGGTAGCGGGTGCCGAATTGCCAAGCGCCGAAACCCTTGTGCAGCAGGAAGAGAGCGAAATGGACGGCCGCGCAGCCCAGTAGCAACGCATCGAACCGATCCAATCGGCGGCGAATGGCCCCTTCGGTCAGGCGCGCCACCGCCAGCAGGTAGAGCGGATTGGCCAGGAAAAAGGCAAACCCGAACGCGCTGGGGAAGCGGAGCTGCGCATCTTCGAGGTAGGGCAGGCGCAGTATGTTGGCGATGTTTTGCCCGATGTAGTGGGTGGAGAATTGGCCGTGTTCCGAGCGCAGGTATTCGGGCAGGTAGTTGTGCCCGAACTCCAGCGGGCTATCGAATCGAATGATGTTGTACACCGCGTAGGCTAGCGCGATGGCCAGGGGAGCGGCCAGCTTGGGCGCGATGCGCCGCAGCGTTTGCAGAACGCTTTCCCCGGGCTGGCGATGACCGGTCCACAGCGCGTAAAGAATCACGGGCACGTACATCGCCTGAAAGGGCCGACAGCCCACCGCGCAGGCCAGGCAGGCGGGTCCGGCATAGGTCCAGCCGCCCCGCGAATGCAGCGCGCCGTAGAAGGCCAGCATGGTGAGCAGGAAGCCCATGCCCTGCGCGATATTCCACACCCCGCCATACAGCGAGACCTCCAGCAAGTTGCAGCCCGCGATCCAAAACGCGGCGAAGATGGCGGACCTTCCCTGGGGTTGGCAGAGTTTGCGCGCGATGGCGTAGCCCACCGTGTAACTGCCCAAATAGAGCAGGAAGTTGAGCAGCATGCTGGGCACCTGCTGCCCAAAGGCGAAGGTGAGCAGCCACATGGGCACCGTGGGGAACGGGGGGAAGCTGACGTAGTAGTGGCCCTTGTAGGTGGCCAGCTCCAGCCATTCGTAGTTTTGCGGCAGCACGATGTGCCCGCTGCGCCACACCATGGCCTGCAGCGAGTAGGAATCGTAATAGGTGGGGGCAAAAAGCCCCAGCGAGAGGCCGGAGGCCATGAGCAGGTAGAGAACAGTCACCAGCGTTAAGCCCCAGGCGTAGGCCTTGTAGGGCGTTGCGCGCTCGCATGTTTTTTGCCAAACGTCCTTTAGGGGGATTGCTCGCTCGTTCATTGCAGGTTTCGCCTCTCTATACGCAGATTTCGCTTCTTGATCTTCGGTTGCATTTATGCGGTGTTTGTTGGTATACTATTCAAAGCAAGTATTCCCGTACCTTTCTGCATGCAAGTGGATTTTCCTTCCCAATCTTCGTTTCTTCTCACTTGGTTCTTCTTAAAGGAGAGTGGCTTATGGCGGTATACGGACAGTTCTCCGATTCTTATGCGCCCATCATGGATGGCGTAGGGGTTATGGTACAGAATTACGCAAAACACCTGACGCGTCAAGGACATCGCACCCTGGTGGTCGCGCCCCGCGTGCGCGATTTTGAGGAGACCGATCCGTTTGAGATCATCCGCGTGCAATCGATGCTGATTCCGCAGAAGAAGCCGTACCGCCTGCAGCTGCCGGGGCTTTCGCCGGTCAGCCGGAGGCGGCTGGATCGCGTGCCCTTCGATTTGGTGCACGCGCACTCGCCGTTTGTGGCGGGAACCGAGGCGCTGCGCGTCGCGCGGCGGCTGGAGATACCGTTGATCGCCACCTTCCATACAAAGCATCGCGACGATTTTGTGCAGGTGTTCCACAGCGATTGGCTCGCCGACACCATCAACACCAACGTGATGCGTTACTACGACAAGGCGGACGCCATGTGGACGGTCAACGAATCCACGCTGCGCACGCTGCGCGAGTATGGCTTTCAGGGCCGTGTCGAGGTGATCCCCAACGGGTGCGATATGACGGAGCAGCGCTGCGGTTCGGCGGAGGCTGCCGTCTTTGTGCAGACGCTGTGTGGCGTGAATCCGGATACCCCGCTGATGCTGTTCGTGGGCCAAATGGCGGCGGTGAAGAACCCTGCGCTCGTGGTTTCGGCTTGCGCGGAGGTGGTGCGCGCGGGCAGCCCCTGCCATCTGCTGATGGTGGGCGAGGGCAACAGCCTGCAGGCGCTCAAGGATTTGGCGACCCAGCTGGGCATTGCCGACCGGGTCCACTTCCTGGGCGTGGTGCGCGATCGCGACGTGCTTGCGCGCATCTACACGCGGGCCAATCTGTTCGTGTTCCCTTCGGTGTACGATAACGCGCCGCTGGTGGTGCGTGAAGCGGCGGCCATGGCTTGCCCGCCGCTGCTGCTGCAGGGCTCGAATGCCGCCGAAGGCGTGGTACACGGCGAGAACGGCTACTTGGCCGAGGATTCCGCGCTTGAGCCTTTTTCGCGGTTGCTGGGCGAGCTGCTGCGGCAGCCCGATGCTTTGCGCGCGGCGGGCAAACGAGCGCAGGAAACGCTGGCCTTTTCGTGGGAGAGCGTGGTTGCTCAGGTGGCCGACCGCTACGCCGAAATCGTGCGGGAATACGTGGCACGGCCTACCCGCAGGCGGCGATCGCTGCGATAGTGGAGAAGTCCGGCTCATAAGGTCCCGGTTCATACAGCCCCGGTTCACGCGAATCGGGGCTTTTTGCCGCAAATCACGCATATTTCCCGCATAATCGCCGCACTTTCTACGCACGGCCGCCACATTTTCGCCGCATTCCTCGGCTACACTCGATAAGAATGATCGTATTTGAAATGTTTCCCAGCGTTGCATAAGGAGAGGGTACAAAACATGAGTGAAACCATGAGCGAGACGATGAGCGAGAACAGGATGGAAAATACAGGTGCCACCGCGCCGCACGCGCAGAAAGCGTCGGCGAAGCCCAAGCTCAGTCCGGCCAAACGCAGGCGCAGGGTTCGCCGGATTCTGAAGGCCATCGCCTGGGTGCTGATCCTGTGCGCGCTCGCCGCCGCCGGGTGGTGGTACTACAATACGACGATAAAAAAGACCGAGGAAAGCGATGCGGTGCAGTACACCCGCGCCATGGTGCAGCAGGGCGAGTTTGACGTGCATGTATACGGCTCGGGCGCGATCGCTGCGGCCAGCCAGCCCATCGTGTACATGGAGACCGATGGCAAGCTGGCCGACATTCGCGTGGCGGTGGGCGATTCCGTGAGCAAGGGGCAGATACTCGCTGTGCTGCAAAACGATGCGCTCAACGACGAGATCACCTCGCTGGAATACGATCTATGGAGCGCGGACAGCACCATCACCAGCACTTCGGCGGGCAGCGAGGTGGCTTCGATCGCTGCGCCGTCCGAGGGCCGGATTATGCAGATTTCGGCCAATGTGGGCGACGATGCGCTGGCCGTATACCGTCGGCTGGGTAGCGTGGCCATGCTCTCTACCGATGGGCGCATGAAGATTGAGCTGGACGTGGCCGAGGATGTAACGCTCAGCTATGGCGATATCGTGACCGTGACCGGAGAGGGCTTTGAGCGCGAGGGCAACGTGACCGACGTGTTCATGCAGGGCACGCGCGCAGTGGTGACCGTGGTGGACGACACGCTGCCCATGGATGCACCGGTGACCGTCACCACCAAGGAAGGTACGGCGGTAGGCGCAGGCACGCTGGAAATCAACAAGCCCATGGCGGTCTCCGCCTTTGGCGGCACCATCACCAAGGTTCGCCAGAAGGTGGGCGACACGGTGTACCGCAAGCAGGAAATGTTCCTGCTGGAGGATTCGCCGATCACCCTGAAGGTGGAAAACCTGCGCATCCAGCGCGAGACAGCCGCCGAATCGCTGGAAGATGCCCGCGAGAAGCGTGAAAACCTGATCGTCCGCTCGCCGGTGGATGGCGTGATCGCCACCGTGGACGCGGCCGAGGGCTCCGATATCACAGCGGGCACCGCGCTTTGCAGCATATTGGAAGGCGAGGACATGGTGCTGACCATCGCCGTGGACGAGCTGGACGTGGTACAGGTCGCCGAAGGTCAGCCGGTCACCATCTCGGTGGATGCGCTGCCCAACCTGATGCTTTCCGGCCAGGTGCAAAAGATTGCCCCGGTGGGCACGAGCAGCAGCGGCGTTTCGACCTACGACGTGAAGCTGAGCTTCGATTCCGCGGGAACCGGCGTGCGCCCTGGCATGAACGCTAGCGGCGAGGTGCAGGTGGCCCATGCGGACAGCGCGCTTTACGTGCCCGTGGAAGCGCTGATGACCATCGGGGATCAAAAATACGTGATGGTTGCGGATGGCGCGCAATCGCCGACGGGCAGCGTGGGCGACGGAACAATGCAATTCCAAGGCTTCCCTGGGGGCGCGATTGGGGAGCAAGGCATGCCGACGCTTGATCAGACAACCTTTAACTCCGCGGATGCGCCCAGCTTCCAGGGGGCGCCCGGCGAAGGGCAGGGAACGGTGACGAATGATTCCGCGCGAGGCAGCCAGGGCACGCAGGGCGCGCAAGGTGATCGGGGCACGGGCCGGAACCGCGATACGCAGAGGAACGGGCAAGCGACCGAGGGGCAAACCAACATGCAGTTTGGCGGCGGCGGAGCGAACGGCAATCCGACGTTCAGGCGCGAAAACAACGGCAGCGGCGCACAAACCAACGCATCCGCGCAGAACACTGCGACCACCGGTACGCTGCGCCTGGTCTCCGTGGGCCTGATCAACGACGATTACGCCGAGATTCTCTCCGGCGTGAATGCGGGCGAAATTGTGCTCTACCAGAGCGCCAGCACCAGCAGCACCAACCAGTTCAACATGCGCAACTCGAACATGGCGATGCCCATGATGGGATTCTAAACCGTGTACCGAGCTGACGGGATTTTATTGGGAGGCTTGCGCAATGATTGAAATGGTTGGCATACGCAAGGATTACCAGATGGGCGACAACGTGGTGCACGCGCTCGATGGGGTAGACCTTACGATAGAGGACCGCGAGTTTGTTTCCATCATCGGCCCTTCGGGCAGCGGCAAATCCACGCTGATGAACATCATCGGCTGCCTGGATTTGGCGGATGAGGGCATCTACCGGCTCGACGGCCAGGAGATTACCGAGTACACGGAGAACGAGCTGGCGGCTATCCGCAACAACAAGATCGGCTTCATTTTCCAGCAGTTCAACCTGCTGGCCCGCATGACGGCGCAGGAGAACGTGGAGCTGCCGCTGGTGTACAAGGGCATGAGCGCCCACAAGCGCCACAAGCTGAGCGAGGAGGTGCTGGAGCGCGTCGGTCTGGCCGATCGCATGGATCACCGCCCCACCGAGCTCTCTGGCGGACAGCAGCAGCGCGTCGCCATCGCCCGTGCGCTGGTCACCAACCCCTCGCTGATATTGGCCGACGAACCCACGGGCAATCTGGATTCCAAGACCGGCCAGGAAATACTGCAGATGCTGCATTCGCTGCATCAGGCAGGCAACACCATCGTGCTCATCACCCACGATCCCACCGTGGCGGCGCAGACGCCGCGCCACATCCGCATCCACGACGGGCGCGTGCTGCACGTCCCGCTGGATCAAAAGGAGGTGGTGTGATGCTTTGGCAGACCTTTTCCATGGCGTTCAAGGCCATTCGCACCAATAAGGTGCGCTCCGCGCTGACCATGCTGGGCGTGATCATCGGCGTGATGAGCGTGGTGGTGCTGATCGCCATCGCGCAGGGCACCACGGTGAGCGTCACCGAATCGATCCAGGGCATGGGCACCAACCTGCTGACCGTGAACATCACCACCCGCCGCGTCGGTCAGTTCGGCGGTGGCGGCGGAGGCGGAATGATGTTCTTTTCCGGGCCGGGCGGCGGGCAAACCGTTTCGATCGTCCGCGACGGCGGTTCGCAGGCAGGCTCGCAGCGCGGCACCGTCATTCTGACGCTGGACGACATCCTTTCGCTGGCCGATGCGCCCAGCATCGATCTCATCTCGCCCACGGTTTCGGGCAGCAAGACGGTCAAGGCCGGGAACACCAACACCTCCACCAGCGTGCTGGGCGTGCTGCCCGCCTATGCGCAGATCCGCAACCAGGAGGTGGAGAGCGGCCGGTACATCATCCAGGCCGATATCGACAACCGCAGCTCGGTCTGCGTGATCGGCACCGAGACCGCTACTACCCTCTTTGGCAACACCAACGTGGTGGGCAACACCATGCACATCGAGGGCCGCCCATTCAAGATTGTGGGTGTGCTGAAGAGCAAGGGAAGCAGCTCCGGCAGCTCCAGCGACGATATCCTTTTGCTGCCGTTTACGCTGGCGCAGCGCCTGCTGCAATCCACGGCGATTAGCACCTTCTACGTGTCCGCGGTGTCGCCCGAGGCAGTTGCCGAGGCCCAGACTTACGTGGAAAATTACCTGTATAAGCGCTACCAGAACACCTCCACCTACCGCGTATCCAACCAGACCGAAATGCTGGACACCATCAACGAATCGACGGCCTCGCTCACGCTGATGCTGGGCGGCGTGGCCGGTATCGCGCTGCTGGTAGGCGGCATCGGCATCATGAACATCATGCTGGTATCGGTATCGGAGCGCACGCGCGAGATCGGCATCCGCAAGGCCATCGGAGCAAAGCGCCGCAACATCCTGCTGCAGTTCCTGATCGAGGCCGTGGTCATTTCCGGCATTGGCGGGCTGCTGGGCCTGCTGTTGGGCGTGCTGCTGATGCGCATACTCGAGGCCACCCAGGGCATGACGATGGTGATGTCCGCCGGGGTGGTGCAGCTGGCCATCGGCTTCTCGATGACGGTGGGCGTGGTATTCGGCCTCTACCCGGCGGGCAAGGCCTCCAAGCTGCGGCCCATCGAGGCGCTGCGGTACGATGGCTAAACGCTACAGGAGCCGGAAACAATTCTTGTGGTAATCGAGCAGCCCGTCCTGCTTCATGCGGCCCAGCTCATGGGAGAGCGCGCTGCGATCGACGCATAGGTATTCGGCAAGCTCCTCGCGATTAAAGGGGATGTAGACATTGCTGCCGGGGTGCGCGGAAAGCGGCTGCAGGTAGTGCAGAATGCGGCGGCGCAGCGTCTTGTGGCCCAGCACCTCCATCCGGCCTTGCAGCGAGAGGTTCTTTTGCGCCAGCATGCCCAGCATGTTTTCGATGAGCTTAGTGTGGAACGCGCATGTGCGCGGACAATTGTGCAGCAACCGCTGGAAATCCAGCAGCAACACCGCGGAATCTGCGGCGGCGACGACGCTCACCGGGCTCTCCGCGATGCCCGCACAGCAGAGCGCTTCCGCGAAGCAATCACCGGGGGACAGTGCGGCAATCAGCACGCGCTCGCCCTCGGTGTTTTCTTTGCTCACATGCAGTGCGCCGGAGAGCACCAAACCCAAGGAATGTACGGAATCGCCCGCACGCAGCAAAAAGGAATCGCGCTCAGCCTGAACCAACCGCGCACCCAGGCAGGCAAGCAGTGAATCGAGATCGGTCTCACCTATCGCGGTGAACAATCGAGCGGATTGGAGCACGGCGCGTTGTGATTCGCGCAAAGAAAGCATCCAAGCATCCCCTCTCTATCCGTGGTAAATACCACGGACTTTTTTGCATAGTATAGTATACTTCTTCTTAAAGGGCAACAGCCTAAAAGGCGGAGGCAACGGATGGATGGCCTCGGAGGCCCGGGGAAAATGGGGAACGGAAGGGGAAAGATTGCGAATGGATTCGAGAATGAATTTGAAAATGGATTCGATGTTTTGTTATCAATGTGAACAGACGGCCCGGGGCACCGGCTGCACCAAGGGCGGCGTATGCGGAAAGAACGCGCCCACGGCGCACCAGCAGGATGAGCTTACCTGCGAGATGATCGCGCTGGCGCAGGCGGCTTTGCGGGCAGGTAAGGCGGAGGAGCGGGTGGTGGATACCCTCGTGGACGGGCTTT
This sequence comes from Eubacteriales bacterium, assembly GCA_031553615.1. Classification (GTDB taxonomy): domain Bacteria; phylum Bacillota; class Clostridia; order Christensenellales; family Aristaeellaceae; genus WQXF01. The sequence continues at coordinate 58,179 of JAVBLJ010000007.1, forward strand.
TTACCACCATCACCAACGTGAACTTCGACGAGGTGAAGGTGGCTGCGTTGGCGGAGCGTGTCGCCGCGCAACGGCATGCGTTGGGCAAAGAAGGGAAAGGGATGGAAGCCCATGCGCTGTTCCAGGGCGAGGACAACCAGCGCTCGCTGCGCTCGACCCTGCTTTTTGGCCTGCGCGGCATGGCCGCCTATGCGCACCATGCGCGCGTGCTGGGCAAGCGCGATGCCCAGGTGGACGCATGGTTTGTGAAGGGCATGGCGGCGCTGGGGGCGGAGCACTCGGTAGAGGAATGGGTGTCGCTGCTCATGGAGTTCGGCGGGATCAACCTGCAATGCATGGCGTTGCTCGATGCGGCCAACACAGGGGCCTACGGCGACCCGACGCCCGTGCAGGTGCCGCTGACCATCGAGAAAGGCCCGTTCATTGTGATCACCGGCCATGATCTGCACGATTTGCAAATGCTGCTGGAGCAGACCGACGGCAAAGGCGTCAACGTGTATACCCACAGCGAGATGCTGCCCGCCCACGGTTACCCGGAGCTGAAGAAGCACCCTCAGCTCAAGGGCAATTTTGGCACCGCTTGGCAGAATCAGCAGAAGGAGTTCGAGGGCCTTCCCGCGCCCGTTCTGTTTACGACGAACTGCCTGATGCCGCCCAAGCCCAGCTACCAGGATCGGGTCTATACAACCTCGGTGGTGGAGTTCCCCGGCATGCGGCGCATCGAGGCGGATGCGGACGGCTACAAAGACTTTACCGCTATCATTGAGCAGGCGATTCAGCTAGGCGGCTATGCGCAGGATCAAGCGCTCACCGGCATCAATGGCGGCACTACGGTGACCACCGGCTTTGGCCGCAAAACGGTGCTGGACAACGCGCCCGCTATCATCAACGCGGTCGAGGCTGGGGCGATCAAGCATTTCTTCCTGGTCGGCGGCTGCGACGGCGCAAGGCCCGGGCGCAATTACTACACCGAGTTTGTCAAGCAAACGCCTAAGGATAGCGTGGTGCTGACGCTGGCCTGCGGCAAGTATCGCATCAACGATCTGGACGTGGGCGCGATCGGCCCCTTCCCGCGCATATTGGACATGGGCCAATGCAACGACGCGTACGGAGCGATCCAAGTGGCGATTGCGCTGGCCGGGGCTTTTGGCTGCGGGGTGAACGATCTGCCGCTGACGCTGGTGCTTTCTTGGTATGAGCAGAAGGCGGTATGCATCCTGCTCACCCTGCTCTCGCTGGGCATTCGCAACATCTACATTGGACCCAGCCTGCCTGCTTTTTTCTCCAGCGATGTGCTAAACCTGCTGGTGGAAAAGTTCCAACTGCATCCCATCACCACGCCGGAGCAGGATTTGCGGGCGATTTTGGGCAAGGTATGATTGCGGGCTCGATCAAGGCTTGAATAAACCTCAAACAAAGCCCAAACAAAGCCCAAATAAAGCTCAATAAAAGATGTGGCCGAAAAGCCGCGAAAAAGATCGCTCCGCAGCGTTGCTGTGGGGCGATCTTCGTGGGATAAATGATCCGTTTTTATTGATTCAAGGCGTTTTTTCGAAAGGGCACTTTCATAGAAGGAAACCGGAATCGTGCGCAGAACCGACGAACAAATCCCAAAGCTGCCCGCGTGCGGTACACTGCAAGTGGACAGCCTTTTTATCGCATTTCAGTTTCTTACAGAAATGCTTGATACATGGCTCCGGCCAAGACGACCGTTCACATAACTCAACAGCTCGGGGATATGAGGGGTGAGCCATTCGGGGTCGTTCCCAGCAAAAAGAGTAATTTCCCATTCGGAGTAATGCTGACCGTTTCTGCGTTCATGGAATCCGAGATTGCATTGGGCTTTGCAATGATAGAACTCATTCACAATCCTCGCTGTGGCGTTTTCGACATCGTCACTGCCCGCAACCTCAAACAGCGTCAGCTTTTCCTTCGGCCTCCTCAGCGGCGTAGTCGTGGTTCGATAGTCGATCTCGTTCACACCTTTTACCGTATTGCAGTGCTTGCATAAAGTCTGCAGGTTCGATACTGCGTTTTTTCCGCCCATGGCGACAGGCTGTATGTGGTCGGCATTAAGCGTAACACCCTTGCGTTGGGCCTTTCCGCAGCACAAACAGATGAAGTTATCGCGAACAAAAACTTGCCGTTTTATCTCATCCGTCAACTCTGGTTCCTGCAGATCGACCGGTTTGATTACGGGCGATGCAGGCTGCCCTCTGCGTTTTGCTAGTACCCTTTTTTGCGACTTATAATACGCATCCATAAAATTGTCAAAGCCCTTGAAAAAGAATTGCCACAGAAGCCCATCGTCGTTGAACTTGTTTGTCAATTGAATATCCGCATCGAGCGGGGGCGTGTTTAGTAGGTCATCTGCCAGCTTGTCCATGTCATAAAGATCGCGCTCGTGGAAATCAACGAACACCGGATTTGCGGAATTTTGAGCCATATGCCGTATGATTTTTGTGATGTTGTCAATCAAAAGCCCGTCAAAATTATCCCTATCCATTTCAAAGAACTGAGCGGCATGCTTTTCTGACAGCTCAATGAATGCGTCATCGGCGAAGCTTTCCGAAGCGTACTGCGTCAAGTCTTGACTCGAGAGATGAGTTAGTAGCTTCTCGTAATTCTTTTTTGTGAACTCATAAACAATGACGCTTTCGGCGAAAGCAATCATTTCCTGCTCTGCGCTATCTTCAATAGCGATCGTGTACTCGCAGCCGTAAAAGCCCGTCGGGACAAACGCAAGAAAAGGAGCGCTTTCAAAGCCCTTGAATTCGATATCCGCAGTGGCTAGCTTAATCAGCTGGGTTGAAACCAACGACAAGGGATTGCGTCCCTGTCGTGCAGGCCTCGAACCATCAGCATCGCCGTCCACACTCGCCCAAGGGAGCAGACGCTTCCAAGAATCGTGAAAGAAAACAATGTTGGCATAGTCCTTATCCGCGCCGCCACCGGCCTTTTCGCCACGGAGTGCGCGACCGATCATCTGTGTTAGCAGGATATTGCTCGTGGTTTGCCGGGTGATCATGACTGTTTTGACATCGGGTACGTCAACACCCTCAGTCAGCATCTTTACATTCACGAGAACGTCGAGCATGCCATCCCGGAAAGCTTGCATTGCTTTCGAGTTTGCCTCATCGTTCCGTCTGCCGCTGCCGCCGTGAAATACCTTGTCTTGCCCGGTCACAACCGAGTAAACTGCAGCGGCTCTTATCCCCTGATGCTTCAGCTTTTCAGAGAGATATTCACATTGAAACCACCTGTCCGCGAATATGAGCGTTTTTCCATAATCCTTCTTGTTGTTGAGATAATCGCTGACGATGAAATCGTTTCTGCTGTGATTACTCGCGAGGTTTTCAATTACACCTTCGGGCAAGTCCTTGTGCTTGTAAACAAGCCGGTCAAACAATCCGTCATCCACCTCAAACTCCATGCCTGTGTCTTTTTCAATGTATCTAGGTACAGACAACACCTTGTTGGCCTGCAGGATGTTCTTGTCGGCCTCATAACAAATCCATTGATCGTATATGGTTTTTAGCCAGCCGCTTATGCGCTTATCCATGTGCATCGGCGTTGCGGTAAGCCCTAAGATATACAGATTGCGGATTTCATCCCGGATAGAGAGCAGGAGGGTTCGGCAAGCGTACGCAGGCGTGTGGTGCGCTTCATCGATAACAACAAATAGCTCTGTTGCTTTGCAGCTATCGACGAATTTTCGAAAAGGCGTGTGAGCGATATCGCCTTTGCTGTCGAGTTGCTCGGAGGCATAGGCGCTTACTGCGGTTTGTGTCGTACAAACCAGAATGTCATCCGTGACCAAGATGCTGCCGGAGTTGGAATGTGTAGTGTTGCTGGAAACAACCCTCATGTTGATTTGGCTTCTGCTTACCGCATTATGGATTTCGCGTTTAAATGTATCTGCGGCTTGATCGATCAGATAGGAGGACTGCGCTAGCCATAGTACCTTGATGCCCTTTGCAAGAATGTTTCGGCAAATCCAATTGATGGAAGTAAAGGTTTTTCCGCCGCCGGTCGGCAAAACAAGCAGAGTGCCCCTGTACCCTTCGATGGGTGTCGGCAGAGTCTTCGATAGTGCTGCGAATGCTTCTTTCTGATGAAGAAAGGGCTGCTTGTCATTGCCTTTTCTTTGCTTCATAATCTCCGGTACATCAAGCGTGAAGTAGCCTGCCAAAGTGTGACCCTCCTCGCAGTTGGTTAATATGCCACATTATACCATAATGCGATGGAGATGTCATCATAAGGTACCGTGCGTCCTATACCTCTGGGATGGGTAAGCCCCAGCGAGGTTCGCATTCCCTTTTGCAAGCGATTTCGTTTGCCGGGAGGATGAGAGAATGGCACTTTACTGGGGCGTATTCCAGCTCCTCCGCTGGCCATACCGCTGGGCGGCTTGCTCGTACGCGACGATGTTTTCCGCCGGGAAGGGCATGCCTTGGTCGGGTGCGCAAATGTACCCGCCGCACGCGTTCAGCCTCGTCATGCGTTCCTGGACGCATTGCGCAATCGCCTCGGGCGTGCCCTCCATTAGCAGTTTGGAATCGATGCCGCCGTGGAGGGTCATCCGGCCTTTGGTGATGCTCCGCACCGTATCCAGATTGTTGGCGCTGGCCTGCACGGGATTCAGAATATCCACGCCCAGATCCATCCAGCGGGTGAGCAGCGGCTCCACGTGGCCGCAGGAATGGAAGTGGATCAGCACGCTGTGGGCCTTGTAGAACTGGATCAGCCGCGCGTACTGGGGCAGCAGAAACCGATCAAAGAGGTCCAGACCCAGCAACAGGGAGCGCTGGGTGCCCATGTCGTCGCTGAGGCAAGCCATGTGGATGCCCGCGCGGACGTAGTGCTGCGCGATCGCCAGCTGAAAATCCATGATTCGCGTGAAGAGGGCTTCCACCCGCTCCGGATCGGTGTAGAAGCAGCACATGAGCTCCTCCATGCCCACCAGCATGTACGCGCGCTCCCAAAGGGTATCCCGGTGGCTGCCGCTCAGCAATCGTCCGGCCAACAGCCCATCGGCCTCCAGTTGGGCTTTCATGGCGTATATCTCGCCGTAGCAGGCTTCGCTATGGGGGTTTGGGAAGGTGTAATCATCCAGCCGGGAAAGGTCGGCCAGGGGATGCACGCGAGGGAAGCCCATGACGCCCTCCAGATCCTTGTGCCAGCCCACGCCCCAGATGTCGGTCCAGTTGGTGCCTTGGGGGCTGTGATGGCCCAAGCCTTCCTCGCTGGTGTGGTGGCAGCCGTGGTAGTGTATCTCCCTATCCGGGATGCCGGTGGGAACCCAATCCGGATCAGCGAATTGCAGGGTGGCCAGGAAATTCTCCCGCTCGGTCAAGGTGCCTTCCCCCTTCGGTTTCTCCTTGCGCAGGCAGCGGCCGTGCGCGCTTTTTTGTAGTATAGCACGCGAGCGTTCCGGGCAAAAGGGGCCAGACCAATTACCCGTTGAAATGCATAGGACACAATGCCAACGCGCATTTACAACGCGGGGTTGGTGCAGTATACTGAACAGTAGATATGCCAAACGGAGATAAGCGCCGTTTGGCTTGCCGCATGCAGATTGTACGAGGAGGAACACACAATGGATAAGCCCTGTTACATCTCGCCCTTGGACCAGCTCTGCCGTAAATCCGAATGGAAAACCAAGTCCATCTGCCCCGAAAACCGCACCGGAGCCAAGGGCCAGGGCGGCGCTACCCCCTGGGAACAAGGCACCGCCAAGCACGCTTCCGAAGGTCTGGGCACCGGGTGGAAGGTGAATCCCTACCTGCTCATTGCCCCGGGCGAGACGGTGACCCTGGCGGACATCCACGGTTCCGGCATCATCCGCCACATTTGGCTGACGCCTACCGGCTTCTGGCGGCACCAAATTCTGCGCATCTATTGGGAGGGCAGCGATGTGCCCTCGGTGGAGTGTCCTCTGGGCGATTTCTTTGCCTGCGGCTGGGGGGAGTATGCGCCCCTTTCCTCCCAGGCGGTGTGCGTCAATCCGGGCAGCGCCTTCAACTGCTATTGGAGCATGCCCTTCCGGAAACAATGCCGCATCACCCTGGAGAACCAGAGCAACGAGACCGTCTACAATTACTATCAGATCACGTATCACGAGGGGCCGGTGCCCGAGGATGCGATGTATTTCCATGCGCAGTTCCGCCGGGTGAATCCGCTGCCCTATGGCGAGGTGTACACCCTGCTGGATGGCGTGAAGGGCAAGGGCCAGTATGTGGGCACCTACATGGCCTGGGGCAGCAATAGCGGCGGTTGGTGGGGCGAGGGCGAGATCAAGTTCTTCATGGATGGCGATCAGGAATTCCCCACCATCTGCGGCACCGGCACCGAGGATTACTTCTGCGGCTCCTACAATTTCGAAAACAAGGCCGTCCACCAATATGAGGAGTTTACCACGCCCTACAGCGGGCTTTCGCAGGTGCTGCGGCCCGATGGCCTGTACCGCTCCCAGCTGCGCTTTGGCTTGTACCGCTGGCATGTGACCGACCCTATTTACTTCGATCAGGATTTGAAGGTGACCATGCAAGCGCTCGGCTGGCGCAGGGATGGCCGCTATCTGCCCCTGCAGGATGATATGGCTTCCGTGGCGTACTGGTATCAGGATGCCCCGGCCAAGGCGTTTCCGCCGCTGCCTCACAAGGACCAGCTGGAGATTATTTGAGCCGTTGCTGCGTGAGGAGGTTCCTGCATGACTTGGCAGATTGCGCCCTGTTCGCCGAACCGGTACCCGGAGCTGATCGCCCACATCGATGGCATCTTTTTTGCCGGTAAGGCCGATTGTCACTTCGCCTCCTACGGCCATGTGTATCCGCGGCCGGAAACGCCGGACGCGGCCGAGCTGGCCGCGCACACCTTGCTTTGCCTGGATGAGGGCAGGATCGTGGGCTCCACGGCCACCTTCCCCATGAATTTGCTGGTGTGGCAGGGCGGAAAGGCGACCCAGCTGACCCTGGGTGGTATCGGCGCGGTGTCGACCATCCCGGCTTACCGGGGTCAGGGCATCATGGGCGCGCTGCTGACGGCCAGCATCGATCGCATGGCGGCCCGGGGAGGCGATCTCTCCTGGCTCACGGGCGAGCGGTATCGCTACCAGAATTACGGCTGGGATTTGGGCGGGAAGAATCTGCGCTATACGATACAGCGGGGCTTCCTGGCCCGCCGGCTTCGGCTGCCGTCCGCCCCGTCCGCCCTGCGTCCGGCCACGCCCGATGATCTGCCCGCATTGAAGGCGGCTTACGCGGGGCTGCGCGCCGGAATCCAGCGGGATGCGGGCGCATGGCGGCGGCAGCTGGCCCGGGAAAATCTGCGCTGGTGGGTTTCACCCATGGGGGGCTACCTTTGCGCCGATTACCGGGAGCCGGGGGATATCTGGGAGTGCTGCCTGACTGTGCCGGAGGATGGCGCCCTGCTCTTGGCGTACATGGAGCAGCACGATTTGCAGCAGATAACGGTGTCCTACCCGGTGGCGGGCCTGCACAATCCCACTCTCTATCGGCTGGCCTCGGATTTTTCTACCGAGCATTGCGGCAGCATCCGGGCCAATGCGCCCGATGCTTTGCGGGCAAAGCTGGTCGCCTTGGGTTGCCACGAGGCCCCCTTGGAGAGGCTGCTGGGCTACGATGTATTTGGCGAGGGGCATGCCGAGGTGCGGCCGCTGGATTGGTGGATATCGAGGGTGGATCATGTATAGATCGCCATCCCACGCAGGCCAGAGAGAACGATAACGGTGATAAAAGCGATAAGAGCGATGAAAGCGATGCAAGCAATGGAAAAGAGGAATGCCGCGTTGGCGTGGCGGGACGGACGGCTGTTTGCGGACGGCCGTCCTTGCGCTATAGGGGAGCAAATGGCCTTGGGCAAGGTGCTCTGGATGGGAAGCTGGGGCGGGCAGCAGGCCGCCGTGCTGGAGGAGGAGGGCCCGGAGTGCGGCTGCCTGACGGTGGTCGCGCAGGATGGGCAGACTCGCTACCGCACCCACGGTCCCGGCATCCCGGATGGGCGGCGGGCAGACGGCGTGCCGCCCTATTTGGGCGGGAGCCTGGAGCAAATCGCGGCCTCGGGGCGTGATCTGTTGGGCGAGGCGTTCTTGCAGAAGATTTCGGAGGGCACGCCGCTCTCGCTGGAGGCGGTGCGGGACGTGCTGCCTCCTTTGCGGGAGGATGCCTTCGGGTTCCTCTCGGGCGCGGCCTCGTGGAGCGGACTCACGGTGACGTTGGATGGTGCGGTATACGGCCAGCCCGCCTTGCCGGGAGAGCCCTCGCCGCTGCTCTTTTCACCCGCTGAGCTGGATGAAACCGCAGGCGCTCTCCGGCCAGTCATGACGCTGCTGGAAGGCGCGTTGCCCCTCCTGATCTGCCGCTATGGCCCGGAGCCGGAGGGTACTACGGCGGTGCCGGTGATGACGGCGATGATGTTCGTGGAATCCGGCGATACGGGCCGCGATCCGCTGCTGTGGGTGCGGGCCCATTGGGCGGGAGACATGCCCCGGGAGACCTTCGCCCGCGTCAGCCTTAGCCGCAGACCGGTGCGGATGGAGATAACGGCCGACCTCTATTGGGATGCTTTTCTGGAGACCGCACGGTTTTGGCAGCAGCAGGGTACGCGAACCGCGGGGCTGAAGCTCGGCGAGGATGTGCTGGCCTTGGCGGTGCAGGCCTGCTTCCATGCCCAGGCCGCGACCTTTTCCGGCGCGCATCCGCACTACGGGCACCGCCACTATGGCTGCGAGGTGCACGATTATTTTCCGCCCACAGCGCTCACCGCCATGGAGGCGCGGCTGCTCTACGGCGACGTGGAGAGCGCGCGGCGCATAGCGGGGCACATGCTGGAGTACGCCGTGGGGCCTTCCGGGCGTTTCATTTACCGCCAGGGGGAGGGCGAGGTGTTTGGCGCGGCGGGCACCGAGTATGGCCAGTGGCTGTGGTTGCTGAACCGGTATCGTCGCGCGCTGGGGGAGGCGTGGCTGCTGCGGCACCGGGCGAAGCTTTGCCGCATGGGGGATTTTTTGCTCTCCACCCTGGCGGAGAGCCAGGAGCTGCCCGGTGCGCGGCTGATTCGCATGTGCGCCGAGGCCGATACCAATGGCCGCGTGTACGACTATGTGCAAAACAGCCTGTGGGCGGTGCGCGGCCTGCAAGCGTTGGCGGAGCTCGCCGGGGATCAGGCGGCGCCTCGATATCGGGAGGCGGCGGACAGCCTGCACGCCGACGTGAAGCGCGCCATCGCGGCGGGCCGCGTCGAATCGCGCTTCGGGCCGGTGCCGCCGTTTCAAATGCAATACCGCGAGCTGCCTCTCACGCTGAGCCCCTGCCGGGATACGGCGTATCCTGTGGACGATGACGCATACCGCGCCTACCTACGCGAATCCGACGCGCGCGAGCGGTTCGAGGGCGGGCAGGATTACTTCGAAAACGTTTATGCCAACTACCGTTACTACCTGGAGATGGTCTCCTCGGGGCTGCTGGAGCCCGAGGAGGAGCAGGCCATTGTGAGCCTGCGCGAAAGCCTGGGCGGCGAAATACTGGGCATGAGCCGCTTCCTAAACCGGGTGGACGATTGGCCCGCCTTCCATTGGGCGCGGTTTTTGCTGGAGAGCGGGCGCATCGAGAAGTACCTGCTGCTGCTCTACGCCCATGCCGAGCATCACGGCCTGCGGCACTTGGCCGCCTACTACGAGCAACCCGGCATCGACGGCAAGCTCTACGCGCCGGATTGCGTGCCCGCCCTGCTGCTGACGCCGCTGATGGTGGGCTGGATGCTTGTGTTCGAGCCGGTTCGTGAGCGCGCGGTGTACCTGCTTCGCGGCGTTCCCGCCGATTGGTATGAGGCTGGGGTTGCCGCAGACGGGCTGTCCACCGGCTATGGGCCGGTGAGTCTGGAGGCGCGCCCGGAGGGCTCGTGCATCCGCATCACCCTGGCGCTGCCGGAGATGCCGGAGGGTGTTCCGGTATACCTGGAGGTGCGGCGGTTCGACCGCGCCCGGGTGCTGGAGGGCGAGGAGGCCGTGGCCCAGGTGCAGGGCAACCGTCTGCGCTTGGCGGAAGGGCGGCGCGAGGTTGCGCTGCTGGTTGGCGAACAGCCTCCTGTTCACGAGTAGCAAAGCGTAATACCCATTCCAACTACGTTTTGCCACAATCCAGCGGATCTTTTCCGATCGGCGTTGTCGTGCCTCGGTCAGCGTAGCTGCTGGCTACGCCTCCTTCGGACTCCTAGCCGAACGTAAAAATCTCTCGCTGGCTTATTGGCAAAACCTAATTCGAATTGGTATAAGCCTGCGAATAACGAAAAGACGATCCCTCGGCCTGCGCGGCTTGGGGATCGCCTTTTTTGTAGGGTTGTGTAGGGGTTGCCTATCCCAGCAAAAAATCCTCGTAGATGCCTGGCGTGCTGTCCTCGATGATCGTTGCGCCCACGCACTTGGCGTAGAATTCCGCAGGGCCCACGCCGCCGATGATGCCATAGACGTAGCCCTCGGCCTTGAGCGCATAGAGGCATTTGAGCAGCAGGGCCTTGCCGATGCCCTTTCCGCGGTAGTCCTCCAGCACCATGGTGGGGCCGAAGAAATCGGGCGCGATGGCGTTGTAGCACGCATAGCCGATGATCTCCTTGTCCACCACCGCCAGGAAGCAGGTGGTGGGGGTCTTGGCCATGCTCACCGCGCACTCGCCCGCGCCGTAGGGGCCGCCGTGCTCCTTCACCCAGGTGCAGACCCGCAGCATGTCGGGGGCCAGGGCGCGAATGATGCGGATGTTCTGGGCCTGGAGGGCATCGAAGATGGGATCGTATTCCGGGAGCTTGCGCAGGGGTACCAGCATATCGGGCATGGGAATCGCCTCCTTACCGAATATATTTCCAGTATAAACCATCGGAACGGTTTAGCCAACTAGGCCGGAGCGTTCCACCGATTGGACGAACGTCTTTTGCAGGAACAGGTACATGATGATCAGCGGTAGGATGACCATGAGCGTGGCGGTGGCATGCATGATGGAGATGTAGCCGATGTTGCCCGCCGTGCCGCTGGCATCCATGCTGATGGCCGCGCTGAAGGTGTAATCCAGCAGGTACAGCCGTTTCGAAAGGGTGTCCAGCGCACCGTAGAACATGCCGGAAAACATGATGTCGCTGTACATCCACACGAAGGAGAACAGGAACACCGTGACCATGACCGGGGTAGCGATGCGCAGCATGATGCCGGTGAACACCCGGAACACGCCCGCGCCGTCGATGGAGGCGGCCTCCTCCAGCTCCTTGGGCACGCCGCGGAAGAATTGCCGCGCCAGGAAGATATACAGCCCGCAGCGCGGGGCCGAGGCGGTGAGCGAGAGGATGACGAACGGCCACGCGTTGCCCACCAGGGAGCCATCGCCCAAGAGGCCGAAGGGGTTGAAGCTTTTGAAGTTCAGGTAGAGTGGGGTGATGCTGATGAAGGGCGGCAGTATCATGGCCACCAGCACGCAGTTGAACAGCAGCCCCTTGCCCTTGAAATTGTATTTGGCGAAGCCGTAGCCCACGGCGACGCAGGAGAGGGTTTGGCATACGGCCACCAGGGTGGAAAGGAGCAGGGTGTTGCCCAGCGCGCCCCAATACTTCATGTAGCCGATCAGCTCGGGGTAGTTGCTCAAGCGGATGGTATTGGGGATGAATTTCACCATGCGATCAAAAAGATCGCGCTGATCCATTATCGACATGGAGAACTTGATCATCAGCGGATACAGGATGGTGAAGCTGATGCCCAGTATGAATACGCCCTTGCCCAGGCCCACCAGCCCCCTGGCGATGCGCTGCGGGCGAAGGAGGTGCTTCAGACCGTGATTTTTCGCCGTTCGTTTTTTAGTCATAGTCGTTCGTTTTTTAGTCATAATAGAACACCTTCCTTGAGATCACGCCCAGCACAATGCCTACGATGACCAGCACGATGCTGAAATAGATCCATGAGATCGCTGAACCGAAGCTGAACTCCGAGAACGAGATGAGGTAGTTCTGAATGGTCATGATCAGGGCGTTCTTGACGTTAACGAACGAATCGATGATGGTGTACACCGTGTTGAGCAGCAGGTAGGGGCCCATCATGGGGAAGGTGATCTTCCAGAAATTCTCCCAGGCGGTGGCGCCCTCGATGTTGGAGGCCTCGAATATGGAGGGGGAAATCGTGTTGAGGCCGCCGATAAAGATGACGATTTGGAGGCCGGAAGCCATGATGATATCGTAGATGCGGTCGATGGCCGTGCCCAAAAAGCTGAGGATCGTCGGCGGGATGGCCCCGTTGAAAAGGGAGAGCACCATCCGGTTGGCGGAAAAGGAGGCGGCCATGCCGTTCACCAGGTCGGCGGTATTGCGGTTCATCATGGTGGCCATGGTGGAGTTGTTCAGATCCGAGGTAGCGATGACCCCGGAGACCATGACCACCGGCAGGAAGAAGATGGCCCGGGCTAAACCGCGGCCCCGAAAGGGATCCTTGAGGAGCAACGCCGCGAAGAAGCTAAAGGCCAGGATCACGGGCAGCTCGGTAAAGGTTTGGATGAGGGAATTGACGATGAGGCGGCGCACGTTGGCATCCACCAGCAGGGCCCGCTCGTAGCTTTTGGGCCCCACGTAGGAAAGATCGTAGCCGGTCATGGTCAGGTTGATGGTGGAGAGGCTGAAGAGGATCGATTGTACGATGGGTATGAGCACAAAGAGCACAAAACCGATGATGAAGGGTGCCACGAAGATGTACCCGTAGCGGTTTTTGTTGGCGTTAAGGCGCTGTTTGCGTTTTTTGGATGGGCGCATGGTCAATCACTCCTTCCTGCGCAGTTAGGGCGGGGTCAACCGGTATCCCATGGCTGGGATGCCTGCGGTGGTCTGGGCATTGTAGTTGACCGTCACCCTGCCGCCCCCGGCGAAGGTGGTCTCGAAGACCCCGGGTGCCAGTTGCCTGTGGGCCGTGATGGGCTGGTTGGCTACCGGCGCTAGGACGGCGCTGGCCGAGCCCGCAAGGGCGGTGCCCAGGGAAAGAATGCTGGCCTCGCTGGCCCCGTACAGCGGATCGTAGTGGGTATCCTTGATGGCCGAGCCCGGCGCTGCGAAGTAATCAAAGTAGATACCCGATCCGGTCTCGATGGCCTTGAGCAGGTAGGTGGCTGGATCGGTGGCCTGGTTCAGCTCCGGCATGGTGTAGGATACCGAGCCGGAGAGCACGATTTGCAGGAAGGGCACGCTGGCGGTGAGGATGGGGTGGTTGGAGGCGGTCACCGGCAGGCCCACGGCGTAATCCAGGTGCCGCAGCATGTAGGCGTTGGCCCCATAGCCGGAGAGGAGGAGCCCTTTTTCTTTGTAAGCCGCGGCGGCCTGGGAAAGCAGCTCAGCGGTGTCATTCATGGAAAGGGTTTTCTTGGCGGAGAAATCGGAGTACAGCTCGCTGGAAAGCGTGCCGATGCCCAGGCCGCCTATCTCCAGGGAAGCGTAGGATTGGGCGAAGGCCGCAGCGTTGTTGGCTACCAAATCCGGGCGGAGGATGTAGGCCCTGGGACCTTCGGCATCCATGTAGTAGTTGGCGATGCTGTGGCTGGGCTTGTAGCCCGTATCGCGCGTGATGAAGCGGATGGCGTGGCTCATGGCGTTGAAGCCTTGATCCCACTTGGCTTGGTAGCAGTATTGCTGCTCGGCGACGGGCAGGAGGGCGACCCCGGTCTCGCGCAAATCCGCCGCCAGTTGGGAGAGCGCTTGATTGTTGCCCAGCTTGGGCTCGGTCTCGGGCTTTCGGATGTAGCCGGATTGAAGCCCGCCGCGCTGCCAGCCGCTGTAGCCGATGACGACATCCCCGGTGGGGGCGTTCTCCTTCAGCTGCTTGCCCAGGTCGCGTACCTGGTTGAAGGTGGTCAAGGGCTTCACCACCGTGGCGGGGTAGCCCAGTATGGATTCGATTTCGTCGATAGCTCCGACAGCGTTGGCGTATACCGCCAAGCCCTTGCGATCGTTGACACCGTCCAGGGCGCCCATGCGCAGCAGGTATTCCCGGTAGAGCACGGCCAGATCGCTGTAACCGGCGTCGGGCGCATCGTAGAACAGGTAGCGTAGGGCGATGGGATCGGTCACCGCCTTGCGCGGATACAGGTTGAGGGCATTGGCGGGTGAAGATTCCAGCGCCACCAGCGCGTAGGTCAGCAGGGTAAAGGTGGGGCATACGTAGCTGTAGTTGACGGGGCTATCGGCCAATCCGGCTTGGATGGCCATCTGCGCGGCATCGTTTTCCGCTATGCCGATGAAGCCTCCGTTGGGATTGTAGCCGCCGAACACCGGCAGGGATACCTTCTCGCTGTAATCCACGCGATCGGTGCGCAGCACGCCGTAATCCTGGCCATATACGCTGCGCTTGTATTCCGACCAGATGGTCGCCTTGGGCGCATCGGCATCGATGATGGCTCCAGAGCCGTCCGGTACCAGCACATGGCCGTGTTCGCCGGGCTTCTGCGCGCCGAAGTTGCGCAGGAAGGTGATCTCGGAAATTTTTAGTTTGGGGGTGGATTGTATTTGCGTGGGGTCGGCCTCCACCACCAGCTCGCCGTTCTCCAGCCGGTAGCTTACGGCGAAGGTGAAGCTGTCGCCCACGGGGGTGCCGCCGGTGTAGCCCACAGCTTCCTCATCCTCGGCCCGCAGCTCCGGGGTGTAGTTCCCGGCGGTCAAGGCGGTGGTCAGCTTTTTGCTTTCCAGCTTGGAAAGGTTTTTGCAGGTGTACATGATCCCGCCCAGATCCTTCAGCTTGCTGTAGGCGTTGTTGAGGTTTTCCACCTGCTGCACGCTGGTGATGGTGGATAGATCCACCCGCCCGTACATGCGCTTGATGTAGGCTACATCCGCATCGGAGGCCAGCTGGGTCAGCAGCTCCTCGTACCGCGCCTCGGTAAGGCCCGAGGGGATCAGCACGATCTCCGGCTTTTTGCCGATGAGGTACTGCACCGTAAAGCCTGCCTCGGCTTTTGCGAGGGTGAATTGGCCGTAGGCCACGCTGTCGCTGTAGTTGTTCCACAGCTTGGGCACATCCCGCTTATCCAGGGTGGTGATGAGGAACTGCGCGTGGAGCAGCGGATCGGTGCCTTCGAGCCGATCCTGCGGATTGGAGAACCATACCTGGCCGGAAGCCTTGCGCCGCACCGCGATCTCGGTGGTTTTGGGGTTGACGTACAGCTCCGAAAGGCCATCCTGCGCGGCCAGCTCCATGCGCTCCAGGCCCAAATCCTCCGCGCTCTGCTTTGTCGCTTTTTCGGTGGTGGTGAAGGTGTCGAGGTCTTGCCCCTCCAGCTCGGGGTAATAGGTCGGGCTGGTGAACGCGCCGCAGCCGGAAAGCAACCCAACCGTGCACAGCAGAGCGCATAGGCGCATGCCCTTGGAATAGGAAACTTTTTTCATGCTGCTAACTCCTCAAGCGGATTTCGGTCATCAAGCCCGCGATGAAGCCGATCAGTTTATCCAGAATGCTGCCGAACAGCAGTGCCAGGAACACGATGAACACCATGCCCAGCACCGTGACGATTAGGGTAAAAAGGGTCTTTTTTGCCGTAAATTGGTGGATGGTCAGTATGCCGCAGAACAGCAGGAACCCGCTCCACAGGGTGCCGATGGCGAAGATCATGTTGACAAAATCGACCTCGTTCTCCAGCACCACGTTGGAAAGGCCGGTGCCCAGCAGGTTGGTGAGGCTCATGGGCAGCAGCACGTAGCCTACGGCCATCACGATGTCCACGAAGCGCCCTTCGCCATCGGTCAGGGCGGTGAAGCACCAATTCGATACGCAGAAGAGTAAGATGGGCATCACGATGGTGATCAGGCTGCGCAGCACGTTGTACGTCTTGGGATCGAAGGAGAACATCAGGAATCCGCCGCGCTGCTGCATCAGCAGCATGGATTCGATGAAGAGCAGGGTGAGGATCAGCGAGGCGATGAGGTTGCCGCGCTTTTCATGGCGCATATCAAAGAAACCATCGAAGGGGTGCACCATGATGTAGAAGCCGTACTGGAGCCCGGAAAGGAAGGAGGCGTTTTGTAGGATCGATGCGTTATTTGTGCGCGTAGCCTTTTTCACGGAGCAACCCCTCCTTTCAGGAACCTGCGCAGGGCAAGGATTCTATTGCGGATGAAAAGCGCCCCGAATACCGCTACCAGCGCCAGAGCCAGCCTCGGGAACCAGGTGGCGATCACCGTCTTGCGGTACTCCTGAAATGCCTGCGAATACCAGGGCTTGTTGCTGCTGCTGCGGAAATATTCCATGGCTTCTTTGTATTGGCCCTGGCGGTAGAGCGATTTGCCGATGCCGGAATAGGCCAAATCCATGTTGGCGTTCTGCCGGAGCACCTCTTGCCAGGCGGTGGCGCTCTCATCGTAGCGCCCGGTTTCGTAGAGGGCGATGGCCTGATGAATGGCCCGTCCATAGGCCGTTAGACCAAAGACCGTGAGCGCACCCGTTTGCTTGTCGAGCACGTAGTAGTGATCCTCGCTCTGCGCCATGGAAAGGGGGGTGGTGAACCCGCCCACGGCGGTGTTGGCCCCGCCGAACGCGTAGAGCAGGTTGCCATCCACATCGTAGGCGAAGATGTGCCGCCGGTTGTTGTCCAGCAGGCTAAAGGTGCCGTAGGGCCCGCAGGATACATCCACGATGTTGGAAGGGCCCTTGTAGGCGGCGAACAAGCTGACCTGGTAATCGGTGATATCCACCTCGCCCACTGAGGGGAAGAACCCCTCGCGGCGCAGGATGTCGTTGCCCAGCATGTTCAGCTTGCGCACCAGGGTGCCTTCCTCGGTGCCCTTTTTTGCGCCGATTTCCGAAAGGATGATGTCCTTGTTCATGGCCGCCATGGTGGCGAATATGAAGCCCTCGCCGTCCAGCGCCAGGTTGTTGTACTCGATGGGCACGAAGTCCATCATGCGGTTGCGCTGCGCATCGGTGGATACCTTTTTCCAAAAGACCTCGATGGGGCTGGGGTTGACCTTGCCCGCCGCCAGGAAGCCATCGAATTCGCCCTCGGGGGAGTATTCGATGATGCCCTGGTTCACGAAGAGGGACACCACGTGGATGCGTCCGGCGGGATCGACCACGACTTTGGAGGGCTTGAACACCATGGATTCGTTGATGACCGCCCCCTCAGGCCGGACCAGGGTGCGGATCAGGTTGCCCTGAGCGTCCATGTGAACCACCAGGCCGTTTTCGGTATCGGCCACGTAAAGGTCGCCCTGCTCGGTCACAAAGACCCCTTGGGGCCCGTTGAACGCATGGGTGGCACCGCCGTCCGCCGGGGTTGCGCCCCGGTATTCCTGCAGGAACGCACCCTCCGGCGAGAGCACCACGATGCGGTTGTTGCCGGTATCGGCGATGTAGAGGCGACCATCCGTGGATCGGAACACGTCGGTGGGCGATACGAAATTGCCGCAGCCCAGGTTTTCGCCGGTGATGACCTGCTCCATCAGGCAGGGCGCGGGGCCTTCGGCAGGCTCGCCGCTGTAGGTGTGGGTATAGCTTTTATGATCGGGAACCAGGGGCTCGGCCAGGGCCGGGAAGCATAACCCGCCGCCCAACCAAAGCAGGGCGGTCAAGGCCAGCGAAGAACGCTTTAGAATTTCAGAACTTCTCATATCGCACCCCCTAATCTTTCAGGCCGGAGGTGGCCATGGTGTCGACGATTTGGTTCTGGCTGAGGATGAACACCGTGATGGGCACGATCATCAGCAGCAGGCCCACCGCCGAACCGGCTCCGGCCCGGGCTACGCCGCCCGACATGATCTGCCGGAGGCCGTAGGGCAGGGGCTTCAATGCCTCGCTGCGGATGAATATATCGCCGGTGGCGTTCCACAGCGCTTGGCCGGAGAAGATGATCAGGGTCAGCCAGGCGGGCTTGACGGCAGGCATCACGATGCCAATAAAAATTTTCCATTCGCTGGCACCGTCGATCTTGGCGGCCTCCAGCACGGCATTGGGGATGGTGGACATGAACTGCTTCATCAGGAACAGGCCCAACGGTGTGCCGATGGCGGGCAAGATCAGCGACCAATAGGTGTTCACCATGCCCAGCCGGGAGATGAGGATGAAGTTGGGAATGCGGGTGATTTCCACGGAGAACATCAGGGTGGTTACCACCAGGCCGAAGAAGAGCTTCGCCCCCGGGAAGGGGTGCTTCTCCAGCACGTAGGCCGCCATGCTGGCGAACAGCACGTGAAGCGCCGTGCCCACCACGGTGACGAATACCGTGTTGAACAGATAGCGGGTCACGGGCACCCAGGCGCTGCTCATCATGGCCGAGAGACTGCGGATGTTTTCCAGCGTGGGGTGCTGCACAAAGAGCCTGGGCGGGAAGGCGAAGAGCTCATCCAGCGGCTTGAACGCGCTGTTGATTACGTATAGCATGGGTACCAGCATCAGCGCGGCCAGCAGCGAAAGCGCCAGGATGTTGGCCAAGTTGCCGCTGATGCTGCGCGTGAACCGCACGTGGAAAAGGCGGCGGAGCCGCAGCCGGAGGGCGTCTAGCGTATGCGCGACGGCGCGGAAGGCTTTCTTGAGCAGCTGCCACAAGGGGTTGGGCTTTCGACGCGGTTTGCTGTTCATTTAATTGTCCACCTTTCGCAGCAGGAAGTGGATGGCCTTGTTGCAGCCGGTCATCAGCAGGAACAGCAGCACGGAGATGGTGGAGGCATAGCCCATGTCGAAGCGCAGGTAGCCGTAATCCCACAGGTGGTTGACCAGGGTGTGGGCGGCATACTCCGTGCTGGGGAAGCCAAAGAGCGACACCGTGACCTCATGGATGGAGAAGGCGGCGGTGATGCTCAGAATAGCGCCGAACATCAGCTGCGGCTTCATCATAGGCAGGGTGATGAACCAAAGCTCCTGCCATCGGTTCTTCACGCCATCGATAGCGCCGGCCTCGAAGTATTGCTTATCCACGCTCTTTAGGCCGGCCACAAAGGAGAGGAAGCCCGCGCCCATGCTGCCCCACAGCACGCAGATCACCACC
This sequence comes from Eubacteriales bacterium, assembly GCA_031553615.1. Taxonomy (GTDB): domain Bacteria; phylum Bacillota; class Clostridia; order Christensenellales; family Aristaeellaceae; genus WQXF01. The sequence goes on from JAVBLJ010000007.1 coordinate 77,180, forward strand.
ACGAAGGTCATGTACTGCGGGTCCATCAGCCACTCGATGGGCTGTTGGATGAAGCCCAGGTTCATAAGCGTGGCGTTGACATAGCCGTAGAAATCGCCGCTAAAAAGGATGATGAACACCGTGTAGATCGATCCGGCGATGGTGGGGGAGTAGAAGACCAGCACGAAGAGGGAGCGCAGCTTGGTGGGCAGCTCGTTGATGAGCCAGGCCACCAGGAAGCTCAACGCATATCCCACCGGGCCGGTGATGACCGCGAAGATCAGCGTGTTTTTCAGCGCCGTTATAAAGACCGCATCGCTGGTGAACAGCTTGATGTAGTTCGCAAAGCCGATGAACCTGGGCGGGGTTAACAGGTTGTTGTAGGTAAAGCTATAGATGACGGAGATAATCACCGGCGCTACCGTGAACATGCAGAAGATCACGGCGAAGGGCAGCAGGAACAGGTAGGATACCCGGTATTTCCAAATCTGCGCCCACAGCCGCAGCCAAGGGTTGGGGCCATAGGACCAGGCCAGCAGGCGGCTGGCGCGCTTTGCGGCGGAAGAATCCATAGGGTCACCTCCCCTTTGCTATTTTGTTTCGGCTTTTATTTCGGCCACGGGCAGGCCGAACTCCAATCGCTTCTCGCGCAGCTCCTCGTTGATGGTCATGCCGTAGGTGATCAGCGCTTCCCGGGGGTCGCCCTTGCTGATGGCCACGCTGCGGAATGCATTGTTGATGTGGCGCGAGAGGAAGTAGCCGCCGGCCACCTCGGGGATGCCTACCGTCCACTTGCTCTGCTCCAAAATGGGCGCAAGGTCCTTGGTGGACCAGGGCAGCCTGGCGAAGGCCGCAGTGTTGGCGGTCATGTACCGGGCGGAAGTGCCCATGAGGCTTTCCAGACCGCGTGCGTACTGCACCTGCGTCTCCTCGCTGAGCCACCAGCGGATGAACTCCCACGCGGCCTCCTGCTCCTTGCAGGTAGAGGTCATGAGCGTGTAGGTGCACTTGGAGGCCACGGAGCGGTTGAGGCCTTCTTCCCCGGGGGTGCCGGGCACGGTGGTCATGCCCCAGAGGCCGTTGATCTCCGGCGCGGACACCATCAGGGTGTTGAACAGACCCAGGTCGGCCACGGCCAGGGGCCCGATGCCCATGCGGAAACGGTAGGCGGCGTTGAAGTTGATGGGGCAGCCATAGTTGGTGTACAGCTTGCACCAATCCTTGAAGGTCTCGATGGCGATCTCCTGGTCCACCAGCGTCCGGATGCCGTCGCCCTCGTAGAGCTGACCGCCGCGCTGGAAGAGCAGCGTGCCGAAGGTGCGCAGGCCCTGGGTATCGTCCCCGGCAAAGGCCAGCGTGCTATCCATGGTGCGGGCGGTGCCGTTGTCCAGCAGGAAATCCAGGTGATGCCTTTGCAGGGTGGGGATCAGGTGCAGCACGTCCTCCCACGTGGTGGGGATGTCCACGCCGATCTCGTCCAGTATATCCTTGCGGTAGAAGAGCATGGGGAAGGTTTCGGTCTCCGGCAGGCCGTACACGCCGCCCTGGAAGCTGACGGGCGTCAGCGCGCTGGAGCGGAACTGAGCGGCGGTTTCTTCGAAGCCTTCAAACTGGGAAAGGTCGGTCGCTGCGCTGCGCAGGGCGAAGTTGACCGGCATCTGCTGATTGGCGTAGAGGATGACGTCGGGGCCGTTGCCCGCCACGGTGGAAGGCAGGATGGTATCGCCCTGCACCAATTGAATCTCCACGTTGATACCGGTCTGGGGCGTGAAGTAGGATTTCACGAGCTCGTTGATCACCTGGGCCTGATCGCGGCCGGTAGGGGACCAGACGGTGATGGTGCTCTTGCCCCCGGCGGCCTCGCCCAGGCTCTCGTAATTTTCCACAAAGGAGGCGGCGAACATGTCCGCGCCATAGGCGATGCTCTCCAAAGCGCTGGCCGCCACCCGGGGCAATGGCGTGCCGGGGGCGGCCAGATCGATGTAATCCAGCACCAGGGGGCGGTAGGAGGCCTCGTTGCGCCAATCGGTGAGCGCATCCACGTCGCTTTGGAAGATGCTGAACTTGGCGGGGATATCGTAGGGCTTTTTGATGAAATCCCGCAGGGTGCGGGACATGTTGCTCAGGGCCAGCAGTTCCGTGCCCGTGTTGCCGGTGACGCCGCGCAGGGATTCCACGGTCGCGTCGAGCCGGTTGGCGACGTCCTCCATTTGCAGGAAGGTTTCCGGCAGCTGCCGCTCCAGCTTGTAATCGCGCATTACGTCGGGGGTGGAGCCAATGATCATTAGGAATTGGCGGTAGATGCCCATCACGTCCTGCGCGCAATGGTTCACCTGGCCCAGCACTTCGCCCAGGTCGCCCAGCGTTACCTCCAGGGAGATTTCGTGGGTGCCCTGGGTCAGATATACGGAATAGGGCTGGTCGCCGTTGCCCACGGTCACCATCTGCCAATCGTCATCAAAGAGAAAGCGCACGTCCTCGGCCTCGGCGAAGGGCGCTTGGCCATCGATCTGGAGCGAGCGGCTGGAGTAGGTGCCCCGAATGAAATCCTGCTTTGCCTTGAAGCGCAGCTCGTACAGGCCGGTCTCCGGGGCCTCCAGGTTCCAGGCGATGGTCTCGCCCACCAGGTTCCAGGAGGTGCCGCCAATGGTGTTAAAGCAATACTTGGAGCCCCGGTAGGGCTCGGTCAGGGGCGAGGAGCGATCCGCGTAGGCGGTCAGCACCGGGCTGGTCTTCCAGGCGGGCAGCTCGGCCTGCACCCGGGACGCGCTCTGGGTGGCCTGGGGGGCGGCCGCGTATTGGGCCAGGTATTCGGCGTAAGTGGGCACCTGCCGCGGCGCGGCGAAGGTGACCTGCCGCAATTGCAGGCCCTCGCGGTTGACGTGCAGGGTAACCTTGTTGGCGCCCTGGCGGAGCGGGAACAGCAGGGGCCGGGTGTGGTACCCGGTGCTGTCCATCGCCCGGCGGGTGCTATAGATCGGCCACTCCACCTGCGCGGGGCGGATGTCGTTGCCGTTGCTGTCGGTTTCAATGCGGTCGGTGGCGTCCTTCCAAATGCGATCCAGAAGGATGGTGGAAGCCTGCAGATAGGGCAGCTCGCCGTCTATCTGGATCACCACTTCGCAGGGCGCGGAACGGCCCGGCTTGGGCATGTAGTGGAGCTCCAGCTCGTATAGGGCGGTTTGGGGGGCGGTGATTTCGAAGGTCAGCTCGCCATCCTCCTCGATGAGCAGGTGATCTTCGAGCGCAGCGAAGGAACCCGTGCCTGCGGCAAGGGTTTGCAAATCCAGCGGGATATCCTGATCGGCCTGGGGCGTACCGGCATGCTCCGCCAGAAATGCCGCGTACTCGCGGGTGGCGGTGTCCACGGCCCCTGCTTTGGTTTCGGCGGTCAAGCCGAGTGCGGGAATGCCCAGCGTCAGGCAAAGCAACCCGGCCAGCAGGGGGGAGTACACACTTTTTTTCATGGTGTTCCCCTTTCTCGAAAGGTTATATGAATCAAAAGATTATGTTGCATAAAAACTATACGAAGCAAAAAGCTTGTGGGGCCAAAGGCCAATGGGAGGGGCGAACCCCTCCCACTGAAGGACGCGTGGATTAGTTGGCCAGGAAATCGGCGATGGTCGCTTCCATGATGGGCTTCTGCTCGGCCACGGCGGATTGCGGGGTGTGATCCAGCGTGTTGAGCATTTCGAACAGATTGTAGCAGGGGATGCCGTAACGGTCGCCGGTTAGCATGGCAAAACGCTGGTTGACCTGGATGTCGGCGTAGATGGCCGCGCTCTCCTCGTCGTTGACGTGCTTCTCGGCGAGCTGGGTGTAGTACTCTTCGGGGGTCATTTCCGGATACAGGTTGTCGAAGATCATGCTGTAGGCCAGCAGCGAAGCATCCTGCTCCTTCTCCGGGATGTTGGCAGGAATCCAGAACATGAAGTAGCCGGCGTCGCTGTGATACGCGGTGGCGCTGGGGCCCATGGGGAAGTACACAAAGCCGAAATCTTCGGGCTCCATGGTGTTGATGTAATCAACGACCCACTCGGCGCACTGCATCATGGCCACTTCGCTGGCGGCGAAGGCCTTGACGTTGCTTTCCCAATCCTCGGGATCGCCGATGCGGACGGTCTTGTCGACGGCCAGCATCTGCTGGTACATGTTCAGGGCTTCCAGGGTGGGCTCGGAATCGGCGATGACCTTGGGCGTTTCGCCGGTGGCGTCCACCAGATCGGCTTCGTTGCTCAGCAGCAGCATGGTGGCGAGGCTATCCATGCCCGTGGCGGTCAGGCCCCACTGGGTGGTGTTGCCGTCGGGGCCAACCTTGGTCAGCACCTTGGCGTACTCGCGCAGGGTATCCCAGTTCCAGGTGCCTTCCGCGATGCACTCGTTGGGGTTCTTCAGGCCCGCTTCTTCCAGCAGGCGCTTGTTGAAGATGAAGCCGCCGTTGACTTCCAGATTGAACTTATCGAAGCAGTAGAGCGCGTCGCCAACGGTGCCGGCGATGCGGCAGAGGGGATCCCACTTGGTGGAGGTCATGTCTTGGCCCACGCGGGCGGCAATCTTGTTCACATCGGCGGGCAGGCCAGCCTTGACCCAGCCGGGGAACACCCAGGGGAAGGTGAAGTTGCAATTGCCGGGGCTGTTGCCGGCCAGGGTGTTGGTAACCATGTTATCCCAGAATTCGCCGGCGTCCACCTGCACCCATTCGAACTTGATGTTCAGGGCTTTTTCCACTTCGGCCACGCGGGCATCGAAGCGATCCTTTTCTTCGCCGGGCTCGGTGAAGCGGGGGCCCCAGCCCCATGCCATGCGAACCACTTGGCCACCAAAGTCGTAGGTAGCTTCGGTCGCGAAGGCGGGCACAGCCATTGCCACTAGGGAAACCGCCAGGATGGTTGCCAGGAGAATGCTTACAAACCTTTTCACTAGAGAGTCCTCCTCATAAATATTTATTACAACCGCTCATGGGCGGCTATAATCGTGTCGGTGCCGGTGGGATCAATCTAATTCTTGAGGGTCAGCCAGGCGTCCACGTAGTGGATGGCCAGGCCGATGTCGCCATGGGTCTCCGAAAGGAGCGCGTAGAGGTTGCGCAGCTCGGCTGCCATGGTAGCCTTGCCCTCCTCGAAGTAGGTGATGAACTCCGGCTCGCTGGGAACGGGACCGGTCTCGCTGCCCAGCACCACCTTCTTGCCAAACTGCATGCCCAGGCGGATCATGGGCTGGGCGTCGCCGTACTGGGCCTTCGCCGTATCCCGGTATGCCATGATGCAGAGGGTATCGACTCGCCGGGCGATGTAGGCACCCAAGGTCACCTGCGCGCCCTCGTCGGTCAAGGGGGCGGAAGGGTCGTCGATCCACATGCTCACGTCGGCCTCGAGGAGCAGCCCTTGCGCGTCGCAGAACGCTCGCCCCTCATCGTAGACGCGTCCGACCTGGCCCACCAGGGCGGCGGGATCGGCGGCGTATTCCGGCAATTGGTAGGGCTCGAAATCCAGATGAATGCCGTAAAAACGCTCCTCCGGCGCGGCGGACTCCTGATACTTGCGCGCCTTTTCCAGCCATCGTTGATAGGCCTTGAAGCCCTCGTCGGTAAGCCAGCGTGCGTCGCCGCCCAGGGCGGCTACCCGGATGTCCCGAGCGGTGCAGTCGGCCACAAAGGCCCGGTAGTATTTCTCGAAGGCGTTGCCGTAGTACACGTAGATTTCGGTCACGCCGCTCTGCTGCAGAAAATCCAGGCGCGCGGTGCGGTCCGCATCCTTCTTCATGAAATCGGTGTTCCACCACCAGGTGCCCAGGGAATGGCTTTTCTCCGGCGGGAAGATGGCGGCCAGCGAGGCTTCCTCCGTTTGCGCCGCCGCAGCCAGGGCGGGGCAAACGGCAGAGAAGGCGAGCGCGAGGCACAGCAGCCCCGCGAACCATGCGAGCCCCGGTAATCTTTTTCGCATGCTCAACCCTCCGCTCCATGCCGATCCCGGTATTCCAAGGGGGTTTGCCCGGTCTCCTGCTTGATGAATTTTCCGAAGTAGGCCGCGTTGGGATACCCCACGTTGCGGGCGATCTCGCTGATCTTCAGGCGGGTCGCCATCAGCTGCTGCTTGGCCTTCTTCAGCCGCTCGCCCTTGATGTAATCCGATACGTTGCAGCCCACCTTGCGCTTAAACAGGATGGAGAAGTACGAGGGGTTGAGGTACACCTTCTCGGCCAAAAGCACCAAGGAAAGCTCCTGATCCAGGTTCTGCGCGATGTAGTCCTTCGCCTTTTGAATGCAGGATTGCGAACGGTTATCCCGCTTGCGCGGGGCCTGACGGAGCAGCAGTTCGATGAGCTGGCGGATGGCGGAGGCGGCCTCCTCCCAGGAAGTGAACGCTGATGCGTTGCCCAGCCAAAGCAGGTTGTGCTCGCGGCTCGTGGCGGCATAGGCACCGGTTTTGTTCAGGTGAGCGAGCAGCGCCCCGCAGATGCAGCAGAACATTTCTATCAGCGCCGGATCGTGGCTTGCGTGGCCCTTGGTGAACCCGGCCAGCATTTCCTCGGCCAGCGCTCTGCACTCTTCGGTCTCTGCGTTTTCCAGCAGCCGCTGGAGGATGATGGCGCGGCGGGGAATCTCTTGGTAGGCCTCCTCGGGCTGTTCCCCGGCTTGGCCGGCCTCGGGCAAATCCTCCTCGGTGAGCACGATGTGGCCTTGGCCTTGGCCGTAGGCCTGCAGCGTGGCCAGCTTTTTGTAGGCCTCGCCCGCCTCGGGGAGGGGGAACGGCTGGGTGGTGTAGGCGAAGAGCAGATCGTGCGAGGTGTGCCGCTGAAAGAGCATCTGCGCGTTCTCGATGGCGGCCAGCAGCGCCGGCTGCACGTCGGCAGGTTCGCCGCTCTTGGGCTGAACCAGCCACACGAAGCAGTGCTTTTGGGGCATGGCGCCCTCGTAAACGAAGGCCCGGCGCAGGTACTCCTCGATGTGATTGCCCATTTCCAGCAGCAGGCCCAGATGGTTGGCCTCGCCCACCGGGGTGTTTAGGGCGCAAAGGAGCATGTGCACCGGCTTTTCGGGCGAAATCAGTAGGGAAACCGCGGGGCCCGAGGTGCGAAAGCCGTTGAGCAGTTTGATCAGGTATTCCCTGCGGATATTGGTGGCGGAGGCCTCCATGCGGGTTTTGGCGATGGAGAGCAGGTTCTTGGTCTCGATGGTCTCCTCAATGCGGCCCATGGCCTCGCGGATGGCTTCGAGCAGCGGCGCGTCGTTTCCGCCCTTGAGCACGTAGGAAACCACATTGGGGTTGATGGCGCGTTGGGCGTATTCGAACTGGCCAAAGGCCGTTAGGAAGATGATCAGGGTCGATATTTTCTGCGCCTCCAGCTGGGCCAGTATATCCAGGCCCGTGACCTCCGGCATGCGGATATCGAGGATGGCGATGTCGTAGATGCCGGTGAGCAGCTGCTGCATCGCTTGGGTGGCGTTGTTGCATTTGTAGACATCGAACGCCGCCCCGAAGCGATCCTCCACCAGATATCCCACCCAGTCGGTGACCAGGGCTTCATCGTCCACCAACATCATCCGGTACTGCAAAACCCGTCACCTCCCTTCGGCTATTTGGGCAGAACCAGGGTGGCCGTGACGCAGAAGCCGCCCAGGCCGCTGCGGGATATGGAAAGGCCGCTTTCCGGGCCAAACACCGCCTTGAGGCGTCTGTGGATGTTGAGGAGACCGGTGATTTCATGCATGGGCTGGTGGGATTCCAGCCGCGCATGGGCCTCGGCCAAGTCCTGGTCGGTCAGGCCCTTGCCGTTGTCCTCCACGCTGACGGTCAGGTGTTTACCATCGCATTCAGCGGTGACCCGTAGGTGAAAATCGGTGGCGGTCTTGCCGCCGTGGAGGAAGGAGTTTTCGATCAGGGGCTGCAGGATCAGCCGGGGCACCTGCAGGGCTTCCATGCCCTCTGGCAGCGCCGCCTGGAACTCCACCCGCGCTGAGCTGGCCCGCATGGCCATGATGCTCAGATAGTTCTCCGCGTGCTGCCATTCGTCGCTCAGGCGCACCATGTCGGCCTCGCCCCGGGTGATGTAGCGGAAGAAGGAGGCCAGATGCGCGCAGAAGAGCTCCGCGTTTTCGTTGTCGCCAATCTTGATCATGGCCGAGAGGGCATAGAAGCTGTTGTAGAGGAAGTGCGGATGGATTTGGCTCTGGAGCTGTTTGAGGTTGGCTCGTTCCACCAGCAATTCCTTTTCGTACACCTCGCTGACCAGCACTTGCAGGTTGCGCACCATGTGATTGAAGGAGCCGTAGAGTGAAGCGAACTCATCCTTGGAGGTGGAGGTGAGGCTGACGGTGAAGTCGCCCTTCTCCAGCGGCTTGAAGGCTTCGATCATGTGGGTGATGGGCCGCACGATGGTTCGGTTGAAGAACAGCAGCATCAGCAGCGCCGCCAGGGAGATGACCAGGGTGAACACCGCTGCCAGCTTGGTTTGGGATGCGAAGGGGGCCACCAGATCGGCGGAGCGGGCCACGGCGATGATCCGCAGATCGCTGTACGTGGAGCACGCGGAGAATACCACGTAGTCGGCACCCTGATAGGGCAGCGTCAAGGGGCCTGCCTCGGGGAAGGAGAGCGAGGGGAGCTGCGAAGTCAGCCAACCGGTGATGCCGTCTATGTGCTCGTCGCTTTGCAGCAGCGTGCCCGTTTTGTTGTTCAGCAGGTAGGTGTTCATGGGCGGCGCGCCCAGAATGCCGTAGTCGCTAAAGAGCTGAAACAGCTTTTGGAAAGAGAGCTGTGCATCAATGCTGAAGAGCTCGGGGTTCTCCTGCTGGTAGCGGGAGGTAAGGAAGGCCTCGCTCTCCTGATAGATGATCTGCGCGCCCACGGTATCCAGCGGCATAACCACGCCCTGCCAGCGGGTCGGATCGAAGGCGGTCAATCCATCGCGGGTGGAGATGCTGCGCCCCCACCGGGGAAAGTGCACGTAGACATCGGCCAGCATTTCGCTGGTGCCCAGAATGGAGCGGAGGCGTTCCTGAGCCAGAATCACCTGCTGCACCAGCTGATAATCCTGAATATCGCCCTGGGCGATGGCCAGCTCGCCCCAGTCCTGGGTCGCGTAAGCGTTAAAGAGGGAGCGCTTGATGTTCAGCAGCTGCCGATCCAGGAAGTGTAGCTGGCGCTGCCCATTGCCCTCGATGGCGGCGATGCTCTCCTTGCGCAGGAGGTGCATGCTGGCCGAGTAGGAATAGAGGTATACCGAGCTGAGAATCAGCATTACGGCCAGAAAGGCGACGGTCACCTTGGCCAGGATGGTGTTGGGCAGCCAGGGCTTCTTCATGGGCTGACCGTTGCAGCCAGGGCGTTGAGATCCTTTTCGATCTGCTCGCCGCCCAGCTGGTACCATTCGTCGATGTAGGTATCATAGGCATCCACCGTCGCGCTGCCCATGATGATTCGGATGCAGGTATCCCGCCAGCGGTTGTTCAGCAGCTCCAGTTGTTGGCTGATGGAAAGCGGCTCGGGGCCGTAATAATCGGTGAAAAAGGGAGTAACCTGCGTCGTGTAATAGCGGACCGCGGTGATGGTGGCGTTGCCGGGGCCGTAGAACTGGTAGGCGGACCACTGGGTCAAATCGCCCGCCAGAAAGGCCTTGCACTGCCGGTATTTGTCCAGCTCGCTCCGGCTCAACCCTTGGATATTGCCGGTCAGCAGGGCGTTGGATACATGCTCGAAGGGCGAGGCGTCGTTGGCAATGTCGGTTCGGAAGATGGCGTAATCCTCGGCGTTGTTGCCCTGCGCGTCCTTCACGAAGATCGGGTAAGCCTCGTCCTTCGTGCTGCCATAGAGCTTTTCCACGTAGAGGTTCAGCATTTGCACAGCGGCTTCCGGGTGTTCGCAGCGGGAGGAGACCACGTTGTAGGCCGCTGGACCATGGTAGGAGAAGGGCCGGGCCGGTGCGCCGTCCGGGAGGCCGGTGGGGATGGGGTAGGCCTTCCAGCGGGCTGTTACCTGGCCGCCGGGGGTGTTTTCCTGAATGTGCAGCGGGAAATGCTTGTATTCGAAGGCCACGCCTGCCTTGCTGTCCGCGAAAAGCTTATAGTAGTTGGCAGCGCTCAACACGGCGAACTCGGAGTGAATCAACCTCTGCCGGTATAGGTCGCGCAGGTAAGCGAGCGCGTTCTTGATTTGGGGAACAAAGGAGACGGTGGAATAGCGCAGGGTGTGATCCTCGCCGTAATACCAGCTCCAGAAGGGCTGGGCCCCGAACATATTGAACGCAGCGCAGAATTCCCATAGGTTGCCGGTGCTGCACAGGCCCACGGTGTCGTCTCGGCCATTGCCATCCGGGTCTTGGGAGACGAAGGCCTGCAATACGCGCGTCAGCTCCTCGGCGGTGGTGGGCGCTTTTAGGCCGAGCTTTTCGAGCCAATCCTCCCGGATCCAGAGCACGGGCACGTTGTCGGAATTGCCGTACACGTGGGGCAGGGCGTAGACTCGGCCATTGATGGTGGAGCACTGGATGGAGTAACCGCCGTCGCCATATAGAATTTCTTTCGTCAAGGGCGAAGCGTACTCCTCGATGAGATCGGTCAGATCGGCGGCCAGCCCCAGCCGCACGGCGAATTCGAATACCCCGCGCCCCAAACCGGGCATTAAGTCCGGCACTACGCCGACGGCCAACTGCTCGCTCAGGGAGCGTTCGTCCGCGCCATCCTCCTGCCATAGGGGTGAGATGGCGATGTTCAGCTCGTCCAAATAGGCCTGGATCCAGGGGTTGCTTTCCGCGGTGTAGACATCCCCGGGTGCCACGCTGCGGCCGGGAATGGTCAGGCGGATGGGTGGGGCGTGCTCGGAGGTGTCCCTTGGGGCGGCAGCAAAACTCGCCGGAGCAAAAAGCCCGGCGAAGCATAGGCCGACACACAGCAGCAGGGAAGCCGCTCTCTTCATGGACACCCTCCGTTCACCTTATGTTCAAGTATAGCCTGTCTATACTTATTCGACTATCGTGAGCCTCTTTAGGTTATGTGCTTCTCATTGTTTCTTTTCACCAATTGGCACGAAGGTGCGGGCGGGAACTTGTAGAAACTGACAAAGCGCGGGGAGGGAGCGGCCCTGTGCCCGCTCGCGCATGTGCTTTTCTTTTGATCCTGTTGAGCGGTTTCGTTTTTGCCCGGCGGATTCGGGAAAAGCCGCATTTCCGTTTGACGCTGCCTGGGGGCAATGCTAGAATGACGAAGGAATGCTGGTTTCAAAAGTTGGAATCCGAAAGCCGTAATCCAAAAGCTGTATTAAAGAGCCGTGTATTCTTTGAGCGGAGGGTGCGATGATGGTGCAGGAAAAGCGACCGGGAGTCTGCGATTTGGCCGGAACTGAGGAGCCAATCACCTTCGGAACCTGGGTGTGGGATCGGAAAGAAATTGCCCGGCCCGACGACGTACTTTCCTTTTTAACCGCAAACACCGTCAATGAGATTTATCTGGTGCACGATCCCCGCACGGCGGCGGAAGCCTACAAGGCTTTCGTGCGTAAGGCCACGGCCGCCGGGGTACGGGTATCCCTCATTGGGGCGGATGCGCGTTGGGTGTTGCCCAGGGGTCACGAGCAAGGCGAGGAGTACCTGCGCTTCTATGCGGACTACCAGTCCGCCGCGCTGGGGGAGGAGCGGTTTTACGGCATGCACCTGGATATCGAGCCGCATCAACTGCCCGAATGGCTCAGCGACAATCTCGCCTGCGTACAGGCCTATTGCGATTTCGTGCTGCGGGCCCGCGAGGTGGCGGATTCAACGGCTTCGGAGCTGGAGTTGGACATTCCCTGCTGGTTCGATGGCTTCCCTTGCCGGGATGTGAACGGCGATGCCATCCACCTCATCGAGTTCTGCGTGCGCCATGCGGACACCACCCTGTTCATGTCCTACCGGGATAGCGGGCGCGGGGCGGCGGATTTTGCCAAAGTGGGCCTGGAAACCGGCAAGCGCTACGGCAAAAAGGTCAGCCTGGCTCTGGAGACCGGCCGTATTTACGAGGACGTCAACATCACGTTCGATCACCTGGGTACCGCGCCCCTCTGCCGGGAGCTTGCGGAACTGCGGCGCATCGCGGAGGCGGATTATCCGGGCCTGCAGGTAGGATACGCCGTCCATCACTACAATTCCTGGGTGGAATTGCCGCTGGAGGGCCACCCCATCGGCGAGGGCTTCCCCTACGATAATCCGCATTACAAGCACCTGATCCGATCAAACAAGTGAGATATCGATAAAAGAATCGGTTAATGAATCGCTTAATGAACCGGATAATAAAGAGATGATTCAGAAGAATAAAAATGAGATTAAGAATGAGGATGAGGTGAACGCTGTGATCAAGGTTCGATTGACGATCCCCCAGGCGCTGGAGCATATTCGGCCCGGCGTGGAAGCGGTGGTGAACTCCCTGCCCGCCAACCTGAACGGCGAGATTGTGGCCCGCTATAGCGAACAGCCCGGGGTCTGTGCGCAGATTACCGTTCAGGGCGGTGAGGTGAGCTTTCACAGGCCGTGCGAGCTGTTCCGAGGCATCGGTCTGGTGGCGGCGGGACTGCGTCAGGGGGAGGCTTCCGGCATCATCCGGCAGGACATGCCCTTTGAAACCCTGGGCGTGATGTACGATTGCAGCCGCAATTCGGTGCCCACCGTGGCCGCCTTGAAAAAGATCCTGGTGAAGATGGCCCTGATGGGCTACAACAACTTCATGCTCTACACCGAGGAGACCTATACCGTGGCCAGCCGTCCGGAGTTTGGCCATTTCCGGGGACGCTACAGCCCGGAGGAGCTGCGCGCGGTGGACGACTTCGCCTACCAGCTGGGCATTGAGCTGATCCCCTGCGTGCAAGCGCTGGCCCATTTAGAGCGGTTCCTGCGTTGGCCCAGCACCGAATCCATCAAGGATACCGACATCATATTGCTCAGCGGTGATGCGAAGGTGAACGAGCTTATCGAGGAGATGATTACCTCCATCGCCAGCTGTGTCCGCTCCAAGCGCGTGCATTTGGGCTTGGATGAGGCCCATGGTCTGGGCTTGGGCCGCTACCTGGTGCGCAATGGCTATCGCAAGCCGGAAGCCATCCTGGAGGAGCATCTGCGGGTTGTCCGGGATATCTGCGTTAAGCACGGCCTGCGGCCCATGATGTGGGGTGACATGATCTTCCGCATGCACATCGAGGGCAGCGGCTACTACGATCCGGACATCGAGCTGCCCGCCGGAACGGGCGACATCATCCCCAAGGAGTATCAGCAAATCTACTGGGATTACTACCACACCGATGAGGCCTTCTACGATAAGTACATCCGCGAGCATCTCAAGCAGGGGATCAAGCCCCTCTTTGCCGCGGGCATCGCCAGCTGGGTCGGAATGGTGCCCAACCTGCTGCGCACGGCGGTCACCACCGCCCAGGGCGTCCGCGCAGCCAAGCAGCACAACCTGGACGAGATGTTCCTGTGCGTATGGAAGGACGATGGCGGTGAGGCGCTGCCCGGCCCGGATTACCTGGGCATGCTGCAGTACGCGGAGAATTGCTACGGCGCCGAGGGTGCTAGCGAGGCCGATCTGCGCCGGAACGCTCCCATCATGACCGGCGCGCCCTACGAGCATTTCCTGGCGGTGGGCAGCATCGACGAGCTCCAGCAGGGCCTTAGCCTGGTGGGCTTGGAAGCGCCAAATCCTCATAAGTACTTTCTCTGGCAGGATGTGCTGCTCGGGCAGTTCGACGTGGAGGCCGCTCAGGGGGATTTCTCGGCGCTCTACCGGGCCAAGGCGGAGGAGTTGGAGGGGCTCATCGCGGCGGGAGGATATGAGCCCGACGCGGCCTATGGCTTGCAGCTGGGCGTGCATCTTTGCCGCGCGCTGGTGCACAAGGTGGATATGGGCATTCGGCTGAAAGCGGCCTACGACCGTGCGGACCGTGCCGCGCTGCAAGCGCTGCGCGAGGAGCTCGCGGGGCCCTATACCCAGGCGATCGAGGCCCTGTACCAATGCCACCGGAAGGGTTGGGGCTATTTCTACAAGCCCTTCGGCTGGGAGGTAGCGGATTTGAAGTACGGATATCTGTTGATCCGCGCCCGGACTGCGTGCAGCCGCATCGATGCCTATCTAGCGGGGGAGATCGACCGTATCGACGAGCTGGAGGAACAGCGGTTGACCTGCTTTGGCCATCTGCCGCAGGGTGTGGTGGGGCTGCCGCACCACAACAGCTTCGCGCGCAGTGCCACCGTATCGCAGCTGGCGTAATCAGCTTTTTATCCGGGTGATCACCTTTCTTTTCGGGTAATCACCTTTCTCTCCGGATTATCGTGAATACAAAAAAGGCGGGATGGTCACATGAGAGTGACCATCCCGCTCGCTTGTTTTCGTGCGATGTAGATCACCATGCACTAGGCGTGACGGTCTGCATGATTGGATCAGGGCTTCAGCCAGTTGCGCTGGAACTGGTTGGCGCGGTCGGGGCGCTGCGGCGCGGTGTTGTACTGCTCCAGCAGCCAATCCACATCGCCAACATCCTTCAGGCCCTCGATGAAGCTATCCCATTCGGTCATGGGACGGGTGCCCAGCACGAAGGCGACGAGCCCCTCGTTGATGTAGGTGTCCAACGCGGTCTGGATGATGGTCATCTTGTCCTGCACGGTGGCGTCGAACTCCGGCACCACGCGACCATGGTATGCCACGTAGTCGCCGTTGGTCAGCTTCTCGGAGGTGATGGCCAGGGCGCGCTTCGTTTCGTCGCACCACATGGCAACCTGAGCATCGCCGGCGTGGTACAGCGAGATGTAGGGGATGAACGTGTAGTTCATGGCGCCGGACATGCCCCAAACGTCGCGCAGATCATCGTAGGAGGCGGCGAGGAATTCCGGCGTGAACGCCTTCTTGCCGTCGGCATCCACGGTGTAGGTCTCGTTTTCCCAGCCCCAGTAATACTTCTCGGCCATTTCCTTCGAGCTGATGAAGTCGAGGAATGCACAGGCCAGCTCGGGGTGCTCGGTGGTGTTGGAAACCATGTACATCCAGCCGGTGCAATCCGAGGCGTAGTCGGTCTTGATGGAAGGCTTCACGCCCTCGGCGGTCGGGGGCTCGATGTAGCGGGTGTTGTAGAGGATCTTGGTGTTGGCTTCGCTGGCGGGGATGTCGTTGTACTGGTAATAGAACAGGCTATCGCCGTTGTAGTAAATGGTATCCCACAGCTCGCCGCTGATAGAGATGAAATCCGGATGCAGGTAACCCTTGCTGTAGAGGTAAGCCATCGCATCGGCGGCCTGACGGTACACTTCGCTGTGCTCGCGAATCGGCAGCACCCACTTGCTCAGGTCATAATCGTACAGGACTTCGTTGGCCTGACGGTTCTGGCTTCCGAACAGGGAGGAGAAGCCAGCGAACTGATAGGCAAAGCCCCAATCGTACAGGTGGATGCCGATCTTGGTCGGGTCCGCGGCGCACACCTTTTCGATGGCGGCCAGCATCTCGGTGTAGTTCGTGGGCTCCGCGATGCCGTATTGATCCAACAGATCGTGGTTGGTATACCACACTTCGCTGTTGCTATCGTACCAGCTCGGGAAGTACAGGTAATTGGTGGTCTCGTTGGCGTTGTACCACGAAAGGTGGGGGAACTGCGCGAGCCTTTCGGTGTACTCGGGCATGTACTGCGCGTAGTCCAGCAGGTTCAGGGTGCGGCTGCCGTCGCCATAGGCCTTCATGAACTTCGCGGGGTCGCGGTAGTTCATGATGTCGGGCATATCGCCGGAGGCCAGCGCCAGCTCGATCTTGGTATCCGCGCCTTCGGCGGGAATTTCAAAATCGATGTACAGGTTGCCGAGTTGCTCCTGCCACCACTTGCCGAAGCGGGTGTTGGGGTCGACCGGCTTGTAGGATTGCCAGCCGTGTACGGTGATGTGGGTTTCCGGGCCCTTGTAGGGCAGGGTGAATTCGGCTTCCTGCGTGCCTTCGGCCATGCCGACGCTGGTTACGCATCCGGTGACCAAACAAGCGATGAGTAGCAAAAGCGCGAGAGTCCTCTTCATCTTCCTTTTCCTCCACGTTTGTTTTATTTTAACGGTGCGAACCCATGCAGGAAGGGTTTCCTGCCTCGTGCTTCGCCGCCGTTAAATACCCAGATCGGCCTTAGGCCTTGACGGAACCCACCATCATACCGCCCGCGAAATACTTCTGCAAGAAAGGATAGACGCAGAGTATCGGCGCGATGGTGATGATGACGATGGCGCACTTGATGTTTAACTCCACAACGTTGCTGCGGGTCAACCGCGCCGTGCTGAATTGGCTCATGACGTGCTCCGATTTGATGAGGCATTCGCGCAGGTAGAGCTGGATGGGCTTGAGTGCCTCCTTGGAAAGGAACAGGCTGGGCGTAAACCAATCGTTCCACTTTTCCACCATGCCAAACAGGGCGAAGGTGGCCAGCAGGGGCAACGATACCGGCAGAAAGATTTGCGCCAGCACGCGGTAGTGCCCCGCGCCGTCGATGTAGGCCGCTTCGCGCAGCGAGGAGGGGATATTATTGAAGAAAGTGCGGAATATGATCACGTTGTACGCGCTCACCGCTCCGGGAATCAGCATGACCCACACGGTGTTCCGCCAGCCCAGGCCGGTGATCAGGAAGTAATAGGGCAGCAGGCCGCCGCCGAAGAACATGGTGATGACCATGATAAGGTTGAAGAACTTCTTTCCCCGGAAATCGTCGATGGTGAAGGGAAAGGCCATCATGGCGGTCAGCGTGAGGGAAATGACGGTGCCGACCACGGCATAGAACACGCTGTTGCGGTAAAACAGCAGGATATCCTTGCCGTGAAATACCTCGATGTACCCGTTAAAGGAGATATCCTTGGGCAGGAAAAGAGGCAACTCATGCCGCAGCGTTACGCCGCTGGTGAGGGAGGTAATCAGGCAATACCAAATGGGATACAGAAACACCAGGCTCAAGATCACAAACACCACTATCAGCAGGATATCGAAAACCGTGTATCGGTTCATCTTGCTTTTTACTGTTCTTTCCATGATGCTACTCCTTCGACCGTCGAATTCGCCAATCGTGCCGTTATGGCTGCCGGATAGGGGATTACCACAGGGAGGTCTCGCCGGTCTTTTTCGCAATAAAGTTGGTGGTCGCCAGCAATATGAAGGACAGAACCGAGGTGAACAGTCCTGCAGCAGCGGCGTAGGAGGGGCTGCTGCCCTTTTCGATGCCGATTCGGTACACGTAGGTGCCGATGACGTCCGCAGTTTTGTAGGTGGCCTCGCTGTAGATGAGCAGTATCTTTTGATAATCGTTCCCGACGATGCTGGACACGGAGAAGATCAGCAGAATGATGATCGTGGGCATGATGCTGGGCAGGGTGATGTGGATGATCTGCTGGAAGCGGTTTGCGGAATCGATCTTCGCGGCCTCGTAGAGCTCCGCGTTGATGCCGGATATCGCCGCCAAGTAGATGATGGAGTTGTAACCCATGTTTGCCCAAAGCCCGCTGGCGATGTAGATCGTACGGAAGAGGCCGGGCTGTATGAAGATGTTCTTCATGTTTCCGCCCATGTCTTTCACGATGGAATAGATGGGGCCGTTGGTGGAAAAAAGGATTTTCAGCAAACCGATGACGACGACGGTGGAGAGGAAGTAGGGCATGTAGGAAATGGTTTGCGTGACCCGCTTGAAGCCGCTGCTCTTTATCTCGTTCAACATCAGCGCGATCAGAATCGGGACGGGGAAGCTCCACAGCAGCGTGTAGATGCCCAGGAGCAGGGTGTTGGTAAAGATGCGGGTGAAGTACGGATCGTTAAAGAGCTGTATGAAATAGAAATACCAGGGATCGACAAAGGGGCTTTTGAAAAAGCCGAGCGCAGGCTTGAATTGCTGAAAGGCCATGGTGATGCCGTACATGGGGATGTAGGAAAAAATAAGGATGATAATCAACCCGGGGAATAGCATGGTATACAGGGCCCAGTTGCGACGGAGGTAGGAGGAAAGGCTCTCCTTCCGTTTCTTGGGGCGGGGCTGCGCTGCGATTTGTCCTCTCATATCCTGCTGCTTCTCCTTTACGCGAAAGCGAGTTTATCGGCTTGATATACCGTGCAGTTTGCCGCCGCCGCTCTGTTCGGCGACCAAAATCTCCAGGTTCGCGCATTCCGAATTCAACTGCGCAATGGTCTTTTTGGGCGTGCTCCAATCGGTAACCAGGATGTCGACCTTGCTCATGTTGCACAGTTTGCAGAAGGCGGTGATGCCGAACTTGGAATGGTCGGCCAGCACGATGACCTGCCCGGCGATCTCCATCATCTTTTTGCGCACGGCGTTTTCGGGCTCGTGGTAATCGGTGATATCGAACGAGGCCGAGATGCCCGCAGCACCGATGATGGCTTTGTCCACATAGTAGTTCTCCAAGCAATTGATGCACATGGTGCCGGAGCTGGAATCCTCCCCCTGGCGCAGCAGACCGCCCAGGAAATATACCTTGTGCTGCGTTTCGTTGAGCACGCGCAGCGCGACCTGCATTGCGTTGGTTAATATGGTAAGGTTTCGCTTGCTGTTGAGCAATTTTACGAATTCGAGCGTGGTGGTGCCCACGTCGATCACGATGGTGTCGCCATCATTAATCAAATCGCAGGCGCGCTGGGCGATGGCCTGCTTCTCGGTAACGTGGAGATTTGCTCGCTTGGTATATTCCGTTTCGACGCCGCGAGGGCTTGCGAGAATCGCTCCGCCGTATACCCGCCTGAGGTGTCCTTCGCCTTCCAGCGTTTTTAAATCGCGGCGGATCGTTTCGACGGAAACGTGGAGCTCTTCCTTTAAATCCTCGATCGTAACCCGTTGGCGCAGCGTGAGCAGTTGCAGGATCTGATCTTGCCTTATGGGACCCATTCCACCACTCCCAACAAAATGGTTTTCGGCGTGAACACTGCCGATGTTGTCTTGCGACAGTATATTAAATCCACAACATATTGTCAAGAGTGCAATTGAAATGTTGCAAAAACAGGATCAATGTTGTCAAAAAGCAGATGAATGCGGGAATAAAGAGTGGTATCTTGACAATATTGACCGTGTGTGATTTAATAATTTGACCGAGTGGAAACCAAAACGACGCGTGAGCGTGGAGGTAAAGCAAATATGAAAACCGAGCTGGAGTATTACGATATCTACCCCAAGGTCGTCCGAGCCGATTCCGAAACGCAGATCACCATCCGCCCCTTAGGCAGGCATACTGCATTTGTCGGGGGGCAAGCGTACATGGTTGCGGTCGTCCCGATGTTTGAAAGCAAGAACTATACCGATAGGCCGTACGAAGAGGTCGAGGTCGTCGCGACCAAGAACGGGCTCGCGTTTTCCTATTTCTTCAAGGGTGAGCAGCCCTACAATCTTTATGTGAAGCGTACGGATGAGCGCGAAAGCTTCACCATGATGATCTACGCCGTATTGCCGGATTTGTACGAGCTTACGCCCTACATGGGGGATTTGCACGTGCATACCCATTTTTCGGACGGCTGCGAAGCGCCGGAGTATGTGGCCGCGCAATACCGCAAGTGCGGGTTTGACTTTTTGGCCATCACCGATCACGGCCGCTACTTCCCCTCCCTCGAAGCCATTGAGGCCTACAAGGATGCGGAGATTGCCTTGAAGCTCTTCCCCGGCGAGGAGGTACATACGCCGGGCAACAACGCCCACGTCGTCAACTTTGGCAGCGGCTTTAGCGTCAACGAGCTATTTCACAACGATCCCGAGCGGGCCCGGAGCGAGATCACCGCGATCCAGAGCCGCTTGGAAATCCCAGAGGGTGTCGATGGATTTGCCTATGCCTCCTGCTGCTGGTCGTTTGGGAAGATTCGGGAGGGCGGCGGGCTGGCGATCTTCCCACATCCGCACTGGATCGATGGGAGGGCGTACCATGTCAGCGAAAAAATGACGCAGCTGCTCTTTCAAAACAAGCCCTTTGATGCGTTCGAGCTCATCGGAGGCCAGACGCTGACCGAAAACATGATGCAGATCGCCCGTTACTTCCAAGCGCGCGCGGAGGGGCTGGATTGCCCGATCGTGGGCAGCAGCGATTCCCATGGCGTGATCAATGCGGAATGGTTCGGCATCGGCAGAACCATCGTGTTTGCGAAATCTAACCGGAAAGAGGATATCATTGACGCGGTGAAGGCTTCCAGGAGCGTCGCGCTGGAGACCTATGCCGAGGAGAATCATCCGCGGGTGTACGGGGCGTTCCGGTTGGTGAACTATGCGGAATTCCTGCTGAACGAATATTTCCCCCTGCATGACGACCTCTGCTATGAGGAGGGTCGGCTGATGCGGTGCTACATCAATGGCGACCCGGAGGCCAAGGCGGCGCTTGCATCCTTGCGGAACAGAACCCAAAAACTGATTGACAAGTGCTGGGGAAGATAATGAAAAACGCATCGTTGGCATCGCGCAAGCGGCGGGTGCTATGGCTTTGCTTTGCCTTGTATCTGGTCGCGTACCTGTGCCGCTCGAACCTATCGGCGGTGCTGGATATCGTGATGCAGGAAACCCTGATCACCAAATCGATGGCCGGGCTGGTGGGCACCCTGTTTTTCTGGACGTACGCCGCAGGCCAGCTTATCAACGGCTATCTGGTGCAAAGGCACAACCCCAAGCGCATGGCGGCCCTGGGCATCAGCGTCGCGCTGCTGTGCAACCTCGCGATTGCGCTGTTTCCGAATTACCATGTACTGCTCGTGGGCTGGGGGATCAATGGGTTCGCCATCTCCATTCTGTGGCCTGCGATCATCAAGATTTTTTCCAATTGGTACACCCCTGAAGAGTACAGGAAGATATCCGTGCTCATCTCCTTGCCGACTACGCTCGGCTATGTTTTCTCCTGGAGCGGGCTGCGCATACTGGCCACCGGCACCGGGTGGAGAACGGCGTTTATGCTTCCGGCGGCGTTGGCGGCGGTATTCGTTTTCGTGTGGTGCTTCCTGCTAAATCCGGAGCCGGAGGAGGGCGAAGGGCCCAAGCAGGCCGACAAACCGGAGGCGGCGGGCAAGGGCGATGCGTTCCACTGGGGCAGGTTCCTCGTCTCCACCGGCGTTATTTTTGTTGGAATGGTCGCCATCATACAGGGATTCATCAAGGAAAGCGTGAATCTTTGGGCACCGACCTTTTTAAATGAGATGAATCCCTCGATAGACCACAACGCGCTTTCGATTTTTTCCATATTGATTCCAATCATCGGGACCGGCGGATTTTTCTTTACGGGCGGCCTCATCAAGCGCTTTAAGAACGCGAGCTTTCAGCCGTTGCTAATCCTGGGCGTGCTCGGGGCCTTGCTCACGGTCGGGCTCTGGATGCTGAGCGCCAACCTGCTGCCGGTGGTGATCCTGAACGGGCTCCTCATGGCGGTGCTGAGCGGCATCAACCTGCTGGTCACCACCTTTATTCCCCTGGGCTATTCGGGCACGAACCGAACCGCGCAGCTATCCGGGATGCTGAATTTCCTTGCGTATGTGGGGGCGGCAATCGGCGGGGTTGCCTCGGGCTACATCGGCGGAACCGGGGGCTGGAGCCTAACGTTTCTTCTTTGGTTTGGCCTTTGCATCGTGGCCGTTTTTGCCACCATGGCCTGGAACGGGGTGCGAAAGGCGCGGGAGATTGCCTGGTAATTCGTCGCGAGACCACGGGATATTCTGTGGATCGAAATGGTGGAATAAATATGGAGGAGTGCGCTTATGAAGATCGCGATTATCGGTTCCGGCAGCACGTATACCCCCGAGCTAATCGAAGGATTGATCAACAGGAGAACGGAGCTTCCGCTGCATGAGCTGGCGCTGATGGACATCGACGAAAACAAGCTGCACATCGTTGGCAACCTTGCAAAGCGGATGGTGGAGCACGAGAAGCTGGGCTGCAAGGTGGTCATAACCGAAAACCTGGAGACGGCGCTGGAGGGCGCGAGCTTCGTGTTCGTGCAAATTCGCGTCGGCAAGCTGCCCGCGCGGGTTCTCGATGAAAAGATTCCGCTGAAGTACAACTTGATTGGCCAGGAGACGACCGGAATCGGCGGCTTCTTCAAAGCGTTGCGCACCATACCGGTGCTGATGGACATCGCCGAAAAGATGAGTCGGCTTTGCCCGGACGCTTTCATGATCAATTTCTCCAACCCCTCGGGCATTTGCGCGCAAGCGTTGCTGACCCACACCAAGGTGAAGATGATGGGCCTGTGCAACGTGCCCATTGGGATGATCGACGAGCCGCAAAAGGCGCTGGGAATCTCGGGCGCGGAGATGGATTACGTCGGCCTGAATCACCTGAGCTTTGTGACGGGAATCAGGCTGGATGGGAAGGATTTGCTGCGCGAAGCGGTCGGCGGCGATGCCGAGCTTTTGGCGAAGCTGGACGGACAGCAGGGCTTCGACCAGGAGGTTATACGGTTCGCCCGCGCCATTCCCAATGGGTACGTCAACTATTTCTACAAGCCCCGTGCCGCGCTCAAAAAGCTGCTGGAGCAGACGCAATCCCGCGGCGAAGTGTGCATGGAGATCGAAAAGGAACTGCTGGAGATGTATCAGGATACCGGCCTGTACATCAAGCCGCCGCAGCTTTCGAAGCGGGGCGGCGCCATGTATTCCACGGTGGCCTGCTCCCTCGCGGATTCCATTTACAACGACAGGCAGGATAAGCACGTGGTCAACACGCTGAACCGGGGTGCGCTGCCCTTCCTGGCCGACGACGATGTGGTCGAAACCACCTGCATCGTGGGCAAAAACGGAGCGGTGCCGGTTCCTGTGGTGTTGAATGACAATCCGCACGTAGTGAACCTGATTCGCACCGTGAAAACCTACGAGCGGTATGCGGTGGTGGCGGCGCTGTCGGGCAGCAGGATCGATGCGTTGCGCGCCCTGTCGGCCAACCCGCTGATCACCGACATCGAGGCGGGCGCGGCCTGCTTCGATGAAATGCTGGAGGCCCACAAGGTCTATCTGAGCAACTTCTTTTAACAACTTCTTTTTTAGCAAGTGAGGGTGAGCCATGGTGCGTCATGTCATAGGGGTCGACGGCGGCAATACGAAAACGGATTACTTCCTTTTTCAGGTGGATGGCACCTTCGTCGACCACATCCGAACCGGCCCCTGCAGCCACGAGGTTCTGGGCTTCGAGGGCGCAGAATGGGCAATGAAGAACGCGATACTCGAAATGTGCACCCGCAATGGCCTTACCATACAGGATGTGGCGGCGGGCGGCTTTGGCCTGGCGGGCATCGACAATGAGAATCAGCGCAGGATGTTGCTGGAGATCATTGGGAATATAGGCTTCACGACCTACGATGCGGACAACGATTCATTTCTGGGCATCATCGGCGGCACGAGCAGGGGCTACGGAATCTGCTCGATCAATGGCACGGGCACGGTAGCCGGTGGGGTGGACACCCTTGGAAACCGGCTGCAAGTCGGCGGAATCGGTTTTGTGTCCAGCGACCTCGCCGGGGGAACCTATATCGCGAGGAGCGGCGCACGGCTGGTGTACGACAGCTTCTATCGCTGCGGCATTCCCACGGCCATGACGCCCCACCTTTTCGATATGCTGGGCATCACAACGCACACCGACCTTTTGCGTGCCATGAACGAGCGGGACGATATCGTGCGCTCCACCGAAGCCGCCCGGCTGGTGTTCCGCTGCGCGGGGGAGGGGGATGCAGCCGCGCTATCGCTGCTGGAGGAGGTCGGGCTGTGCTTGGCGAAATCCAGCGCGGGCTGTGCCAGAAACCTGGTCTTCGATGAGGAGATTGAGGTAGTGTTGGCAGGATCGGTGTGGGTAAAGGCCGATAACCCGATCCTGATCGACATTTACAAACGGCACATGGCCGAGCTTTTGCCCGACAAAAAATTGGACATCAAGACGCTGCAGGTGCCGCCCGCAACCGGAGCGGTCCTGTGGGCGCTGTCGCTGCTGGACATTGATTGCTATCAGGAGAACATCAAGGGCAAGGTCATGCAGGCAGTTATGGCAAGGCTGTAGAGGATATTAGTGAGCCTGAATAAAAGCTGAATTAAACTGAATAGAAACGAGGGATTTCGGCGGCTTTCGCAACACGATCCCTCGTTTTTATTCGACCAGCATTGGTGCGTATCTGTTGACGGTTTCCCTGATCGCCGATGCTCGCAAGCCTTGGGCGTGCTGCTGGCTTGCCTGGTCAAGAAGCAGAACACGCTGACGCTGGCCGGACAGTGCCTGTTTTTGCCGACAGTCATGCGCAGCGGGATTACGTTCCTGGCGACGTTTCTGTCCAAGCCGATGCAATGGGTGGGCGCTGTTCTGTCCGCAGCCCAGGGCGTCTGAATGGCAGAGGGATCGGCAGCGGCCGTCCTGGCATTATGCGGCATGACGCTGGCTGCGTTTGTGGTATCGGCAGCCTTGTTTCGGCGGATCAGCGTCGGGGCCTGATCCTTCGTAGCGCTGGAGCGTCGGCCAGTGGTGTGCCGCGTGAACGTCGTCCTGCGCAAGGCAAAAGCACGCGTGGGAGAATGGTAGTTTTTCCAAGGTTTTTCCAAGGTCTTACTTTGAAAAACAAAATTCGAATAAATGCAAAAAGAGAGTTGACATTCAAAATCCAGCGTGGTATTCTATACGAGCTCTCGCGAGACGGCACAGCGCAAAGTGGGCCAAGAGAGGGCGAGCGATCCTTGAAAACGATACAGGACAAGAGAAGAGAAAAGACAGTTGATTCTGAAATGAGTTTTGAATCTTGGAGGTCTGCCTGAAAGCGAGCGAAAGCGAGCGAGAGGGAAGAACCAGTAACCAAGAGGAGATACAGGATGAAACACAAGAGTTTGATCCTGGCTCAGGACGAACGCTGGCGGCATGCCTAACACATGCAAGTCGAGCGGGGATAGTGAC
>JAVBLJ010000036.1:0-24450 GCA_031553615.1 Eubacteriales bacterium
CTTCTACTTTGCACCCTTCCCGCCCATGGGCAAAAAACGCCCGCGTCCTCCGGTTGAGCCCGCACCGCAAGCATAGACGCGCATTCAATAAAAATCATAGCGAAACGAACCAAAGTGAATCGAACCAAGGTGTCATTCAAAGAACCAACCAAAGAGCCCACCAAAGAGCCAACCAGAGAAAAGAGGAAAGACGATGCGCAACCTTACCATGATGACCGACCTGTACGAGCTGACCATGATGAACGGCTACTGGCATTTCGGCATGCAGGATCACGTGGCCGTATTCGACCTATTTTACCGCAAGCAAGGCGACATGACCGCGCACGCCGTGGCGGCGGGCTTGGAGCAAGCCATCGATTACATTCGTGAACTGCGCTTCTCCGCCGAGGATATCGCCTACCTGCGCGGACTGAATATATTCGAACAGGGCTTCCTCGATATGCTGGCCGATTTCCGCTTCACCGGCGATGTGGATGCTGTGCCCGAGGGCACCATCGTGTTCCCCAATGAGCCCATCATCCGCGTACGCGCGCCCATCATGGAGGCGCAGCTCGTCGAGACCGCGCTGCTGAACATCATCAACCACCAGACGCTGATCGCCACCAAAGCGCGCCGCGTGGTGGAGGCCGCGCAGGAGAGCGCCGTGCTGGAATTCGGCCTGCGTCGCGCGCAGGGCCCGGATGCGGGCATCTACGGTGCTCGCGCCTCCATCATCGGCGGCTGCACCGCCACCAGCAACGTGATGACCGGCGCGATGTTTGGCATTCCGGTGCGCGGCACCCATGCGCACAGCTGGGTCATGAGCTTCCCCAGCGAGCTGGAGGCCTTCCGCGCCTATGCGAAGGTTTTTCCCAGCGATTGTCTGCTGCTGGTCGACACCTATGATACGCTCAAATCCGGCATGCCAAACGCTATCACCGTGTTCCATGAACTGCGCGCAGCCGGGCACGAGCCCAGCGGTATCCGCCTGGATAGCGGCGACCTGGCCTACCTCAGCCGCACTGCGCGCAAGATGCTGGACGAGGCCGGCTTCCCCAAGGCGCGCATCGTGGCCTCGGGCGATTTGGACGAGGAAGTGATCTGGGATTTAAAGGCGCAGGGAGCGGCCATCGACGTATGGGGCGTGGGCACGCGGCTGATTACCAGCCTGGATAATCCCGCGCTGGGCGGCGTATACAAGCTGGTGGCCGAGGAGATCGACGGCGTGGTGCAGCCCCGCATCAAAATTTCGGATAACCCGACAAAGGTGACCAACCCAGGCATCAAGCAGCTGCTGCGCATCTACGGCAAAGCGGACGGCAAGGCCATCGCCGACCTGATCGCGCTGGAGGAGGAGACCTTTGACCCCGAGCACCCCCTCACCCTCTTTGATCCTGAAAACACCTGGAAACGCATGACGCTCACCGATTACACGCTGCGCAGCCTGCTTGCCCCCATCTTCCGGGGCGGCGAGCTGGTGTATTCGCCGCCCACCCTGAGCGAAATTGCCGCCTACGCCAAGCGCGAGCGCGACACGCTCTGGGATGAGTACAAGCGTCTGCACCGCCCGCACCGCTACAAGGTCGACCTTTCTGATGGCTTGTACGCGCTCAAGCAACGCTTGCTGGCCGCCTACAGTAAATAGCAAAAACCAGGGCCATGTCCGCCAACCTAGGTTGGTCAAAACATGGCCCTGGTCTTTGCTTGCCCCATGCTTTACTGGGTGATTTCGGTCTTCATCTGTGCAAATTTGCCCTTCGCATCCTGCACCTCTTGCGGGGTAGCGTTCTTTACCGGGTACCAATTGCGCTGGCGCATCTGGTCAAATACTTGGTACTGATCGGACACCGTGCTGGTCATGTTGTCCATGAGCACCTGGCGCAGATTCTGGCAGCTGGTCTCGCAGGCGGTGGCGGCGTAGAAACCGGCCAACGTCTTTTCGGTGGTCAGCATGTCGATGATGATCTCCTCATCGGTCCAATGGGCGCTCTGCTGAAAGCCCGCCATGTTGGAGGCGAAGTTGGGCTTGCCCTGGCTCATGTTCGATTGATTCATCGGTGTTTGGTTCATGCGGTTTTCTCCCTTCCGTCTCGCTTCGGTCACTGATGGCTGTTCAGGTAGTTGAGCAGCTTGTCGTAATGCTCGCGATGGTGCTGCGCCAAGGTGGTGACCATTCCCTTGAGCGCCGGATCGCCGATCAGCGACGAGAAAAACTCGCACTTCTTGCTGGCGTTGGCCTCGTGGTTCAGTTGGTCGACGAGCACCTTGAGGTTGGTCGCGGTGAGCTGCGGTTGCTGGGCCTGTCCCTGCATAGCGTCTACCTCCTTTGATCGATTGCAAAATGGTTGGTTGTGGCAATGGCTTCGCTGATAGGATGCGCGATTCGTGCGAAACTATACGAAAAAGCGCAAGCAAAACTACACAGCAGAAAGTGAGAACCTTCATGTCGATTGTGCTTTCGGTACGGAAGGCGCGCGGGGTCGTGCGCATCGAGCTGGAGGACGAGTCCCCCCTGCTCATTCCCGCGCCGCTGTACCGCGAACGCCCGCTACCGATCGGCAGCGAGGTCGATGCGGCGCAGCACAGGGAGTGGATGAGCGAACGCGGCTACCGCTTCGCGCTGGATACGGCGGTGGCCACGCTGGCCGCGCAGCCGCGCACCACGCGCGAAGTTGTCACCCGCCTTGAGCGAGCCGGGTACGATGAACAGACCTGCGACCGCGTAGCGGCGCGGCTCGCGCGCGAAGGCTACCTGAACGATGCCGAATTCGCCGATCAATGGGTGCTCGCCCGCACCGACAGGGCGCTGGGATCACGGCGCATCGCGCAGGAACTGCAAAAAAAGGGCGTGGATCGCGATACCATCGCATCCGCCCTTTCGCTGGTGGAGGAAGAGGATCAGGTGCAAATCGCCGCAGCCCATGCGCAAAAGCTGCTCACTCGCACGCGCGGCAAGGATGAGCGCGACGTGCACCGCAAGGTGTTGCAAGCGCTGGTGCGCCGGGGCTACGATTGGGACACCGCGCGCGCCGCGCTGGAGCAGGCGGGGGCAGAGATCGAGGATTGACCGCGATTCCCCAACGCGAAGGGAAAGAACGACGGCCCGGCCTTCGCGCTGCACGCCGAAGAATGAGGCGCACGGCGCTTGCTACGGTTGCTACACCCGCCCCGCCGGATGCCGCAGCACGGTGCGCAGCTTGTCTGGCTCGGTCTTGCGCGGATCGCTCAGGTAGATTTCGTGGTGCTTGCGCTGTGCGCCAATCTCGTCGCGCAGGCCATTCTGCTCCATGTACCGGCGCATGGTCTCCACGGTTTCCGGCTCGGTGGCGTAGGGCCCGTGGTGCATCATCTGCACGCAAAGCCCCTCGGTGAAAGCGGTAAGGTACGCCTTGGCCGGATTGACCTCCGGCTTTTTCTTTTTGCATTCGGCAATGGCCCATTCCAATACCTGCTCGGTCACGAAATCGGGCTGACGGATCATGGCCGTCCAAAGCCAATTATCGCGCCGATCCAAGCTAAAGTTGTCGCCTTCGCACCACCAGAGGCCTTCAAGCGGCGGCACTACGTAATCGAAGTATCCGTCGGGCTGCCGCGCGCCCATCTTGCTCATCTTGACGGTGTAGGCCAGCGCGTAGAGTGCGCCCACCGCTTCACCATATTCCGCGCCGTTCGGGTCGCCCGCGCCGTCGATCATGAGAAAGCGCATCTCGGGCACCTCGATGGTCATGGGTGCGGCCTTGGGCATGTAGAGGTCCCTGTACTCCTTCTTGAAATCGAAAGCTCCCGGCAAAGCAACCCCTCCTCTCGATAGCTCCATTGTACCACAGCCGCACCTCCGCTGAATACGCAAAAACAGAGCGCCCCTTGCGGATGCGCTCTGCTGGTTGAATACCGATTGCAAAAGCTGGTTTAGGAATGCTTGGCGTACTTGGGCCGCGCGGTGTAATGCGTGTGCAGCAGGTGGTGCGCCTTGTGGCTGTTCGGCTCGCCAAGGAAATCTTTGTAGAGCTTCTGGATGGCCGGATTCTCGTGGGATTTGCGGATGGTCTTGCTCTCATCCTCGGCGTAGAGCGCGGCAGCGCGCAGCGCCTTCGGGTCGCAATCCAGCAGCGTATCGGCGTTCACAATGGGCTGTCCGCCGCCGGTCACGCAGCCGCCGGGGCAGCCCATGACCTCGATGAAGTGGTACTTCTTTTCGCCGGCGCGAATGGAATCGAGCAGGCGGGCGGCGTTGCCGGTGCCGTGGGCCACCGCGACGCTCACTTCGGTGCCGTTAAGGTTGAGGGTAGCTTCCTTCACGCCGTCCAGGCCGCGAACCTGGGTGAACTCCACCTTGTCCAGCGCCTTGCCGGTCACGATCTCGGCCACGGTGCGCAGCGCGGCTTCCATTACGCCGCCGGTCGCGCCGAAGATGACGCCCGCGCCCGTGGATTCGCCGTACACCTCGTCAAAGTCCTCGTCGGGCAGGCTAACGAAGTTGATGCTGGCCTGCTTGATCATGCGGGCGAGCTCGCGGGTGGTGATGACGGCGTCCACGTCCTGGTTGCCATCCACCGAAAGCTCGGGGCGCTTGGCCTCAAACTTCTTGGCCGTGCAGGGCATTACCGAAACCACGCGCATCTTGGCCGGATCGATGCCGTTTTGCTGCGCGTAGTAATTCTTGAGCACCGCCCCCATCATCTCGTGGGGCGATTTGCAGCTGGAGAGGTTGGGCAGGAAATCGGAATAATTGTGCTCGCAATACTTGATCCAGCCCGGCGAGCACGAAGTGATCATGGGCAGCACACCGCCATCCTTGAGGCGGCCCAGGAATTCGGTGCCCTCCTCCATGATGGTCAGATCGGCGGCATAGTCGGTATCGAACACCTTGTCAAAACCCAAGCGGCGCAGCGAAGCAGCCATCTTGCCGGTGACGCGGGTGCCAATCGGCATGCCGAACTCCTCACCCAGTGCGGCGCGAACCGCGGGCGCGGTCTGCACCACCACGGTGAGCTCGGGGTTGGCCAGCATGGCCCACACGTCGTCGATCTCGCTCTTTTCGGAAAGCGCGCCCACCGGGCAGGCGGTGATGCACTGGCCGCAATTGACGCAGGCCACGTCGCACAGCTTGTTGTTCCAAGCCGGGGCGATGGTGGTATCGAATCCGCGACTCACCGGGCCGATCACGCCGATCTTCTGCACGTTGGCGCAGGCGGCGACGCAGCGGCGGCACAGGATGCACTTGTTGGGATCGCGCACGATGGAGGGCGAAAGGTTGTCGAGCGGCAAATCGACCTTCTTGCCCTCGAACGCCTCCTCTTGATCCACGCCCAGGTCGTTGCAGAGCTTCTGCAGCTCGCAGCTCTGGTTGCGCACGCAGGAGAGGCAGCGCTTATCGTGATTGGAGAGCAGCAGCTGCAGGTTGACCTTGCGCGCCTCGCGTACCGCCGGGGTGTTGGTGCGAACGACCATGCCGTTGGCGGCGGGCAGCACGCACGAGGCCTGCAGCGCACGGCCGCCTACGTCCACGCAGCAGACGCGGCAAGCGCCGATCTCGTTCTTGCCTTTGAGGTAGCACAGCGTGGGGATATGAATCTGCGCCTTGCGCGCGGCCTCGAGCACCGTGGTACCCGGCTCGACCTGCACTTGGACGCCATCAATCGTAAGGGTTAAGAGTTCCATTTTGTTTCCTCCCTACGGCTCTCGCTTATTTCTTGACGATAGCGGAGAAGCGGCACTTATCCATGCAGGCCCCGCACTTGATACACTTATCCTGATCGATCACGTGCAGTTGCTTCACCACGCCGCTGATCGCGCCCGCCGGGCAGACCTTGGAGCACATGGTGCAGCCCTTGCACTTATCGGTGATGGAGTAGGAGAGCAGCGCCTGGCAATGCCCGGCCGGGCAGCGCTTATCGAAGATGTGCGCCTCGTACTCGTGGCGGAAGTACTGCAGCGTGGAGAGCACCGGGTTGGGCGCGGTCTGGCCCAGGCCGCACAGCGCGGTGTTCTTGATGTTGCGCGCCAGTGTCTCGAGCTTCTCGATGTCGCCATCTCGGCCCTTTCCCTCGGTGATGCGCTCCAGTATCTCCAGCATGCGGCGGGTCCCGACGCGGCAGGGAGTGCACTTTCCACACGATTCCTCCACGGTGAAATCCAGGAAGAAGCGCGCGATATCGACCATGCAGTTGTCCTCGTCCATTACGATCATGCCGCCGGAGCCCATCATGGAACCGATGGAGATCAGCGAATCGTAATCGATGGAGATGTCCAGCAGCTTGGCTGGGATGCATCCGCCGGAAGGGCCGCCGGTCTGCACGGCCTTGAATGCCTTGCCGTTGGGGATGCCGCCGCCGATATCGTAGATGATGTTGCGCAGCGGAGTGCCCATGGGGATCTCGACCAAGCCGGTGTTGGCGATCTTGCCGCCCAGCGCGAACACCTTGGTGCCCTTCGACTTCTCGGTGCCGATGGAGGCGAACCAATCCGCGCCGTTGAGGATGATCTGGCAGACGTTGGCGTAGGTCTCGACGTTGTTGAGCAGGGTCGGCTTCTCGAAGAGGCCCTTGACCGCCGGGAACGGCGGACGCGGACGCGGTTCGCCGCGCTTGCCCTCGATGGAGGCCATGAGCGCCGTTTCTTCGCCGCAGACGAACGCGCCGGCACCCAGACGGATGTACAGACGGAAATTGAAGCCGGTGCCGAAGATATTATCGCCCAACAGGCCGTATTCCATCGCTTGATCAATGGCGATCTGCAGGCGCTTGACAGCGATCGGGTACTCGGCGCGCACGTACACATAGCCTTCGTTGGCGCCGATAGCGTAACCCGCGATGGCCATGGCTTCCACTAGGCAGTGCGGATCGCCCTCCAGAATGGAGCGATCCATGAACGCGCCCGGGTCGCCCTCGTCGGCGTTGCAGCACACATACTTTTGATCGTTTTGCGATTTGTAGGTGAACTCCCACTTCAGGCCGGTCGGGAATCCGCCGCCACCCCGCCCACGAAGGCCGGATCGCTTCAGCTCGTCGATGACCGCCTCGCGAGACATCTCGGTCAGCGCTTTCGCCAGCGCCTTGTAGCCGTCAAACGCGATGTACTCGTCGATGTTTTCGGGATCGATCACGCCGCAAGTGCGCAGCGCGACGCGCATCTGGCTCTTGTAAAAGCCGATTTCATCCAGCGCGTAGCTCTCGTCCTGCTTGGTCTTGTCCACGTACAGCAGGCGCTGTACCTGGCGGCCCTTCACCAGGTGCTCGGAGACGATCTCCTGCACATCCTCGGGCTTCACGCGGCTGTAGAAGGTGCCTTCGGGATACACGATGACGATCGGGCCGGCTTCGCACAGGCCAAAGCAGCCGGTGCGCACCACCTTCACTTCTTTTTCCAGGCCTGCTTCCTTTACCTGGGTCTCAAAGTGCTCGATAATCTGCGTGGAACCGGACGACGAGCAGCCGGTACCCCCGCACACCAACACATGAGCTCGGAACAACTCCATATCGATGTTTCCTCCTCGTTCGGGCAATTACTTGCTCTCGTTTTCCGCGTGGCTGATCGTATATTCCTCTACTGGGCGGCCATTGACGATGTGCTCGGCGACCACGCGGCCCACCTTCTCGGCGGTCATGCGCACGTAGGTAACCTTTTCCTTGCCCGGCACGATCACGTCGACCATAGGCTCCAGGCGGCACATGCCGATGCAGCCGGTCTGCGATACGGTCACATTCTGCAGGTTGCGCTTGGCGGTCTCCTCCATGAAGGCCAGCATCACCGGGCGCGCGCCCGCCGCGATGCCGCAGGTAGCCATGCCCACGATCACGCGGGTATTGTCGTTGTCCTTGCGCAGGCCGACCTGGTTCAGCGTGCGTTGGCGAATGGCCTCAAGTTCGGCGATGGATTTCATCCGTTTACACCTCCGTATTGATCCTGTACGTACTGATTGTTTTTGATATGAAAGCTGAAGGAATATCGAAGTACTTCGCGCTCATTTGCCCGCAACATAGGTCACTTGCGCTTCGGCGCACAGCTCGGGCAATAGTGCCATGAACCCCTCCTGCATGCTCTCGCGCATCCAGGCGATCACTTCGGGCGTGGAAAGCTCCACCTCGCCCAGCACCTCACGAATCTCGCGGGTATCCAGGGTAAAGGCGTCCTCAGGCGTGGAGAGCACCAGCAGATAATCCGGCATCTCCGGGGTGGCTGCGATCAGCGCGATCATGGTGCCGGGTACGTCGCCTAGCGGTGGCCGGTCGATGTTCGAAAGGCCGAACCGCCCCGCGATCCGCGTGCCCTGGCCGACCGTGGAGGTCAGCTCCAACCCGCCGCCGCTCTGCACCGCGTTGGCTTCGAAGAGCGGAATGCCCAACCCGATGCTGCGCGTGGTGCGCGTGGTGGCAAAAGGTGAACGAACCCGTTCGAGCAACTCGGGCGGCATGCCGCAGCCATCGTCCTCAATGGAGATGATCAGCGCATCGGCTGCACGGTTCACATGCACCTCGATGCGCACCAGCTTGGCCTCGGCCCGCACGCTGTTCTGCGCCAAATCCATAATGTGCAGCGAAAGATCGCGCATGGCTTACCCCTGATACTTCTGCAAGATGCCCGGCAGATCTTCGGGAACCAAACGGCCATATACCTCGTCGTTGATCATCATGACCGGGGCCAAGCCGCATGCACCCAGACAGCGCGTGGCCTTGAGGGTGAATTTCTCATCGTCGGTGGTCTTGCCCACCGGCACGCTGAGCAGCTCGGCCAGCTTATCGAGCACGCGCTGCGCGCCCTTTACATAGCAGGCCGTGCCCAAGCAAACGCCAATGACGTTCTCGCCGTTGGGCTCCAACGTGAACTGCGCATAGAAGGTGGCTACGCCATACACTTCGCTCAGCGGCACGCCCAGGCCTTCGGCAATGGTTTCCTGTACCTCCTGCGGCACATACCCAAAGATGTTCTGCGCAGCCTGCAGCACCGGCATCAGCGCGCCCTTTTCCTGCTTGTGCTGTTCGATGACCTCGCGCAGCTGCTGAAGCTTTTCCGCCTTGTTTTCGATGGCCATGCTTGAGGATCCTCCCCCTATGTCGTCACTTTGACATTTTTTTATCAATGGCGAATCTCCAACCTATTTTATCACAATAATGTACGGTTTGCACGCGGAAAGGAGCGGTTTTTCCAGTGTAAATACTGCAAGACTTATCCCATAAAGATCGACTGTTTTTGCCAAATTATTGATAACCGCTGGTAACATTTTGTCTATTTGAACCTCATCTCCCAGGCAATGCACTCACAGAGCGTGCTGCCAGCGCAAAGCATCCAGCACCGCAGCCACTGTCCGTTCTCCCACCTCCAGCAGCCAACCCTCCTCCGCAATGTCCTCCAGCCGGTGCGCGTCCGATCCGCGCAGCACCAGCCGCCCTCCCAATTCCACCTTGGGCGGCGGCGCGCTGGGCGCAACCTCTACGGCAGAAAACCGAACGTTTTCCGGGAAGAAGCCCAATACGCTAAGCAGGCTGTTGGCGCCGCGATTGATGTGTGCGGGCACCGCTACCCCGCCCAGCTCCACCACGCGCTCCGCGATCTCCTCCAGCGATGCGCCGGTCGCTTGGCTGAGCATGCGCAGCTCCTCCCCAATCGGCTCATCCTGCGCGTCCAGCACCATCTGCGCACCAAAAAAAGCCGCGCGATTGAGGATGGGCGGCAATTGCGGATACAACCATTCGTCAAATTGTTGCGCGGCCTCCAGCGTGGGCAGATAGCACAGCACGTGCACCTCCTCGCGGCTGGTCACCTCTAGTGCGGGAATCAGCAATAGCCCCCGCTCCAACGCCACCTCCGCGCACGCGGGCAGATTGGCCGCGCGGTTGTGATCTGCCACAGCGATGGCATCCAAGCCCTTGATCCAGGCCATGTTGACCAGGTTATTGGGCGTCATCTCCATTTCGGCGCAGGGTGAAAGGCAGGAGTGGATGTGCAGATCGACCTTCAGCTTCATAATTGGCCCCGTCAAACCCGCTCGGGCTCACGAACCCCCGCCGCCCACAGCAATCCGCTCAGCGCGAACGCGCTGCGATCCGAGGCCAGCAGCGGGAAGCCGTCGTCGGTAGCGCGCTTGAGCATCGCATCGTCGACCTGGCTGCAATCCGAAAGAATCACGCACGAAGCCTCGATCAGCTCCGCCACCGCGATCACGTTGAGGTGGGTCTGCACGGTGATCCACACCATGCCGGGCTGCTCGTGGCCCATCACCCAGCTGAGCATATCGCAGGCGTAGCCCGCCGTAACCTCGCGATCCAGCGGCGCATCCGGCGTCAGCAACCGCGCCCCGGTCAGCTCCATCATTTCCCGTACCGTCATTGGCAATCCCGTCCTTTTCTCTGATTCACAAGCAAAATTCATAGGCAAACCGTAGGGCATTCAGCCCCATTACTTGCGGGTGCTCTGCGATATCTCCACCATCTGCTGCGCCATCACCTGCAGACGTTGCTTGAGCAGGTGGATGCAGTCGTTCTCCCCGGCGTATCCGGCCACGATGTCCTCGGCCAGCGTTTTGCAGGTGGGCGAGCCGCACGCACCGCAATCGTACCCGGGCAACCCCTTCGTAAGCGCCTCGATGTTTTCCTTCTTGCGCATGGCCGCGGCCAGGTTTTCATCCAGTCTCATGCTGCTGTTGGGCAGCACGGGCAGGGTATTGGCCAGCGGATAATGCCGCAAATAGGCGGGATCGACGATGCGCTCCTCCTCGTGCACCTCTATGTTCTGCATCAACTTGCGAATGGTATTCTTGGCAATGAACGCGTTTTCGAAGGTGAGCGGGCCGCCCACGCAGCCACCGTCGCAAGCCTGTCCTTCAAAAAAGGCCAGATCGCTTAGCTTGTTGTTCTCCATCTCCTCCAGCACGCGAATCACGCTCTCGATGCCGTTGACGGCCAAGCTGTTGTCCATGCCGATCGCCGCACACTCGCCCCCGCCCTGCGCCCAGCCCACGCCCATGAGCGTGGCAGTGCTCAGGTGCTCGGTGGGCAACTGTTTGCGCAGCTGCGAGGAAAGCAAACCGTATATCTCCAGTATCGATATCGCCCCGTCGAGGGCCGAAGTCTCGTGGCCGATCGGGTTGTGTACCGCCGTCATCTTAGCCGGACAAGGCGTGATGAAAAAGCAGCCCACCTCCTCGGGCGGCACGTTGTTGGCCTCGCAAAACTCGCGGCGCGCCACCATGGCCGCCACCTCCATGGGCTGGCGGATGTCCATGATGTGGTCGATCAGCTCCGGAAACCTCACCTGAATAAGCCGCACGATGGCCGGACACGCGCCGGAGATCAGCGGCTTGGGCAGGAACTTATCACGCCGCATCTGCTCGGTGATGGCTTTGGCCACGATATCTGCGCCGCGCGCCACCTCAAACACCGAATCGAAGCCCAGATTGCGCAGGCCCAGCAGTATCTTGTCGATGCTACCCACCCCACGAAACTGCCCGTAGAGCGAAGGCGCGGGCAGCGCGATGCGGTACTGGAAGCGGCTGATGGTGGAAAGCGGATCGGTAGTCGCCACCTTGGCGTGGTGCGGGCAGACGCGGATGCACTCTCCGCAATCGATGCAGCGCTCGTCGATGATGTGGGCGCGGCCATCGCGCACGCGTATCGCCTCGGTCGGGCAGCGCTTTAGGCAGTTGGTGCAAGCACAGCAGCGCTCCTTTTCCAGCCGCACGGAATGGTTGCGAATGGACATATACCGTTTCTCCCCTCGCGCCACGGCGCTGCCATGCTAGATGGCGAACCCCATGGATATGAAAGTACCCTCGCCGGGCGTCGATTCAATGGTAAAATCATCGGCATTGCGCCGCATATTGGCCAAGCCCATGCCCGCGCCGAAGCCCAGGCTGCGCGCCTCCTCGCTGGCGGTGGAGTAGCCCTCGCGCATCGCCAGCTCGATGTCCGGTATGCCCGGCCCCACGTCCCGCGAGAGGATGCGCACGGTATGCTCGTCCACCTCCAGGGCGAGCTCGCCGCCCAGGCTGTGTATGATCAAATTCAGCTCCACCTCGTAGCAGGCCACCGCCACCCGGCGCAGCACCCCTACATCCACGCCCAATTGCTTGAGCGTGCGCTTGAAGGTGGCGGATATTTCGCCCGCAGTGGTGAAGTTCCCGGCCTGCACCGGGAATTTTTCAGAAAGATGCGCTTCGTGTTCCATGTCAGCGCCTCGTCTCGCAGCCCGGAAGGCCGTTGGCGTACAGGATGCCGCACGATACGTACAGCGTGTGCCGGGTGGTCATGATGGCGATGCCGCGCTCCCGCGCCATCTCGATGATATCCTCGGTCGGCCGTTTCCCGCGCGAGAACACGATGCAGTTGATATCCAGCATTTCGGCGGTACGAATCACATGCGGGTTGGTCAACCCCGTGAGCAGCACGGTATGATCCTTCACGAACGCCAATACGTCGCTCATCAAGTCCGATCCGCACGCGGAACGGATATCGAGCGTCATATCCCCCACCTGAATCAGCTCCGCCTCCAGCAATTCCGCTATCCTTTGGACGGTCATGGTCAGCCCTCATTTCGCGCATGCGCGCGTCTTTCGATTGTCCTGTTCCGCGGTGCCCCGCCTATACCTTTTGCGCGGTGATCTGCTTGACGAATTGGATGAATCGCCACATCACGTCAATCTGATGATACTTTATCTTCGACGTCATGGCGACGCTTTCCTGTGCGTTCTGCGCGCAAATCGTTTCCAATCCGGAATCGGCAGCGGCCAGCATCGTCCGCAGCCCAACCACCACCTCACTGTTGCTGTGGCTCAGCACGTTTTCCAGCGTGCCCGCCGACTCGCGCACGCGCTGCCGCATGTCCTGCGCGCGCAGGATTACCGCGCTGCCGTCGATCTGTTGTTTATCCAGCTCGGTGGAAAGGCGACCCAGCTCGGTCAGCGCGCTGCGCAGCACGTCGAAACCCTCGCTGAGCGCTTGGATTTGCGCCGCGGCAGCGGTCACGCTAAGCTCTACCTCCTCGGTGGAAAGGTGATAAATGTAGGTATCGACCCCCTGCACCTCCTGCAGGCGCGCCTTGATGATCTCCGCATCCTCCCGTGTGGTGTAGGCGGCGGCAATCACGCGGTAGCGGTCGTCCTGCAAAATGTAGCCCGCCGCGCCGCGCTGGATAAACTGCTTGGCCTGCTGCTCGGCGGATTCGGGCCCGCTGTACGCCCCCAGTTGGATCAGGTGCCAATCCAGCTTGGGGATGAAGATCGATCCGCTGCCGTCCGCGCCCAAAAGCGGCGTCGGAAAGCCGGGCTGCGGGATTTCATCGGCCAAGGGCGTATTTGCGGGCGCGGTCGAGGGCGGTGGGGTCGCCGTGACCGCCGCGAGGGGCTTGGGGGTCGCGCCCCCATTCGGCTTACCCAGGTTCACCGTCTGCGATAGCACGAAAAGCGCCAACGCGAATACCACCAGCGCAAGCACGCGTTGCAGGCCCCGTCTGGCCGGATATCGCTTGGTGCGCAATCTCGTCTGTTTCATCGCTGCTTTCCCCCTCGTTGTGTTGGCTCTGTTGTGTTGGTCAAGCCTATGCACGCGGCGGCGCACATATGCTTTCCCCTTGCACGCGCGCCGAGCTCATGGTACCATGGGAAAAGCGCAAGCGTATTACTACTAGTACAAGCCACTACGCGAGCAGGAGGCACCATGCGATATCAGCTGGACACCATCCCGGTATTGGATGCGTACAAGGAGGGCTGCGAATGCCCGCTGTGCGCGCTACGCACCCGCAATGAGGATATGTACGTCGATCACTTCCTGGGCGATTCCGTCATGGAACCTACCACCCGCGTAGAGGTGAACGAGAAGGGCTTTTGCAATCGCCATTTTCTGATGATGCTGCCGCAAAAGAACCGCCTGGGGCTCGGGCTAATCACCCATACCTACTTGATGGACGTAATTGCCGACATGCACAAGGTGCTCCGGGCGGCCGAGAGCGGCGGAGGCTCGCGGCTGCTGAGCAGCTTCCGCAAGGAGAGCAGCGTCGGTGATTCGCCTGCCGCCAAGCTGCGTGCGCGCGTGGGCGGCTGCATCCTGTGCGAACGGCTGGAAAACACCATGCGCCGGTACGCCTACACGCTGCTGCACCTGTGGCAGACCGACACGGAATTCCGCCGCCTGTTCGCCGCATCGAAAGGGCTGTGCCTGCCCGATATGGCGCTGGTGATGGAGATGGCCGACACGGAGATGAGTGGCAAAAAGCGGCAGGAATTCCTCGAAGCGCTCGCGCAACTACAAAAAGAAAACCTCTCCCGCATCGAAAAAGAGCTGGAGTGGTTTACATTGAAATTCGATTACCGGAATCAGGATAAGCCCTGGGGCAACAGCCGGGACGCGGTGGAGCGCGCCATCGGCAAGCTGAGCGGGAGCAGGCAAGCGCCCCCCGCCAAATAGAGCGTACGGGATCGGCTACACCTCGGGCTCAAAGCGCTCCACCGTTACCCCGGCCTCGCGCAGGAATTCCAGCGAGAAATCGTCCGGATAGCCGTGGCGGTACACCACGCGCGTGATTCCGGCGTTGATGAGAATCTTGGTGCACATCACGCAGGGTTGATGGGTGCAGTACAGCGTCGCACCATCGATGCTGACCCCCAGCTTTGCGGCCTGGATGATGGCATTCTGCTCGGCGTGCACGGCATAGCAAAGCTCCTGTCGCGTGCCCGAGGGAATGCCCATTTTTTTGCGCAGACACTCGCCACGCTCCACGCAGGTCTTGATGCCGGCAGGCGCGCCGTTGTATCCGGTGGTCATGATGCGCTTGTCCTTCACGATCACCGCGCCAATCTTGCGCTCCGCCTGGTAGCAGCTGGCCCACTGCGCGATCACTTCGGCCATTTGCATGAAGCGCTCATCCCATTTATCGAACATATAGTATCTCCTTCGTTCCGCATATCCTACCCGTAGTATAGCGCACCGCTCATACGCCCGTCAACTCAAACGCGTATGTCCCACGACAAAAGCATTTGCATAAAAGCGCGGAAAACAGACCACGGTGCGCAGAGAAGGTTCCCCAAGGGCGAGCGATAAGCCCTTGGGTCGCCTGCGAAGGCGAAATCCTCCTCAATGAGAGTTTCCAGAATTTTTGCGGGAGACTTTTCGGGGAAATTTTGTGCTCACGCACGACCAAAGGGCTTTGCGATCGCCTTTGGAATCCTTCGCGCGCCCTCCTTGCATGTTTATGAGCAAATACTTTTGTCCTGCGTATGATCCGACCCCGCCACGCATAGCGTAGACGGGTGATGTGTGTGGTAGAAGCCGCAAAGGGTAGTCAGAAAAAGCCCCAGAGCTCAAAAAAGACGCTTTTGGAGCAAACCGCCGTGCTCACCGCCTCCAATGTGGCGGTGCGAGCGCTGGGTTTTTGGATGCGCATCTGGTTTTCCCGCGTGATGGGCGCGGAGGCCGTGGGTGTAATGGAGTTGGCCAGCTCGGCGCACCTGTTGTGGATCACCCCGGTAACCGCCGGGCTTCCCCTCGCGGTCTCCAGCACGGTGGCGCAGGGCGCGGACCCGGGTTCGGTGCTGCTCTCTGCGCGGCGGCTGGCGATTCGGCTCTGCTGCATCCTCGCGCCGCTGGTGCTGGTATTTTCGCCCTGGATTGCGCGGTTGCTGGGCGATGAGCGCACCCTGCCCACGCTCTGGGCCTACCTGCCCTGCATGCCCATTCTTGCGCTGTCCGCCGCGTACAACGGCTATTGCTACGGCATGGGCAACACTCTGCCCCCAGCCACGTCGGAGATCGTGGAGCAAGGGCTGCGCTTCGTGCTCTCCGCCGTGCTGCTGTATACGCTGCACAACGTCACCGTCGCCTGGACCGCCGCCTTCCCCGCCATCGCCACCGCAATCGGTGAAGGCATCGGCGTGCTGATGGTGGCGTGGATGGTGCGTCGCTCGCTGCGCGGGGCGCCCTGTACGCGGGATGTCGCCATGGAGCGCAAGCTCTGGAGACTCTCCCTGCCGCTCACCTGCATGCGGCTGCTGGGCACCGGCGTGCGCACGCTGAGCGCCATCATCATACCGCTCCGGCTTCGCGCCAGCGGCCTGGTAGCCGCCGAAGCCACAGCGCGCCTGGGCATGCTACAGGGCATGGCGCTGCCGCTTATGATGATGCCCTCGGTGTTCACCGGCGCGCTCGCCATGGTTTCCACGCCCGCTCTGGCCTCACGCAGGCGCAGCAAGACCGCGATGCGCGCCATGGTCTGGCGTCTGCTCCCCATCGCGCTGGGCATATCGCTCTGCTCGGCGGCAGCGGTGTACTTCGGCGCGCCGTTGATCGCCATCAAGTTCTACCGCCAGC
This sequence comes from Eubacteriales bacterium, assembly GCA_031553615.1. GTDB lineage: Bacteria > Bacillota > Clostridia > Christensenellales > Aristaeellaceae > WQXF01. The sequence goes on from JAVBLJ010000036.1 coordinate 16,275, forward strand.
CCGACTTGCTTCCGCTGCTTACGACGCTCTCCCCGCTGGTCATCATCTTTGGCGTACAACAGGTCTGCAGCTCCATGCTGACCGGCCTGGGCATGCAACGCAAGCTGCTGGTCACCTCCATGATGGGGGCGATGCTCACACTGGCGCTCACCTGGATATGGACCGCCACGCCTTCGCTCCGTCTGCTGGGCTGCGCCTACGCCATGATGGCTGGGCAGGGCCTGACGACGCTGCTCAATCTAAGCCATCTCTTCGCTGCACTGCGCGAGGAGTGATCCGTAAACCCTACAGAAGCGCACCAAGGCAGCGCACCAAGAAATTGCACCAAAAAGCTCCGGGAGCGTTTGCATCCCGGAGCTTTGCATTTTCGCAGTCGCCTCACGGCCAATAAATCGGCACCTCGGTACCCTCGCCCAGCGCCTTGCGCACGGTGATGCAGGCGTCCTCCAGCCTGCGTTGGGTAGCCGAGTCCACTTCAGCTGCGGTATCCTCATCGTCGGCCCGCAGCACGCTGTAGGCATACTTGCCCGAGGAAACGCGGTCGCGCTGCACCCAGATCGGCGCATAACCGTGGCGTACCAGCCGTGCCGTATGCGCCGAGGTGTCCACTTGGAAGTCGAAGTGCATCACCATCGACGCGGCATTGACCAGCTCCCGGCCATCGGAAAGCAGGCTGCCAAGCGAGTAGGCGACCAGGGCGCTGCGCTCCTTGCCATCCTGCCCCATGCCCTTCACCTGCTCGACCGGCTGCACCACGTTGGGGTGCGCGCCAATCACCAAATCCGCGCCCATGGAAACCAATTGCTCCGCCAGCGTCTTTTGCGAAGGATCGACCTTGGTGCTGTTGCGGCTGCCCCAATGCGGTAGCACGATCACCAAATCCGCGCCAGCCTTGCGCGCCGTAGCGATATCGGAGCGGATTTCGTTGGGGTCGAGCAGCGGCGTGGCAAAGCGATCCTGCTTGGCGGTAGCCTTCTGCCCCTCATTGCTCACGCCATAGCTGTACGCCAGCACGGCGATCTGTATCTCGTTGACCTGCAGCAGGCGGACACTGCCCAAATCCTCCTTGTGCGATACCGCACCCGCCACCATGAATCCCCTGGATTCCATGGAGGTGATGGAGGCACGCAAGCCCTCGATGCCCTTATCGAGCGCGCGCTCGTTGCCCAGCGAAAGCAGATCGAAGCCCGCAAACTTCAGCGCATCCAACATTGCATCGGGAGCGTTGTAATCGGCATAGTTTTCGCCGGTGAATGCGGATTCCACCGTGCACAGCGCCAAATCCGCGCCAGCGATCAAGCTCTGCACCTCGGCAAATATGCTATCGAACGAATACGTGTCCCCATCGGCATTCTGCCCCGATTGCCGCACATTCTTTGGCACGGTAACGCTCCCCGCCACCGTCAGGCTCAACATGCGAATGGGCGAAGGAGTCGCCATACCGGTGTGCGCGGAAGCCTGTGTGTCCTCGGGCAAAGGCTTCTCCACGCCCGTGCGCGGGCTATTCGTAGCGCCCCCCGCGGCGGGGGTATCGGCGGACGTGCCGAGACTGCTGAGCAGCCGTTCCGGGTCGAGGCGGATGCTGCTAACGCTATCGGTCAGCTTGGGCACGATCCAAGCGGTAAGCCCCAGCGTCATCAATGTAAGCACCAGCAACAGCTTGGTGCCCGTAGAGATTCTGCGCTTTGCTCGACGCCGCATTCCGCCCCCTCCTTTCGTCGCTTTCCTCCAGGTAGATCAAGTTTCCCCGATTCTTGCCCAACTCAGTCTCAGTTGGATTCCATTTAGATCCTATACATTTCGATCTTATATATTTTGATCCTATTTTTTTTGATCCTATGCATTTCGATCTTTTATATTTTGGTCCTATATATTTTGATCTTAGCGCAAGCTCAGTTCAATACGGGCAACTCGTTGCCGTGCGCATTCTCGCGCAACAGTATCTCCATCTGCGTGTAATAATTGGAGCGCTTGGGCACCCAGCCCTCAAACACGTGCCGCGCGAGCAGCTTCAGGGAATAAAAGCCCTGAGCGTACGGGTCCTGCAATAGAGAGCAATCGATCACGCCTTCACGAATGTACTGGGCGATCTCGTCGTCGGTATCAAAGCCGACAACGCGTACGCGCCGCGCATCCTGGTGCGCTTCCTGGCGCATTTCCAACACCGCCGCCGCCTGGGAAAGCGCGATCGAGCTGGTGCCATAGATGCCTTCGATCTCCGGGTGCTCCCGCAGCGCGCTTTCGAGCAGCTCGCGGGCGGTAAAATCCTCGTCAAAGTATTCGTATGGGCCCAGGCAACGGATGCCTGGATAGCTCTTTTGCAGTACGTCGGCAAAGCCCTCTAGCCGCTGCTCGTGCCCCCAAACGCTGCGAAAGCCGGTGAGCAACAGCAGCAGCCCTTCACCCCGCAGGAGTTCGCCCATCACGTTCGCGGCCACGCGCCCACTGCGGTACTGATCCTGCCCCACAAAGAACAGGCGCTTGCTGGCCACCGCATCGGAATTGATGGTGACCACCACCTTGCCCGCCTCCACAAACGAATCGATGGCAGCGTTGAGGGCCGTTGGGTGGGCGGCGGCGATGATCAGCGCATCCCATTCCTCTTGGCGCGCGGCCAACTTTTCCAGCATGTGCTGCTGGTTCGAAAGGCTGTGCCGCGTGGTGTGCATGCGCTCCAGCGTGAGCGGATATGCGTTCATATCGCGAATCGCCGCCGCCATCCCCCGCGAGATTTCGCCAAAGAACACCTCGTCCTTTGCGGGATAGAGAGCCACCACGCGCAGCCTATCCGGGGCAGTCGGGGCAGTTGTAGTCTGCGAACCAAGCCGGTAGCCCAGGCGATCGGCTTCTTCCAGCACGCGTCGGCGCGTATCCGCATGCACACGCCCGCGGTTCTTCAGCGCCCGCTCCACCGTGCCGATGGATACGCCCAGCGCATCCGCAATGGTTTTCATGGTCGGTCTTTCGGACACGCCGCCCCTTCCTCCTATCAGCCCGCAGGCCGATCGTGTTTTCGGTACGCACAGTATACCATTCGGCGCGCCAACTGACAACTTGCGCGCGAAGAAATCGACAAAGCATGAGCCAGCGCAAAAGAAGCACATAAAAAAGCGCGGGACGCTCTCACGCCTCGCGCGGGTGAACCTAGATCACTTCTGCTCGGGAGCAGACACAGGGCACACCTCGGAGCACGCGCCGCAATCGATGCAGGTATCCGGATCGATCACGTACTTGCCGTCTCCCTCAGAAATCGCCTGGACGGGGCACTCGCCCTCGCACGCGCCACAGCTGATGCAAGCATCGGTAATTTGATAAGCCATTGTATACACCTCAGTTTGTTTTGAAAAGGATCGATTTGCATCGATTGTATTCGTTTATTTTATCATCCGCCGCCTGCAAATGCAACCGGAAAATCGCGAGGCCCACGCGGACAAATCATATGGCCCGTGCGCACCCGTGCGGCGTGAAGGTTCGGTCACTTGTCGAGGTCGTCCAAATCTAAGGTTCCGTCGATCGCCGAAAGATCGAGCAAATCGTCGCTATCGAAATCCACCGATTCCGGCTCGATCTCGGGGAGAAACTCCTCATTCTCGGCCTCGGGTTCGCTCTCAAGGGTGCTGGGCACGATTTCTTTAGGGGCGATGTCATCCTTGGGCACGATCTCCTTGGGAGCGCTTTCGGCATTATTGGCGGCAGTAGATGTGGGCGCTTTGGTGTTCGCTGCCTCCTGTGGCTTACTTAACCTGCGCGGGCCACGATCCTGACGATCCCGGCTGCCGTTATCTCGGCTACCGTTATCCCGATTCGGATTCTCTCGGTTCCCGTTCTCTCTTTTGCTGCCGCTCTCGCCCTGCGTACGTTCAGCGGCATGCTCGTGCGCCGCGCCGATTTGGTCCTGGTTGGGCTTGGAACAATCGTCCACCGAATACTCCTTGACCTCGCTACCGTCGCCCTTGGCGATGCGCACCCGCACCATTTCCTTTAGCGCGTTGATTTCCAGCACGGTGGCAATGCCGTCGGGGGTCATGATGTCCTTGCCCACGCGCGGCATGCGCTTGCGCAATTGCTCGTAGGTATCCTGCTCGTACTTCAGGCAACACATCAGGCGACCACACAGGCCAGAAATCTTGGTGGGATTGAGCGAAAGGCTCTGCTCCTTGGCCATTTTGATGGACACAGGCTGAAAATCGCCCAGGAACGCTCCGCAGCAAATTTGGCGACCGCAGGGCCCGAGACCGCCCAGCATCTTGGCCTCATCGCGCACGCCGATCTGGCGCAGCTCAATGCGCGTTTTGAACACCGAAGCCAAATCCTTGACCAGCGCGCGGAAATCCACGCGGCCATTGGCCGTGAAGTAAAAGAGTATCTTGCTGTTATCGAACGTGTATTCCACATCCACCAGCTTCATTTCCAGCTTATGGAGCGCAATTTTTTCCTGGCAGACACTGTACGCATTGCGCACGCTTTCCTCGTTGGACTTGGCGTTGCGGATGTCCTGCTCGGTCGCCATGCGAACCACGCTGCGCAGCGGCGCAACGATCTGCGCCTCGGGCACGTCGCGCACCCCGCTGACCACCTCGCCGAACTCCAGGCCGCGGGCCGTTTCCACCACCACGTTATCGCCTACGTGGGTCTCGAATGTAACGGGATCAAAGTAGTACACCTTGCCCGCGCGCTTGAATCGAACCCCGATTACCATCGACATGCTGTGTTTTCCTCCGCTATATTGATCATCAATGTCTCCAGCACCGGCTGCAGGCCGACATTGCTCGAAAGCATTTTTTTGCACCGCACCACGCTATCCATCAGCCGCAGCTTGGCGGATGCCGGTGCGCGGCTGGCATAATTCTGCCACGCTGGGGGGTAGACGTTTGCGCGCCACCCGCGCGGCTCGTAGACAGCGCGCATCGCGTCCGCCAGCGCGGATTCCGCAATGTCGAGCACCAGCTCCGCGCGCGCGCGATCCTCCTTGAATTCCGCCGCCGCCTGCATTGCCATGGAGCCGGTCAGCTCAAACAGCGCGCGCAGCACGCGTTCGCGTAGCGGCCAGTAGCTCTCGTCCTCTTGCATCCGCAACGCCCGGCCTACCGAACCCTGCGCCAACGGGGCCAGCATCGCAGCCCGGTCGGCAGGCACTCCATGCGCCACGAGCCTTCGCAGCACCTCCTCCTCGGAAAGCGGAGCGACCGGAAACAACCGGCAGCGGGAGCGCAGCGTGGGCAGAATGGCATCGAGCGAATCGCTCGTCAAAAAGAATACGGTACCCTCGGGCGGCTCCTCGAGGGTGCGCAGCAGGCAGTTCTGCGCCTGCGTGGTCATGCGATCCGCCTGTTCGATAATCACAGCCTTGTATCCATCGGCAAAGGCGCGCAGCTGAATGTCGCTCAGTAAAGAACGTATAGCCTCCACGCCAATGGAGCGCTCCGGCCGTACGATGAACACATCCGGATGGTTGCCGTGCAGGAAGCGTTGGCACGGCGTGCAGACTCCGCAGGGCTTTGCCTTGGCCTCGCAATAGAGCATGCGAGCGCACAGGCTGGCCAAACTGCGCTTGCCTACGCCGCTCGGCCCGAAAAAAAGGTAGGCATGAACAAACTGCCCGGATCGAAAATCCTTCTGGAGATTCTCAATCGAGGCAGACTGTTGGAATGCACCAAATCCCGAATCGGATGCGGCAACCGCACCCTGAAATTCTTGCCCCTGCAAATTCTTCAACCTTTCAGGCCGAAGGCAGCGCGGAACTTACATCTTCACAAAGTGCTCGACTTCCAGCACGAAAATGGTCGCACCGCCCACCATCACCTCGATGGGATAAGGAACGTAGACGCTGGCCGAGCCTGCCACCGGCGAAGGCGAGGTCGCGATCTGTTTGCGGCTCTTGCACACCTTTTCGATGATATCCATGGCCGCCTGGTAACGTTGGTCATCCACGCCCAAGAGCAGCGTGGTGTTTCCGGCGCGTAAAAACCCACCGGTGGTGGCCAGCTTGGTTACGCCAAAGCCTTCGTTCATGAGGCTATTGATCAACCGGGAAGCATCTTCATCCTGCACGATCGCAACGATTAGTTTCACTCCAAAGCCCCCCTATCCTTGCATTTCCACCTTTATTATATAGTATAGAAGAACAAAAATCAATCCAATATCAACCCTTTTCAAATCCACGAACCCTTTTTCAACCCATCGAATTGCCCTTTATACCGCAGGGCCGATTGCATGCACGCTCTTCCGCTCGATCAATTCCACGTGCAGCACCACCAGCCGCTCTCCGTTTCCGCCGTTGCCCAGCGCCGCGCTTTGCTCCACCCCAATTTCCTCCACGGAAAAGTTTTCCCTTGCGCGGGACCAGGCCGCATTCCTGCAACGCTTGCCGGTAGCCCTCATAGCGCTCGGAAATCAAGCCGTGTTTCAAAATCGAAGGCCCGCAGTCATCAGATAGTAATCACGGGCGCGCAACGTTTGCTCTATGCCCGCCAACCAAAAGACCGCTGAACCAGCGGCCTTTGATTTGCCTGTTGGCCCTGAAAAACCGCAGCCAATATCGCGCAACCTAGCGGCGCGCAAAGCGCTCGATGTATTTCGCGCTGTCCTCATCCTCATTATTAAGTTGCCGGAAGCATGCGACGGTATCCATTATCTCCGGCACAGTCGGGTCCAGGATCGGCAGATCGAGCCCATGCTCCAGCGCGAGCGCCAGGTAGACCTGATTGAGCTTCCGGCGCGCAGGCAGGCCAAACGAGATGTTGGAGATGCCCAACACCGTCTTAACGCCCAACTCACGCTTCACCCGCTCCGTCGCAGCCAGAGCAATCTCCGCCGCCCTCGGTTCCACACTCGAAGCCAATGTAAGGCAATCGATCCATACATCGCACCGAGGAATGCCGAAGGCATCCGCCGCCTCCACTATCCTATCTGCGATGCGCACGCGCCCCTCCACGGTGCGCGGTATACCGTCTGCATCCATCGTAAGCCCGATCACCGCCGCACCGTACTTCTTCGCGATGGGAAGCACCGCGCACAACACTTCCTCATCCCCCGTCACCGAGTTGATGATGGGTTTTCCATTGTAAATGCGCAAAGCTGCCTCAAACGTTTCGGCGCGCATCGAGTCGATCAGCAGAGGAGCCCGCACCGCCGTCTGCAGCGCCTTCACAGCCTCCACCATGCTGGCTGCTTCGTCGAGCCCCTCCACAGCCAGATTCACATCCAACAGGTCCGCTCCGGCCTGCTCCTGTTCGATCGCTTCATCCACCAGGGTGTCCATATCTCCCTCGCGCAGCGCATCCTGAATCGCCTTTTTACCCGCCGGATTGATGCGCTCGCCAATGATCCTTCTGCCTTCGATGCGCACGGCCTTTGCCGCCGTACAGACCGCAGAAACGCTGACGGCTTCGCGCTTGAATGGCTTTGCGCCGTTGACCCGTTTATGCAGCGCGCGAATGTATTCAGGGGTCGTTCCGCAGCATCCACCCATCGCCTGAACCCCAAGCGCCAGCATGTCGCCCAAGGCTTCTGCAAAAGCTTCGGGCGTCGCCGAAAACACCGTTTCGCCGTTCACCACCGTAGGCAGCCCCGCGTTGGGCTTCACGGCGATGGGCCTATTTGTCCACCGCATCATCTCGCGCACGACCGGCATCATCTCCGCCGGGCCCACTGAACAGTTGATTCCGATACAATCCACGCCCAGGCCGTCGAGGGTGAGCGCCGCCGAGGCTACATCGACTCCCATAAAGGTGCGCGTACCTTTATCGAAGGACATTGTGCAGAAAACCGGCAACGCGCTATTCTCCCTCGCCGCCAGCACGGCGCACTTCGCCTCAAGCAAATCCGTCATTGTCTCAATGTAAATGATGTCCGCGCCCGCTTCCGCACCCGCCAGCACCTGCTCTTGAAACAGCGCATAAGCCTCATCAAAAGACAGCACCCCGTTGGGCTCCAGCAGTTCGCCGATCGGTCCCATATCGAGCGCGACCAGCCCGCCAAACCCATCTACTCGAAGTGCGTGCTCTGCCACAGCCTCCCGTGCAATGCGTACACCCTGCGCTACGACATCGCGCACCTCCTGTACGCTAGCGAGCTTTTTGCGATTCGCTCCGAACGTGTTGGTGAGCACCAGCCCTGCACCAGCCTGTAGATATGCGGAATGAACGGCGCGAACCGCTTCTGGATTGCGCAAATT
>JAVBLJ010000012.1:0-25358 GCA_031553615.1 Eubacteriales bacterium
ACCCATTCCAACTACGTTTTGCCACAATTCAGCGGATCTATTTCCGATCGGCGTTGTCGTACCTCGGTCAGCGTAGCTGCTGGCTACGCCTCCTTCGGACTCCTAGCCGAACGAAAAAATCTCTCGCTGGCTTATTGGCAAAACCTAATTGGAATTGGTATGAAAGCAGGGGTTTCGTGCCTTCGGGCACGACCAAAGGGCTTTGCGGTCGCCCTTTGGAATCCTTCGCGCGCCCATCCCTGCATCATTATTCGTAAATGCTTTTGCCGCGTCCAAAAACCGCTATGCCCTTGCCTTTTGGACCCGGTGTAGCATATAATATATAGGTCTTTCACCCCGCACGCAAGTTTGCAATTATTTTGTGAGATTTCATTTTTTTCCGGGATGAAAGTGCCAAACCACTTCGTTAATTGATCGAAAAGGTGGTGTAGCCGGGTGACCAGCGCACCAGTTGGATTTGACCGACGCGTGCAGTTTGAACGGCTGTACGAGCAGTTTTCCGACGATGTACTCCGGGTTTCTTACTTCTATTTGGGGGATCGGCAGCAGGCCGAGGATGTCTGCCAGGATGTGTTCATCCGGTTGCTGACCAAGGGGCCGGAGATTCAGGCCGGGCACGAAAAGGCCTGGTTGCTCAAGGTGGCGCTCAACCGCTGCCGGGATCTGTGGCGCGCGGCCTGGGTGAAGCGGGTGGTGCTGGGCTCCCCGTTCGAATCCTTCCCCGCAGGAGACGCCATCGCCGAATACACCGACAAAAACGAACTGATGGAGACGGTACACATGCTCTCCCCCGCATTCAAGGAAGTGATTCTGCTGCATTATTACCAAGGCTATGGCATCGTAGAGATCGCCGCCATGCTCGACCTGCCTGAAGGCACCATATCCAGCCGACTCTCGCGTGCACGAAAGAAGCTTGAAGCTATGCTGAAAGGAGAAGAGGCGCAATGAAAAAGACATTGCAGGACCTGACCCTGGTCGCCCCGGAGATGCTATCCGGGCTGCATGCAGGCAGCGAAATGCGCGCCCGCATCCTGGAGGCCCGCCGTCCCTCCGTATCCCATGCGCTCGTGTGGCGCGTGGCTCCGGTGTGCGCGGCGGCCGTGATCGCGATCGTGGGCGCAAGCGCGCTGCTGCGCTCCCCGGCGACTCAGCCCTCCGACGATTCGCCCATCGGCATCCACGCTGCGGGCGATGGCCAAACCATTGCCGATCCGCGCGCCGACGTGCCCGAGGGCAGCCTGGAAGTGAAGGACGGCGGCAACGTATCCGCCTTCCGCCAGCTTTTTGAGGGCAAGAAGGGCAACTTCCCCCTGGTGGGCTACGATGGGCGCGCGTACCGCATGCTCTCCGGCTCGGTGGGCAATGGTACGCTGGGCGACGAGCTGGGTGCGGTGACCTACGTGGACGACGCTTCCCAGGTCGATTCCAACGAATGGTACGGCCTGATTTCCAACAAGGCCGACGACGGCTCCGCCGTGTACTCGATATCCGGCCTTTCCAGCCAGACCGCCGTGGCGGCCATGGTGGGAGGCAAGATGCGCCTGTTCCAGCGCTTTACCTACGGCGATTACGGCACCTCCGGCGATTCGCTGGAGAGCGTGCTCGACGTGCGCGGCCAGGTAGCTTCGCTCGACCTTTCCGGCGTGGGCCCCATTGCCGATTCCGGCACCGCCAACGCGCTGATCGACACCCTGCTGGACAACGCGGTGTTCCAAAGCAACGACGTTTCCGGCGCGAAGCAGGGCCTGACCATCAACCTCAGCAGCGGGCTAACCCTGCAAATCTTCGTATCGCAGGATACCTTCTCGGCCTGCGGCTCCTGGAACTGCCCGGAATTCATCGAGGAATACCAGGCGGCGATCGGCCAATAAGCCACCACCGATTTCAAAAAAAGCGCTCCTTCGAACGTCGTTCGGAGGAGCGCTTTCTGGTGTGCGGTGCGGTGATCCTGCGCGAGGTTATACCAATTCCAATTAGGTTTTGGCAATAAGCCAGCGAGAGATTTTTACGTTCGGCTAGGAGTCCGAAGGAGGCGTAGCCAGCAGCTACGCTGACCGAGGCACGACAACGCCGATCGGAAATAGATCCGCTGGATTCTGGCAAAACGTAGTTGGAATTGGTATCAGCTGCTGGCGCTCTTGTAGTGCCGCAGGCCGATTCGCCAGAACCACAGCGCGAACGCGGTGAACCCCACTACCACGGCCAGCGCCTCCGCCAAGCCCAGCGGCGTGAGCGCGCCGGTGATGAACTGGGTGGGCACGGTGGCCATGATGCCGTAGGGTAGCACGAAGTAGAACAGCACGCGCAGCGCGCCTTTGTAGAGCACGCCCGGTATCTTGAAATTGAGCTCGATCACGTTGCCCTCGAATTGCTCGATGGCGGTCGCCGCGATAAAGAAGAAGGGGAGGGTGCGCAGGATGAGCTCCATATCGTACCAGAGCAGCGTCATCAGCAGGGTGAGCGCGGCGTAGCCCAGGATCAGTGGCGCGGTGACGGCAATCCCCTCCACGGCTAAACCGTAGGCCAGGATGGCGGCGCTGAGCAGCAGCAGCGGCAGCGAGCCAGGATCGACGTTTTCGAACGTGAGGCGCAGCAGCGGGCTGACCGGCTTGGTGATGTAGTGATCCAGCAGGCCCTCCCGAATCTTCCCGGGAACGGTGAGCACGCCGAAGAAGTAGATGACCATGTTCAGCCCGTTGATCATGGAGAAGGTGCCGATGAAGATCAGCATCTGGCCACGGCTCCAGCCGCCGATGGAATCCACCTGACCGTAAATGACGTTGAAGGTGAATAGCTGCACCAGGAAGAGCATGCCATCGGCCAGGAATGCGCCGAAGAAGCTGAGCCGGAACACCATCATGTGCTGCAGCTTGAGCCGGACGAGCAGCAGGATGAACCGCAGGTTTCGCTTTAGGGTATGGATCGCGCTGCTCATATGCCCACCCCCTCGTATTTCACCCGCAGGCGATGGTAGGTCGAGCGGCTTATGACAAGCATTGCGGCGCTCCAAACGGCCAGCACGGCTAAGCCAAAGAGGCCCTCGCGCGCTGTGGCCTGGCCGGTAAGCAGCATGGCGGGCATGTAAGTGACATAATGGAAGGGCAGCAGCCGCAACGCGGAAATCACGGGTACGGGCAGCAGCGTCAGCGGAAACAGCGTGCCCGTCGCGAAGGCGATCACGTTGCTTTGCAGATGCCAGAAAAAGCCGATATCCTGAAATTTGAAGGCGAGCACGCCGATGAAGAACTGGTAGCTGACCATGAACACCAGCCCCAGCGGGATCATGGCCAGCGCGCACAGCAGGCTGCCCGCGCTTTGCCAAAGGGTGAGCCGCACGCCGAACAGCACGCCGCTGAGCACGGTGGCCAGCACGGCGAACACCGCGTAGTAAGCGGCCGCGCCGAAGTTTTGCGCCACGAAGTGGGGCAGCGGATGGGTGGGGATGACCATGAAGCGCGAAAACGTGCCTTCGCGGATGCGGGCCGAGACCTCGCTGCTTACGCCGCTGGACATTTCCAGGGTGGCCAGGAACGAGCTGACCAAATAATAGGAAAGCATGGCCTGAAAGGTGAAGCCGCCCACGGTATCGCGCCCGGAGAATATCGCGCCCCACAGAATCCAGGCGAAGAGCACGCGGCCTACGGTAGCCAGGGCCGTCATGGCCACATCGAACCGGTAGATCAGCTGCGCTTTGAAGAGCACCGTCGCTACCGCCCAATATTTGCGGAAAGTCGCTCTCATGGGCGCTCCTTTCCCGAGGCGTAGATGCGCTCCACCACGTTGCCGATATCCTCCTTCTCGGCGGTGATATCCTGCGGCTCGTAGGTCCGAATGATGTCCGCGAGGAGGGCGTTGCTCTGCGCCTTGGGGATCATGAGGCTCACCTTGTGGGGGCTTTGTTCCACGATCTCGGCCCCGGCGGGGGCGGTGAACGCAGTCTCGCGCTCAAACAGCACGGTGATGCGCTTGTGGGTTTGGTAGGCTTCGAAGAGCTGCTCGGTGGGGCCATCGTAGAGCTTAGCGCCATCGTTGACGACGACGCTGCGCGCGCACAGGCTGCGCACATCCTCCATGTAGTGGCTGGTGAGCATTATGGTGGTGCCGCGCTCCCGGTTGACCTCGCGCAGGAAGGCGCGCATCTGCCGTTGGGCCACCGCATCCAGCCCAATGGTGGGCTCATCGAGGAACAGCACGCGCGGGTTGTGCAGCAGCGCCACGATCAGTTCCATCTTCATGCGCTCGCCCAGCGAGAGCGTGCGCACCTGCACGCTCAGCAGGTCCGCCACACCGAACAGCTCCACGAAGAAATCCACGTTGCGCCGGTACTCGGCCTCGGGGATTTCGTATAGCTCCTTGAAGAGGCGGAAGGTGTCGGCGGGCGTGAGCTCGAAAAAGAGCTGGCTCTTTTGGCCCATCACCACCGCGTACTGCATTTTGAACGCGTTCTCCAGCTTGTTGGGGGTGTGCCCGAGCACCGAGATTTCGCCCGAGGTGGGCGCGATGATGCCGGTCAGCATCTTTACCAGCGTGGTTTTGCCCGCGCCGTTGGGGCCGATCAGCCCCACGAATTCGCCTTCGCCGATCTCCAGATCGAAGCGGGATACCGCGCATTTTTCCACGAACTGGCGGTGAAACAGGCTTTTGATGCTGCCGCGCAGCCCCGGCTCCTTCTCGAATCGCCGGTATGTTTTGGTCAAGCCCCGGGTATGTATGATGGTCATGGATGTTTCTTCCTCCGCAATTGTTTGTTGGTGGATTGAGGGGCGCAAAAATGCCGCAACACGACAGTCTCTTTCGAAACTGCCATGCTGCGGCATTGCTCCAAAACGCGCGCAGGGAAGCGCTACGGGTCTAAAACAAATCGGCGCGGCGGCTGTGCCCCCGCATCCCGCAAAAGCAGGCATCGTGAAAGGAGTCGGTTTGCGGCACACAACAACAGGGGGGCTTCTATCCCCCGCATCCCATCGTTGCGCGCCCGTATTCGGTTAAGCCCGAATCACCTGGTGCGCCGACATCCACACAACCCCTTTCAAGCGGCAGAGCCGCCGAGGAATTTCCATAACGGATATGGCCATTTTACGGTATTTGGGTGCGGTTGTCAATGCGAAGGCCGCGCTTGCCCAGGGAAAAAGCGTCTGCGAATATGCCCAGAAGATGCTCTGCGAATATGCACGGAAAATGCCTCTGTGAATATGCACGGATAATGCTTCAAGTGCGGAGAGAAGGTTCCCCAAGGGCGAGCGATAAGCCCTTGGGTCGTGCGTGAGCACGAAATCTTCCTGAAAAGGCATGTTGAAAAGGGGTGTTTCGCCTTCACAGGCGATTCAAGGGCTTTCCGGTCGCCCTTGAAAATCCTTCGGACGGTCACCTCTATCTCGTATACAACTGCAAACGCTTTCGCCGTGCCTGCAAACGCTTTCGCCGTGCCGCGCTTGCCTTTGCGCTGCGGATGCCGTATACTGTGGGCATCCGCTGTGATTCGGTAGAAGGGCAGGAAAGGCTCGCATGCGTCAAGTGCTCCCGCTCGGGGATCGATCGGGGGACGAAGAGGGTACCGGAGGGCTTTGTGCCGTTCGGACGCGCCTCGCGGTATGCCGGCTGCATCCCACTGTCCTGGTGGACACCTTCACGAATCCCGACAGGGAAAAAGTGGGAGGTGTTTTTTGGTGTCCATTTTCGCTGAATCGCTGCGCGAGCTGCGCCGCCTGCGCTCGGTGGTGTTGGCCGGATTGCTGCTTGCGCTACAGATCGTGGTCGACCTCACGATCGGTATCTACATTACCCCGGAGATGAAGATCGCGTTTGGGTTCGTGTTCCTGGCGGTGAGCGGCGCGCTTTTCGGGCCTTCGGTGGCGGCGCTGCAGGGCGCGGTGGCCGATCTCTACGTGGCGCTCTTCTTCCCCAAGGGCGCGTATTTCCCCGGGTATACGTTCAGCGCCGCGCTGGGCGGCATGCTCTACGGCCTGTTCTTTTACAAGCGCGGCATCAATTGGAGGCGCGCGCTTTGCGCCAAGGGCCTGGTCAATTTGGTGATTAACATCGGGCTGAACACCCTGTGGCTCAGCCTTACCGGCGGCAAGGCGATGGCGGTGCTGCTGCCCGCTCGCATCCTGAAAAACGCGGTGCTGCTGCCCATCGAGGTGCTGGTGCTAGTGCTGATCGGCCGGGCGCTGCGCAGCCTGCCCGCGCGATTGCGGGAGGGGAGGTAGGCATGAAAAAAGGGTCGAATACCAGGAACCAAGCGTACATCCGCATCTACGAGGAGGAGCATAGGCTGACGGCCATCGGCCCGGAATTCTCCGAGTTCTATGCCGCCATACCCCACAAGCCACCCAACTTGCTGATATTGGACGGCTGCCCGATGTGGAACGCGTTTGAGCGGCACGACGGGTTGAATTTGGACATCATCCCCGGCGCGCAGATGCAGCATTTTGTCGACACCGAGGATATCTACAACTACGGCAACTTTTGTTGGGTGGATTATGCGCAGGAGGAATCCCTCGACCGGGTGACCGAGGAGGAGCTCGCCGAGCTATTGTATTTTCGGTATCGTTGCAAGCCGCTTCACGATTACCACGTGGGGTCGCTGGGCAACCGCTACGCTTACTATACCCACGACGATGGATACTTTGCAAGCATCTATATGGATCGCCCAGCCGACTACTGCGCCGTGATCGAGCGGCTGATCCGCACCCACACGCAAGGGCGGCTACGGTCGATGGCGCCGCTACCGCCCGAGATCCTCGACCGGCTGTATGGCATGGCGCAAAAGGGGCTGCTGCTCGATTTGGAGCGTGCCTTTACGGGTGGGCCGTACCCGGGCATCCACGCGTACTGCTTGGCCTCCGCCGATATTTACAGCGCCGACGATCTGCACGAGCGTTTGGATCGCTTGCGCGGACGGCGCAGCGCGACGGAGGAGAGTCTGGGGATATGGTACAACGTGCGCAGAAAAAGGTGGGAGACCTCCTGACGTGCGAGAGCGCACCGCCCTGCTTCGCTGGAGGGTGGTGCGCTTTTTTTATCCATTTTTTATCTGTTTTTTTCTTTATGCAGATTTGCGATGCGCTTCGGAGCGCGATAACCACAAAATGTGCGTCTCGCGGGATGAATGGACACAAAATGGTGTGGTTAATGCGTAAAAAGGAGCGGTTTTTCTGCTCGTTTCGGAAGCATATTTCGGGCCTGTGGTCAATTATTAAGAGGTATTTAAGGTGCTAAAAGTGCCGAAACGAGACGATTTTTGCCCTGTTTTGAGGGTATTTGGACGGATAATGGCTTGGTACCGGATGTCTTTTCGTGGCATGATGCTAATCACAAACCTAGAAAAATCGCGGATGCTGCGTGCTCCACGAGGTGTATTTACCGTTAAATTCCTGCTATTCAAATAACGTTGATAATAAATTTCATATTTACTGCTATTTTCAGGAGGAATATTAATTACATTCGTAGTATTATAGAACTGATTCGATATATATCGCGAAATGCTGGCAATTTTCACGCGATCTTGTACGGGGAAGGAGAAGCTCGTTTTGGGGAAAGGCTCGTCTTTGAGCGTATAATGCCACCATTCGGCGTTGTACGATCGGAAACCCTGCTTCTCCATGGTCGTGCGCAGCAGCTTGCGGTTCATGCGCTGCATCCCCGTCAATCCCTTGGCATTGTGCGATGATATCGGACTGAACAGATCGAAGGTTCCCCCCATGTCCAGCGGAGCGCCTTCCGCATTGACCAGCGTGACATCCACGCAACTGCCCCGCGAATGGCTGGAGTGCTCGGCGATGTACCCCTTGGCAAACAGCTTGTCCTTTTGTTCGGAGGGGTAGAACTCGGTTTTCATCTTGGTATCTTGGTCATCCTGCGCCCAGCGCTTGAAGTGCTCCACCGCGCTGAGCGGGCGATACGCATCGTAGATGCAAAGCCGCAAGCCCGAGGGCCGCAGTGCATCCGCAACCCGGGCCAGCGCTTGGGCAGCAGGCCGCGTCAGCAGCGCCACCGGGGCCTCGTATCCATCGATGCTGCTGCCCACGAAGTTGTGATTGCCTGCGTAGCGCATGTCCAGCACGACGTCGGGTACCAGCAAATCCACGCGCACGAACGTGTCCGGCACCTGCCGCGCCGCATCCAAGATTGCGGGCTTGGCCTGTGCCATGGCCATCCCTTCCAACGATCCAGCCATCAAGGTGAGCGCCGGAAGCTCCTGCAGCGTTGCATTTAGCGTTGCACCCGACGCTAAATCCAAAGTTTCATCGAAGCGCGCTATCGGCAAAGCCCGCACCGCTCCGGCATCGGCCAGCGCGGGCGCACAGGCACTGAGCAGGCACAGCATGCTCAGCAGTAACCCCAGCATCCTCCGTAGCGTTCGGTTGCCCTTCATGGGTTGGCGCACCTCTTTAAAAAAATGTGTTTCGAAATGTTGCAAAAATATTTCGTTAATGCTATAATTCTACATGAAGCCACATGATCCTGCACACCAAATATTAAGTTCGTAATAATATTGAAACACAATTGCAACAAAAACGAGCTGACAAGGACCAAT
Organism: Eubacteriales bacterium; assembly: GCA_031553615.1. GTDB lineage: Bacteria > Bacillota > Clostridia > Christensenellales > Aristaeellaceae > WQXF01. The sequence goes on from JAVBLJ010000012.1 coordinate 8,540, forward strand.
GGACGTGGACGGTTGCGGCAAAAGATGCTAAAGAGACTTGCTAAAGAAACTTGCTAAAGAAGCTTGCTAAAGAAGCTTGCGAAAGAGACATGCAAGAGAAACATGCTAAAGAAGCATGCAAAAGAGAGGATGAGCACAGATGCAAAAAAAGATGATTCGCATTTTTGTTATGCTGCTGCTTGTGAGTATCTCGCTTGCTACGCTGCCCGTGCACGCCGAGGTGCCCCAGGAATACCAGAATTCCGCGCTCGAACGCTTGGTGTACATGCCCAACGGGAGCGGCCCCTTCCAATATTATGCGCAAAACGACCCGGTTTGGCAGAAGGCGGTCTATGAATCGCCCAATTCCGATACCCAGCGCCCCTTTGGCGATGGCGGATGCAACCCCACCTCGCTGGCCATGGTTGTGGCCTCGCTGGTACCCACCGAGCGGCTCAACCTGCTGGGCATGAGCGCCGCCGAGGGCCGGACGTTTCAGCTCTGTTCGTGCTCGGTCAACAAGTTCTATTGCCACGTGCACCGCAAGGATGCCGAGCATACGCAGGTTACACTGACCTCGGGCGAGGATTTCCGTGCCGTGCTTCCGCTGGCCATCGCCGATTTTGCGACTGGAAACAACCACCAGTACGAGACCTACCGCGTGCGCGGTAAGCGCAGCGGCGGCAATGGCGGCACCTCTCAAAACCTGTTCGCCCCCATCGCCGCGGCGTACGGCCTTTCCTTTCAATCCACGCGCGAAATCGATCAGGTGCTCGCTACCCTGGATCGCGGTGGCATGGCGATCGCCCTATGCAGCGGCAATTCGCAAATTTTCAGCGGCTCGAACGGCCATTACATCGTCATTTGCTCCTACGATGCGGAGTACCTATACATCATGGACCCTTACGTGCGCGACGTATACAAGAAGGACAAGAAGGGCATTATCGAAAACATCGACGTGGGCGTGAAGAAGGTCAAGCGCAGCAACATCGCCCGCACCGGCTTCGGCAACTACGCGCTCTTTGAGCCCGCCGTCCCCACCTACTACGCCAGCCTGCCGGTCTACATCAACCCTTACACTGGGGAGACCGACCCCAACGCCGAGACGCTGGTCGCCAGCGTGAAGGACTAATACTACTCCTAAAAAAGCTGCCGATTCCGCTTTGGAATCGGTAGCTTTTGTGTAGGGCGCTTTCTGCGAGTATTCTGCTAGAGCTGCCAGGTTTTCCACACGTCGGGCTGGTAGCCCACCGTGGCCTGCTTGCCGTTGCGCACGATGGGCGCGCGCAACAGGCCGGGATGGTCGAGCAGCGCTTGGAAGATGAGGTCCTTGCGATCCGAGAAGCGAATGGCGGATTCGGCGAAGGCATTGCCCTCGCGGTCGATCACCGCCTCCAGCCCTACCTGCGCGATCACGCCTTCGAGTTCGCGCTTGCTGATGCCGAACCGCAAAAGGTTGATGCGCTGCACAGCAATCTTCCGCTCCTGAAAGTATCGCACGGCCTTCTGGCTATCGAAGCCCCTGGCCTCCCAGATTTGGATGCCCACGGCGCGCCTCCTCCCTTCCTTCTTTTCTTCCTTCCTCGGCAGAATGGTGCGGCGAAGCCGCTACTTGCCCTCGTGCAGGAACACCTGCCGAAGCATCACCGAGGTGCCGGTGGCGGGATCGAACTCCATGCGCATTACCTCGCGCATGTACTCGTTCCAGCGGTCAACCACCGGGCTTTGCGATTGTACGCGTGCGGCGTGCTCGACGCTTTCACATTCGTAGTAGCCGAAGAGCTCGTCGCCCACCTGCCAAATGGTGTAGTTGCGGATGCCTGCTTGGTTGAGCACCTCGGTCATTTCGGGCCAAATCTCATCGTGGCGCTTGACGTATTCCTCCAGCATGCCGGGCAGTATGCGGGCCTTCCAGGTGAAGCGTTCCATGCGTGTGTCCTCCTATCCGCTCGTTTGGGGGGATTAGCGCCCCTTTTCTGCCGCGCCGTAGGCCATGTAGTGGCGCGGGGAGGGGTCCTTCCGGCAGAGCAGCTCATCGGCCCTGCGGGTAAGGGGATGATCCATGCGGAAACAGCTGAAGCAGCCGTAGGTGTGCAGATCGAGGGCGGCAAAGCGTGCTAGCAGGGCGCGCATCCGCTCGGGGGTGGCGTAGTTCCAGGAGTTGCCCCAGCGCTTAAAACGGCGGCGCAGCGCGGCGTGGAGGCGGGTGGCGCGCATGTTTTCGGCGAAGAGCAGCACGCCGCCCGGCTTGAGCACGCGGTACAGCTCGGCGATGGCGGCGTCGATGTTCTCATCGTGTCCGCTGCGGCCGATTGCGCCCAGCACCGATTTGAACACCACCGCATCGAACGACGCATCGGGGAAGGGCAAGGCCAGCGCGTCGGCATCGACATAGGTTACGCGGGCGGATACGCCGTATTCAGCGTGCAGTGCGCGCGCTTGCTCGAAGGTCTCGCCCTTGTCGGAGCAGGTGCATTCGAAACCCTTGAGCGCGAACATCAGCGTGACGCCGCCACCCCGCGCGCCGATCTCCAGCAGCGTTTTGGCCGAAGGATCGGGCAGGTGTTCATCGGTATAGCGATCCCAATATTGCACGGCCTTGCGCCAGGTGGCAATATCCCATTCGATGACATCGCGCAGCAGCTTATCGCTCCACTCCATTCGCATCCTCCTTGTGTGCCCTGAGGCACGCCTTCGGTGCGTGCCTTTATTCGCTGGGATTATTCGCTGGATTTTTTCGCCGGATTGCTTTGCGTTTCGCGCGTTTTTGTGCAAATCAGACAGCTTTTGCAACATCGCGATTCTTTCTTACAGGTCTCTTTGTTGCGGATAAAAGCAAATCATGCTGCAGGCAGTGCATTTCCACGCTTTTTCGCGGGCAAATGCGTATCGGGCGGGGCTTCTGGACTAGTTTTCCACAGGCCTGGGGAAGAAAGTTAGTGTTATTTGACGAATAGGAGAGAATTATGCCAAGCGGCGCTTGCTTTTCCACGTTGTACACAGGGTTATCCACAGGGCTGTGCGTTGTGGACAGAGGGGTATTTCCATTTTGAGGCGGTGGGAAATCTGGGTATCCAAAAGAATTGCTTCTTACAGTCTCTTTAGAAAGAGCCACCCTTGGGGGGCGGCTCTTTTTGTGCATATCGTAGAAAATACGTCCGCCGATGATTCGGTCTGCTAAGCTTGTTCGATCTAAGCTTGTTTGATCTAAGCTTGTTCGTTCAGGAAGGTGTTGAGCTGATGCACCAGCTCATCGGCGTTGGTGCCGTGGGTGGCGCAGGCGTCCTCCAGGCTTTCCGAAGTGGCGTGCGGGCAGCCCAGGCAGTGCATGCCGAACTCCATAAAAATGCGCGCGGTGCCGCGATTGAGGCGCAGTACCTCGCCGATGCTCATGGTCTTGGTGATCTCCATGATGGTTCCTCCTTTTGGCACTCGTGTTCAGGACGTGGTCTTGTCCAGCCGGTCTCCACGCTGTATCATACACCAACGCGGGCGCGGATTCAAGCCAAAAACCGCGCTTACAGTGCGCTGAATTCCCAATTCGCCAACGTTAAATCTTGGGCAGGGTCATATCGCCGGGGCGAATCCAGCCCATGCGGCGCAGCAGCAGCCCAAAAGCCCAGCTCAGCGCGGCAGGGAACACCACGCACAGCAGCAAAATTTTGCAGAGAAGCCACAGCGCGGGCTCGGTGCCCGACATGGCCGCCCACGCACCCAACGGGCCCACTAGGCCCGAGGTACCCATGCCCGCCGCCGCTCCGGAATTGTGCAGCACCAGCACGGTGGTGGCCAGCGGCCCGGTGATGGCCGAGGCCAGCGTAGGCGGGAGCAGTATGGCGGGATGGCGCAGTATGTTGGGCACCTGCAGCATGGAGGTGCCTAGGCCCTGAGAGATGAGGCCGCCTACGCCGTTTTCCCGGAAGCTGGTGACGGCAAAGCCCACCATCTGCGCGCAGCAACCCGCCGTCGCTGCGCCCGCGGCCAACTGCAAGCCCAGGCCCAGGGGCACGCCCGCCTCCGGGGTGAACAGCATGGCGCAGAGGGCGGCGGACGAGATGGGCGCGGTGAGCACCAGGCCCACGATCACCGATACCAGGATGCCCATGGGGATGGGCTGGAGCCGGGTGGCTGTATCGATCACCCCGGCGAGGGCCAGCATGAGCTGCTTGATGGCCGGGCCGACCAGCAACGCGACCAGCCCGCCCGCGATCAGCGTGACCGCGGGAACCACCACGATGTCCACCCGCGTTTTGCCGGTAAGCCAGTTGCCCAGCTCCGCGCCGATCACGGCGACCAGGTAGCAGCCCAGCGGGCCGCCCTGATCGTAGCCCAGCGCGCCGACCACGGCGCTGGTGAACATGGCCAGCGGCGAGACTTTCAAGCCCCACGCCACCGCCACACCGATGCCCGCGCCCACCACCGGCTTTGACTGCGCCACCTTGGCGATGTCCATGAGGACGGTAAGCCCGGTCAGCTTGCCGATCTGCTCGATCACCAGGCCGATGATCAGCGTGGAGAATAGGCCCAGCCCCATGGCGCTGAGCGCGTCCAGGCCGTAACGTTTGGCGGCGCGCCGCCACCAACTTGCGTTTGCGGATGCCGCCTGCGGTGTATCAGCCATTCTGATCGCCTCCCCCCTTGTATTTGTTGCACATTATAGCACACTATGAAGCGGTGCGCATACCGAAAGATGGGTGCGTCGCGCACCGAATTGTTTGGTGGGGGGCGCTACGGCCCCAGCCGCCCCATGCTTTCGAAGGGAAGGGCCTCGAAGCCGGGAATCTCCGCGCGGATGGCGGCGAGGCCCTCCTCGGTCAGGGTGAAATCGCGGGCGTCAAAATCGCGGAACAGGGCCGCGCCCGAGGGCAGCACGGGGAGATCGACCACCCAGTTTGGGCGGCCCGCGCCGTTATCCTGGAAAATCTCCCCCTCGGAGCGGCTGTGGATGTTTACGCCGACGTTGCCCTCAAACACGTTGGTGCGGGAGGGCGCTTGCCCGCGCAGGAAGGCGAGCATTCCGGCCTCGTCGCCCGCATCGGCCAGGCGGTGGGCCTCGGCGTAGCCCTCCGGGGTAAGGTATTGCCACACCGGCTCCCATTGCGTGCCCCGATAATGCTCCCGCCAGGTTTCGCCAAAGAAATCGATCTCCTCGGTCAACCGGGCCCACATGTTGTGATCGGAAAAGCTTAGGCCGTACACGTCCAGCAGCCAGCCATCCTCCCGGAAGGGGCGCGCATCCCAATCGTTGGTCCAGGAGCCGAAAAGGGCGGCCAAGGGCACATCGATGAACACATTGCCCTGCACCCGCCCGAACTGCGAGCCGTTGGCCTTGATGGCCGCACCCGCCTCGGGCGTGCGATCGCAGGCGTTGTAGAACACGTTGCCGTAGATGGCGGGCATGGACGCGCCATCGTCGCAGAAAATGGATTGCTGCCCGTATCCGCCGTAGGTATTGCCGATATCCTCGAAGTAGTTGTAGCGGATTTGGATGCCCATGATGGAGGGATTGCGGCCATAGTAGATCGCGCCTGCATCCGCACTTTTGAGCGTCGTGCGGCTGAAGCGGTTGTACTCGATGAGCGCATCGTTGGAGGAGCCGATATCCAGCGCGGTGTGCGCCAAATCGCGAAACTCGTTGTGGCGGATGATCACGCCGCAGCTGAGGCTGGCGAGGGCGGGCGGGCCGCAGGCGTGCACGCGGCTGGTATGGTGAAACAGGTTGTTCTCGATCAGGTTGCCGCTGTGCCGCAGTTGCGCGCGCAGGTCGCCATCCCAAAGGTAGATGCCACCGCGCTCGGTATCGTAGATTTCGCAGCCGCGCACGGTCGATTCGGTGACCGGATCGAGGGTGAGCGCGTTATCGGAGGTATGCGCGATGGTGCAATCCTCGAGGGTTAGGTGCGAGCAAAAGCGGGCGGTGACCGCGTTGCCGCGCGTGTAGAGGAAATCCAGCCCGCGCAGCGTCACGTATGCGGTGTCCTGGAGCTGGAATAGCGGCTCGGTTTGGATGGATAGGCGGAGCTCCATCGCCTCCGGGTCGTTCGCGGAGGAAGCGTTCTCCGGAGGGTAGAAGTAGAGCAGAGAACGCTCACGGTCGAGGTAGCACTCTCCGGGCACGTCGATTTCTTCCAAAAGGTTGAAGAAATAGAAGCGCGGGGCTTCCATGGGCGCATCGTCAAAACCGCCGCTCACCTCGACCCGGTGCGCGGCCGTACCGGGCGCATCGGGGGCATCAGGAGAATGGGGGGAATCGAGGGAATTGAGGGAATTTACTTTGAACAGGCCATCCCACCACTCGTAGTGGAGGAACCCGAACACATACAAATCGCGGATCGCTTCCGCGCTCCAGCGCGCGCTGCGGTTTTCCGGATCAGGGAAATCGAAGGCGAAGGAGGAGGTTTGGGCCTCCTCACCCTGTACGGCCGCATGGCTGCCGCGCAGGTAGCCCGCGTTGGGCGCATCGTTGGGCCAGCGCGCCGGGAACAGCGGTTGGCCATCGATGTATAGGGTGGGCGCGTTGGGGTTCAAATCCCATGGATTCTCCGGATCGGCCAGCGGCGGCAGCTCAGGCAGGTATCCGGAGAGATCCAGGCAGCGCAGCGCGGCGGCGGCCTGCGGATCGCGGACGCGGGCGAGGAGAGCCTCGTCGGTCACGGGCACGGCCTTCGAAGCATCCAGCCGGATGCCGCCGGTGAGGGTGACCTGTTCCCCCGCGTATGCCTGCCAGGTGATGGGCGCACCGGGCGAGCCGGAATCCTGGGCAGAAAAACGCAGCGGCTGATACAGGATGTACTCGCCGCCGCGCAGATTCACTTCGATGGGGATGCCTTGGCCCCGGAAAGCGCGCGCTTCCAGCTGGGCGCGTTCGAGCGTGCGGAACGGGCGGACAAGGCTGCCCTCGTTCGCATCGTCGCCCGAGGGGGATACGTAGATCGCTGCCGCGCCGGGCCCGGCCTGCGTTTGGGCGCTGTCCGCCTTGGCGAACTGCGCGGCGGGCAGGCAGACCAGGGCCGAAAGCAGCCAGGCCGCAAGGCGCTTTCGGGCTTGCCCTTGGATTTGCTTTCGGAGTTGCATGCAGAGCGCAACCTTCATAACAGGGGCTCCCTTCCGCATCGTTTTTCGCGAACCGGCTGGGCAGCGAAATGCCGGGCATCAGGGCTCCAGCCGGCTCCAGCGTTCGTACACGCGGCGCACGTTCTCGGGCCGCCCGGCGGGGCCGAACTCGCATTGGGCGATGCAGCCGCCGTGCGCCCACAGGGTATCGTGCACCAGGTCGACCGCGCGGTCGATCTCCTCCAGGGTGGCGTGGGGCAGCAGATGCTGCCGGTCGATCTCGCCCCAGAAGGTCAGCTTGCCCCGGAAGGGCGCGAGGTTCTCCACGCCCATGCAGAAGAGCTGCGCGTTCATGGCGTCCAGGCCGATCTCGACGAGGTCGGGGAGGATGGCGAGGGTATGCCCATCGGAATGCATGAACGTCTTTTTGCCGTGGGCCTTGGCGATGGCGATATAATCGCGGTACATGGGCTTGAACAGCTCGCGCCACAGCTCGGGCGAGATGAGCAGGCCGCGCTGGGTGCCCCAATCGTCCATGAAGGAAATGGCGTCGACCTCGGTTTGGGCCCACTTTTCGATCTGCTCGCAGTGAAACTGGTGCATGCGATCGAGGAATTCCATCATGCGCGGGGGGCGCAGCATGAGATCGACGTAGGTGGCCTCGCTGCCGCGAATGAACTGCAGGCGCTCGAACGGGCGCGGGCAGCATCCGGCCATCACGAACTTGTCGCTGGCGCGGCAGAACTCATTGACCGGGCCGGGATCGAAGGAGAGGTGCTCGTTCGGGATGTGGATTTTCTCCGCGTCCTCCCATTCCTCTCCGGTGACCAGCGGGGCCTTTACCTCGCCGATTACTCCGGCCTGGATGTTGTGGAAGGTGCAGCCCCACTCATCGGTAAAATCGCCCACGGCGCAGGAATCGCCTTCCACGGGCAGTTCCTGGGCGTAGCGCACCGGGGGCCCGGCAAAATCCCATTCAAAATCGCGTATCAGCGCATCGAGCGCGGGGCCGTGGTGGATGCGGGCCCAGGGCAGGCTCCAAAGATCGCGGGGCACGCGCTCCGAGGTATTGCGAAATTCCAGGGTGCGGTGGAGAAGTTCGCGGCTGGTCATGTGCGTCCGCTCCTTGCTTCTTACAGTGGAAAGCCATACAGATTATAGCAAATCCGGGCCCGGCGCGCAATGCGCGAAAAAGCCGCCGCGCAATGCGCAAGCGGCCTATGGAAAAAACGCGGTGTCAATCGCCGGCATCCACGGGTTCGGGTGTGACCTCCGGGCCGGGTTGCGGGTTGCGCGTCGGGTGCGGCGTGCGGGTGGGGCGCGGAGGGCGGGTGTTGCACTTGGGGGTGGGCACCGGCCTGCCCTCGGTCAGCGCATCGCCCACGGAGGGATCGTTGCCGATCACGACCTGCTGTTCGACGGGCACGATGTGGATGAAGGTCTTGCCGGGCAGGAAGGAGATCTCCTGGCCGTTCTCATCCAGGAAAACGGTGCGGGCTTTCAGATCGTTGGCGCTGGGGTTCTTGCCCATGGCGCGCACCCAGGTGCCCCGGATGTAGCGGCCGTTCATGAGGATTTCCGCCACGCCCTGGCCGGTCAGCTTGACGACCGGGCGCGAGGGGTTGTTGCGGTACCAGCTCACGTCGGTGCGCAGGATGATCACGTTCGCGAAGGAGCAGGCCTTGCCGTTGTTGCCATCCACGAAGGGCTCGCCGTTGTAGAAGCGGTCGTAGAGCCGGGTCTCCTCGTTGTAGAGGAAGGAGGGCACGAAGTTCCGATCGAATTCCATGGAGACCGAATAGGCGCTTGCGCCGCGATCCAGGCCCTCGTCCGAGAATTTCCAGGGGCGCATCTGGGGCTGGCTGTCGGCGAACGCGGCCAGCAGGGAGGCTACGTTGACGCGCACATCGTGCGGATCGGCATAATCGGTGCGCTCGTAGTGCGGGGTGAATTTGTTGTCCATCAGGTCGAGGTAGGGGAAGGTAGCGCCGCTGCCCTTGCCCAGTTCGACAATGTAGGTTTTGACCGAGTTGCCCTTCTGCTCCTGCATGCCGAAGAAGGTGAAACCTGCGCCCCATTCCTCAGCGATCTCTACCATGGGGAAACTGGCCTCGTGAACCGGGCCAGCGCCCAGGCCGGGCATCGTGCTCATGAACAGCGCGATGCTGCGCGTATTGCCCCGGCGGTGGAGGGGTAGCTCGTAGATCACGTCCGCATCGGATACGCCGTAGTTCGGGCGGGCCAGCGGATCGGTATCGATGCTAACGAAGAGGGGCTGGTAGGTGCCGCTCCAGGCCTCGCCGGTGAGCGGGTTGATGCCGGCATCCACCGTGTTTTCGGGGAATCCGCCCTCTGGAATGCTCACGCTCGGCTTTTCGAGGTAGGAGTTTTCGTCGCCCTCAACCGAGAGATAGTTGAGCGAGCGGGCGGGAGCGGCTTCGGCTGTCAGCGCGGCCAGAAGGGCCAGCAGCAGCGCGCCCAGCAACAGCGCAAGGATGCGCTTTCCTTTTTGAATTCCTTGAATCTTCAAATGCAGCTGCCTCCTTCTGCTCGTCATTCGATTCTGCCGTGCGAGGGCGGTTCGGTGCATGGTACCGTCATTGTACACCAAAATTTCCCATTACCGCAAGCAAAACCCGCAAACCCTTTTCATCCTTCGCACCGCGCACGCCGTTTGCGCAGCAGGGCGATCGCGGCGCATGCGGCCCCGGCCAGCGCCATCCACAGCCAGGAGGGCTCCTCCATGTTGACGGGGTTGATCTGCTTTTCCGGCACGATGCCGCGCAGGATTTGCTCCTGCTGGACGCGCACCGCCGCCTCCTGCTCCGGGGTTTCCAGCGCCAGGAAGCACATGGAGGGGATGAGCGCGCGCGCCAGCAGGCTTTCGCGGCGCAGGGCGGCGTAGGTTTCCCAGTACGCGGCCGCATCCATGGGCAGGCTGCGCAGGGCCAGGTGCCGCGCGTTGAGCCGCAGCGCGGTCTCCCAGGAGGCCAGGGCGGCGGATTCGGCTGGAACGGAGGATTCCGCTGAGGTGGCGGTCTCTGCCGAGGCGGGGAGGGCTTGCGCGATCCCGCCGGGCGGCAGGAGCAGCTGCGGCTCGCCATCGTCGGGCAGGTAGCTTTGGCTGCCATCGGCGAAGGTGAACACCAGCGCGCCGGTGCCGGAGGCGGTGCTCTGGCGCTTGGACAAGGTCGGCTCCGCCAGCGAGCAGCGCTCGTTCGTGCCCGCGCTATCCACGATGGATACGTACGGGCTTTCGGGCTGCAGCGCGCCCTGTGCGCGGGTCTCGCCGGGCCAGAGCACGCCGCCCGCAAAATCGGAGAGCATCATCACGCAGGGATAGGTGCGCTCGCCGGTGTGCTCCTGCAGCAGGGGCAGCACCATGGAAAGATTGAGGCGGCAGAGGGTGCCCTGTGCCGCCGCCGCGCGCAGCTGCTCCTCCCACGGGCCCTCCATGGGGAAGGCGGCGAGGCGGTAATCCAGCGCCACCACCGTGGCTTGGGTGGGATCGATGCTGTGCGAGGCGGCGTGGGCGCGAATCTGCGCGATGCGCACGTCGAGCCCGTCCGGATCGGCGATATCGACCACGTAGAGCATGAACGGCTCGCGATCGGCCAGGGGCAGCGCGGCCTTGGCGGCGGCGTTGAGGTAGACCACGCCGGTCTGCGCATCGGTATAGGTCAGCGGCTGAGCGAGAGGGGCCGACGAGGAGCCGAGCGCAGCGGCGACGCTCTGTGCGGATGCGTCCGATCCGGTGGGCAGCGCGATCTCCTTGCCGTCGATGGTGAGCAGCAGCGGATCGCGATGCACCAGGGTAAAGCCGGTGGTGCGCACTTCGCCGGCGCTGAAGGGAAACACGCGCAGCGTCGCCAGGCCATCCACCGCGTAGAGCAGGCCCGGATCGCGGTTGGTGTTCACGATGCGGTTGTACAGCGCGGCGCCCTCCTGCCGCCCGGTGATCATGCCCTGCTTGCGCACGCCATCGATCGTGAGGTAGTAATCGACCAGGTATGCGCCCTCGGGCAGGGCAAACTGGGTGCGGAACTCCCGCAAATCCCACTCGCGGCTGTTCTCCAGCCGCAGGTGCACGGTGCTGTAGGTATCCTCGCCCTGCACGGCGGTTTCGACGGTAAAGCTTTCGAGCACCACCGCACTTGCGGTGCTGGAAGATTGGCTGTTCTGGGAAGAGGGTCTGTATCCGGGATCGGGCTCAAACAGCGCCTTTACGCGCCCCAGCGCTTCGACATCCAGGGGCATGCCGCGCAGCGTGATCGCGTGGTACAGTTGTTCGATGATGGGCAGGCGCGACTCGCTCGAATCGAAGTTCATAACGAGGTTGCTGGAGAAGGTCTCATCCCCGTGAAGCACGAGCCCTAGCGTGCGGTTGAGCTGGGCGGTATCGACCGATGCGCCCGCGACATCCGCCGAATCGTTCCCGGCGGAATAGCCCTGGGCATAGCGCAGGGCGGCGAGCAGGTTCGCCCGATCGGACGAGGCGAAAAACGCGAGGATCAGGCAAAGCGGCAGGGTGATCAATCCCGCCGCGAACACCGCGATCAGCCTGCCTGCGGGGTGGTACGCCCGCAGCGAACGGGCGTGCGCGAGCATCCCCCGGCATTGATAGAGGGTGGCGAACACCGGCGCGAGGATGAGCAGACCTACGCCGAAGAGCAGAATGGCCGGGATGCCCAGGAGGTATAGCGGCGCCATGATCACCAGCACGTACAGCAGGTAGGTGCTGGTGACGCTGCGGCCATAGAAAAGCGCCAGCGACGCGCGGGGCTTCTCGGGCTCGGGCCAGAGCATGAGCGCGGTGTTGGCTAGGGTCAGCACGACCCACCAGGGGCTGGTGCAATCCCAAAAGTATCCGTCCAATGCGGCCACATGGCCAATCAGCAGGCCCATGATGGGCAGTACGCCCAGCAGCGAGATGCCCCAGCCCTTTCGCCGGGACGGATCGATTTGCCTTTGCCAGGTCATTTTTGCCAAGAGCATGATCAGCGTGTAGGCGCCGAGGGTAAGCACCAGCCACAGCATGCCGATACCCACGGGCATACGCGTACCCAGCGCGCCGTTCATGAGCACGTACCAAAGCACCGGCACCGCCAATCCCGCGCAGCGCACCAGCTTTGCGTGAGGGCTCGGCGGCCCTTCCGCCTTGCGGAAAAGCTGCGGCAGCGAAAGGCACAGGTGCACAAGGGAGAGCACCATGAGCACCACGAGCAGCGTGTTGGCGGCCTGGTGCGCGGTGTTTTCCGTTATGAAAAAAGAAGAATAGGGATGCGCCGAGAAGAAAGCATCCACACTGGGGCCCGCATCCTTCGCGGAGGGCAGCAGCCCCAGCAGCGCCGAGGTGAGCGCCAATACGCCTGCATGCTCGGCAGCAAGCAGCGACCAATGGAGCGGTTTCACGTACTCCTCATTTTTTCGCAGCCGGGAGCGCAGCTGCTCCCAGGCGATCAAGGTCGCGACCGCAGCGGCAGCCCCGGCCAACAGCGCCCAGGGCTGCACGCCCAACAGCAGCCCGACAAACATGCCGAGCAGGTACAGCGCGTTGGGGATAATCGCCAGCCACAACAGCGCACGCGCATCCTTTTCCACCGGGGTGAGCTGCGTGGGGAACGGCGAGCCGGGAGCATTCGGATACAGATCGGCCTTCTGTTTAAACACAGTCGCGACCTCCTAACAGGATTTCCACACGGCGTGCGCAGGATAGGGAAGCGGGCCATTGGCGCGCCAGGGAGTAGCAGGCCAGCATGGCGGTGAGGTAGGCGGTGATGCCCAGCAGATTGTGCAGCAGCACCGCATCCGGCCATGCGCCGGGGCGGGCGATGAGCAGGGTGGCCGAGATGCGCAGCGCGGTGGCGGCGATGGCGGCGGCGTAGGCCAGCGCTAGGCAGGCCAGCCACGCGAGGGGTTTCGCGCTGGCCCGGGTGCGCGGGATGCGCACGCAGACCAACAGCGCGGCCAGCATGATGAAGAAGCGCACGCCAGAGCAGGCGCTGGTGATGCTTACCGGCAGGCCGAGCGCACTCACGGCGTGATAGCCCTGCCCGGCGATCAGCGCAAAGCTTGCCCCCGTCCAGAAGCGGCAGAGCCACGCGACCGGGGCGAGCAGCGCGCGGGGCTCATCGGCGGGCAGGTGCGGCGCAAGCGCGGCCAACCCGGCGCATAGGGCGAGCGTCGCGCCGCAGAGCAGCACATCCAGCGGGGAAATGTACGCGCGCAACCGCCCCCACACGGCGTGGAGGGATTTCGCAACCGCAGGGGTGCGCTGCGTCCGGCATGGTTTTTCCAACGGGGTTGTGTGCATGGGCACCTCCGCGTCGTATTTTGGGGAATTTGGGGGGTTGAGGGCAGATTTCGGTGGGCTTCGATGCGTGTCTTGCGCGGCGCAGACACGCATGTTACTATATAGACGGCTCTCGACGCCAAAAAGTTCCCAACCCTTCCGATTCCTTCCAAGGTAGCAGGCTGGGGCTAGTTCCCGGTTATCTTCTTGCATTTTCTTGCAAAGCATTTTCTATGGGGTGACGTATGTACGCGACGGTAACACGCACCGAGGCTGTGCCTGGCGGACGCATTCTGGCGATCAGCGATATCCACGGCAACGTGGAGGCAATGGAGCGCTTGCTGGCGCAGGCGGGATTCTGTGAGCGCGATCTGCTGGTGGTCGTAGGCGATTTTCTGGAAAAAGGGCGGGGGCATCTTCGCGCTCTGCGCGCCATGAAAGCGCTTTCGGCGCGGCCTAACGTGCGCGTGCTGCTGGGCAATTGCGACGACACGATTCGCGAACTGCTGCGCACCGATGAATACGATAACCGCTTCCTGTGGTATGTGAATAGTCGCCGAAATACCATTGCCGAAATGTGCGCGGAGGAGGAAATCTCGCTGGAGGGAGAGGTGGACTTGCCCCGCCTGAAAGAGCGGCTGAACGAACGCTATGCCGCCGAGCTGGATTGGCTTTGCAGCTTGCCCCATATTTTGGAGACGCAGCGCTACGTGTTTGTGCACGCCGGGCTTTGCGAAGCCCCGCTGGAGGAGCAGCCCATCGACGTTGCGCTGAGCACCTACGATTATCCCCTGAACGGGCAGGGCTACGCTTGCGGCGAGGACTTGCGCAAGATCGTGGTGGTGGGGCACGAGCCCACCCCCAACTTCCAGCACGAGCGGCAGTGCCACAATCCCTATTACGACGCATCGCGCCGAATACTGGCCATCGACGGCGGCAATGTGATCAAAAGCAGCGGACAGCTCAACCTGGTCGCACTGCCCGATGCGGAGGGCGAGCCCTTCACCTTCTGGGCCGACGATGCATTTCCCCGGTGCACCGCGCCCCACGATCAGCGGGAGAACATCGGTACGCTCAACATCCGCTGGGGCTCCGCGCGGATCGAACGGCTCACCGAGGGGCCGGAGTTTTCCTGCTGCGTGCACTGCGCGACCGGCCACCGCCTGTGGATTCCCAACAGCATGATCTACCCCGCCACCGACGGCACGCCCGATGCGCTCGATGCCAGCAACGCCACCGACTACCTGCTGAACGTGCGCACCGGGGAGGAGCTTTCGCTCATTCAGGAGTGGAGCGACCGCTTTTTGGCCAAGCGGGATGGCGTGGTGGGCTGGGTGATGGGTAGGCCGGGCGCGTGCCGACAATGATCGCACATGGTTCGTTAGGGTTCGGAAAGGCCGATGGAGAGCGAAGCTGCTTCCCATCGGCCTTGTTTTACCCCATCCAAAAGACGGAATCCAGCGCGCCCAGGGTGAGCACCAGCTGATCGGCCTCGATGCGCGCCGGGTGGCCGCGATCGTCGGTCAAGCGCGCGCCGCTGGCCAGCGCGGCGGGGAGGCGCACTTCGCGCGGGGCATCGGCGCGGTTGATGGCGCAGAGCACCACCGCATTGGGCGCGGATTCGCCGAACACGTCGACCCCGCCGGATATGCGCCGCACCACCACCAGCACATCTTCGCACGGGGCGAGCAGCGTGCATTCGCCGCGCGTCAGCACCGGCATCGCGCGGCGCTGGGTGAGCAGCGCACGGAAATACTCCAGCTGATCCGCATCCTCGCGGCCCCAGGGGTAGGCGGCGCGGCAGTAGGGATCGGCCGCGCCCTCCAGGCCCGCTTCGTCGCCATAGTACACGCAGGGCATGCCGGGCAGCGCGGTGATCAGCCGCAGCATCAGCCGCACGCGCCGACGGCCCATCGCCCGCTGCCCCGGCGAAAGCGCCAGCGCGCCGCGCTGCTCCCGGGGGAGGTTTTCGCCATCGCAGCCGCCCAGCACGTTGAGGATGCGCGCGCGATCGTGGCTGCCCAGCAGGTTCATGAGCGAATAGTAGAACGCCTTGGGGTAATTCTCCATCAGGGCATCGAGGGTGCGCTTGACCTGCCCCGCATCCCGGCGGAAAAGCAGCAGGTCGATCAGCGCCTCGCGCAGCGGATAGTTCATGGCGCTATCCAGCGTATCGCCCAGCACGTAGCTGCGCAGCTGATCGTAGGCCACTTTGTTCGACGCATCCTCCCACACCTCGCCCAGCACCGCGGCCTCGGCGCTCTCAGCCTTGACGCTGCGGCGCAACGTGCGCAGGAAATCCATGGGCAGCTCGTCGGCCACGTCCAGCCGCCAGGCCGAGGCCCCGCGCCGCAGCCAGCCGGGCACGATGGCCCGCGTCCCGGTCAGCATGTAATCGACGTAGGAGGGCTCCTCCTCGCGCACGTTGGGCAGGGTGGGAAAGCCCCACCAGCACTCGTAATCATGAGGGAATTGCCGGAAGGTGAACCACGCGCTGTAGGGCGATTCCTGGGATTGGTAGGCCCCCGGCGCGGGATAGGTGCCCAGGCGGTTGAAGTAGCGGCTATCGGAGCCGACGTGGGAAAAAACGCCATCCAGCATCACGCGGATGCCCAGCTTGGCCGCATCGGCGCAGAGCGCGGCGAACGCGGCGGCATCGCCGTACATCGGGTCGATGGTCTCATAATCGCCGGTATCGTACTTGTGATTGGAGCGCGCGCGGAAGATGGGGTTGAGGTAGAGCACCGTGACCCCCAGCGAGGCCAGGTAGGGCAGCTTGGCGCGCACCCCGGGCAGGTTGCCGCCAAAGAAATCGTCGGCCAGATTGTCACCCTGCTCGGTGAGGGTGAGCGCGGGTGGCTCATACCAATCGGCATGGCGGCGCACGTCGTTGCGGGCGGCGTAGAGTGCGCCCGTGGGGTCGCCGTTGTGAAAGCGGTCGACCATGATTTGGTACATGATGCCCTCGCGCAGCCAGTGCGGCGGATCGAAGGCCGGATCGCACACCGTGACCTGATAGGAAGCCTCGTTGCCCTGCGCGCCCTCGCCGCCCAAGCGATCCCACGCGTTGCCGTACACCACGCGCTCGCCGCGCAGCTCGGCCTCGAAGCGATACCAGACCAGGCCGGGAACCTCCCCGGCGGATAGATCAGCCTGGTAGCGCCACAGCCCCTGGGCCGCTTCGGAGTCGCCGGGCAGGCGCACCATGGGGATGCGTTCCTCGCTCTCGCGCCAAACGCGCAGGGTCAAGGATTCGGGCGGGGCATCGCCGTGCACGATCACGCGCAGGCGGGTGCGTTGCCCGCACGTCAGCGCGCCCGCAGGGTGGCGGAACCAGGAATCGCGGCTATTGTGAAAGAGCTGCATGGGGCCTCCTGCTTGACTTTTTGGGGGAATGCGTTCGGGCAAGAGTATAGCATAGCGGAGGGCAGGCACGCAAGCGAGGGCTTGCGCCCCGCAGGGCAAACGCATTTGGATACAGAAACTGGGAGTTGC
>JAVBLJ010000034.1:0-24359 GCA_031553615.1 Eubacteriales bacterium
TGGTGCTGGCGGGGCTGTGGGACGAGGCCTACGCGTACACGCCGATCAAGGCGCGCGGGTGGGCGATGGCCAGCGACGGACGGGCGTTGTGCCCGGCATGCCTGAGCAAGGCCAGGGCGCAGGGGGGAATCATCTCGGCAAGGCCGCGCGGAAAGGTGGCGATGCCGAAAAAAGTATACGTCGATTGAGGAGGGGACGGGATGCCCATCACGTACCAGGAGTTGAGGCGCTGCGCCGCGCTGGCGCGGGAAGCGGACAGGCTGCGGGAGCAGATCATCCGGATGCGGGCCAAGTTGGAGGGCGTGTCACCCTCGCCGATGGGCACGCCGAGGGGCGGCGGGGTGAAGGACGTGATCGGGCGGGCTATCGCCGTGCTGGATGCGACCGAGCGCAAGTGGCTCCGGGTGATCGAGGAGTACACGGCCATGATGCTGCGGGTGGAGGCGGCGATTGCGGGAGTGGATAACCCGGATCATCGCACGGTATTGCGCATGCGATACCTGGACGGGGAGAGATGGGGAGAGATTGCGCGACAAATGGGGTATACCCGCGACGGGCTGATGAGCATCAATCAGCGCTGGATCAAAAAGTGCACACACAAACACACATAAAAACGTGATATACTGTACACATCAAAGATAGGCAAAAACATGGAGACACGGGGACAGGGAGCGTCGAAAGGCGCTCTTTTTGCATGCGGAGAAGAGAGGTGGGGGTGTGGCCAATGTACAAAACCTAGTTCCTGCTACCAAGGCGACAGCAAGAGCGCGAGGTTCCAAGGGCGGCTATGCCTGCGCGGAGGCGAAGCGCAAACGCAAAAGCATGCGCGAGCAAATGGAGATGCTGATGGCGCTCCCGCTACAGAACCCGGAGCTGAAAGAGCACATTGCCCAAATGGATATACCGCCAGAATCAATTGACAATCAGCTGGCGATCCTCGTTGGGCTATCCCGCAGGGCCTTGAGCGGCGATGTCGCGGCAACCCGCGAGGTGCGGGCCATCCTTGGCGAGGATGCCTTTCTCCGGTTGGCAGAGCAAAGGGTTGTCGCGGAAGAGCAGGCGGCCGCGCAGCAAATCTCTCGGTCTGAGGCATGGCCCGGCCTGCCCGCGCTGGTGATGGGCAAGGCTTTTGTGGACGTGTACCGCGATGCCCGAAACCGCAAACACAGCCGATACGATTTCAAGGGCGGGCGCGGCTCGCTGAAATCCTCATTCTGCGCGCTGCTGATGGTCGACGAGCTGGAGCGCAATCCTGCCTTTTGCGGTATCGCGATCCGGCAGGTGAAGGACACGCTCAAGGACAGCGTGTATGCGCAGTTGTGTTGGGCTATCGACGTGCTGGGGCTGGCCGCGCGATACAAGTGCACCCGCAATCCCATGGCGATCCGCCGGATCAGCACCGGGCAGCTCATCTTTTTTCGCGGCGCGGACGACCCGACAAAGATCAAGTCGATCCGCCCGCCCAGGGGCATGCACATCGGCGTGGTTTGGTTTGAGGAGGCCGATCAGCTTCACGGCGACGCGGCCTTCCGAAGCATCTTGCAGTCCACGTTGCGCGGTGGCGAGGGGGCTATCGTGCTGCGCAGCTACAACACCCCGATTAGCGCCCAGCATTTCCTGAACCGGGATGCCCTCAAGGAGGACGAGAAACGCCTCATCCATCACAGCCACTACCACGAGGCTCCGCCGGAGTGGCTGGGGAAAGAGTTCTTCGACGCTGCGGAGGAGCTGCGGGCGACGAATGAGCGGGCCTTCCGGCACGAGTACGGCGGGGAGGCCGTCGGCACAGGCGGCAGCGTTTTTGAAAACGTTGAGGCCAGCGCGATCACCGATGAGGAGATTGAGCGCTTCGACCGGATTTACATGGGCATCGACTGGGGCTGGTACCCGGACCCGTTCCACTGGGCGAAGATGCACTACGACGCGGCGCGGCGCACCCTGTATCTATTCGACGAGTACCGGGCCAACAAAGAGCCGAACCGCGTGACCGGCGAGGCGTTGCGCGACAAAAAGGGCGTTACTCCGCAGGATCTGATTACCGCTGACAGCGCGGACCCGAAGAGCATCGCGGACTACAAGGAGTTTGGTTTTCGCTGCCGTGGCGCGGAGAAAGGCCCGGGCAGCGTCGATTACGGCATGAAGTGGCTTCAATCGCTTGCGGCAATCGTAATCGATCCGGCGCGCTGCCCGCACACGGTGCGGGAGTTCGGCGAATACGAGTATGAACGCGACAAGGATGGCGAGATCATCAGCGGGTACCCCGACGCGGCCAACCACGCCATTGACGCGGTGCGGTACGCGATGGAAACCGTCTGGCGCAAGCGCGGGCAGTAGGAGGGAGCAGATGGCAAACAAGCTTTGGCCGCCGGTGGCGTGGCTCTGGAAACAACACAAGCTCAACGCGGCGTGGTACTCGGGGCTGCCCGACAGGCTTCGCGGCGTCAGTGCGTTTTGGAGCTCCGATGAAAAGTGCAAGGTGCACGTGCCGATAGCCGCCGATCTGGCGGCGCTGGCCGCCGGACAGGTGTTCAGCGGCTCTCCGACGATCACGCACGAGGACGAGCGCACGAATGCGCGATTGCAGGAATTGCTCGAGCAAACCGGATTTTTTCAGCTGCTGTTGCAGGCGGCGGAACTGGCGGCCGTGTACGGCGGCGTGTTTCTGAAACTCAACTGGGACAGCGCGCTCACCAAGCGCCCCATCGTGTCGGTGTTGGCCGGGGATGAGGGCCTGCCCTCGTTCCGCCTGGGGATCAACACGGAAAATGTATTTTGGTCGGTTGAGCGCGCCGACGAGCAGACCGGCGCGATATGGCGGTGCGAGGAGCGGTACACGTCGGATGGCGAGATCATCAGCACGCTGTACAAGGGCAGCGAAGGGGATCTCGGCACAGAACAGCCGCTGAACAGCATCCCCGAGACGCTAGGCCGAAAACGCGTAGCGCAGAGCGGCACGCATCGGCTTTTGTCGGTCTACATCCCCAATCGCCTGCCCAATCGGGCGGTGGGTGCGTCGCACTACGGCGCGAGCGATTACGAAGGTCTGTACGGGCTCTTCAGTGCGCTGGACGAGGCGCAGACTTGCCTGCTGCGGGATATTCGCCTGTGCAAAACTCGGGTCATTGTCCCTGTTGAGTACCTGCGAAAGCGGGAGGAAGCCCGCATCGAGATCGACAGCCGGAAGCGCGGGGGCGAATGGACGTTCAGCCTTTCGGACGAGGTTTTTACCGCACTGGACATGGACCCTTCCGATTCACAGGATCGCGTGGCGCAGATGATGCACGTGCAACCCGAAATTCGGGCTGAGCAGCTGCTCAGGGCCATCGACGATATCAAGCGCACGGTCTACCTGATGGCGGGTTACTCGCCCCAGTCGGCAGGGCTGGACATCCAGGGGGAGGCTGAGAGCGGCACGGCGCTCAATGTGCGCGAGCGCAGGAGCATGCAAACTGCCGAAGCCAAAAAGACCTACTGGTGGCACGCGCTGGTCGACTTCGCGGGGGCGTTGCTAGCGCTGGATGCCGAAGTGTTCCATACCGGCGTGAAGGCCGACGACAAGATTACCGTCACGTTTGCGGACGCCACGCAGCCCGACATGCAGACCATCGCGGATACGCTCGACAAGATTGAGCGGGCGAGGGCGGCCAGCACCCTGACCAAGGTGCGGCTGCTGCACCCGGACTGGTCGGACGAGGATGTGGCGGAGGAGGTTGCGTTGATCAAAGAGGAAGGCAGCCTGCCCGACCCGGACGCGCCGCCGGAAGCGTCGCTGGGGGATGAGGAGGACGACCCGCCGACTGAGGACGGTGACACCTGATGCCGCTAGCACCCAACGCCTGGCAGGCACGCGCGCGGGAGGTTTTCGAGCTTTGGCTGGACGCCGAGATGTCTTTGCTTCGAGCGGTCAAACGCCGCCTGGCAAAGGGGATCGATCGCCCAGGCTGGGCCGAGCGCAAGTATGCCGAGGCGCGCGCCATGCGCATCGAGGCGGAGAGCATCCTGGCGGCTTTGTCGAAAGACACCGCGCAAATCTACGTTAACCGCATCGCGGGCACATATGGCAGCGGCGCGGAGGCCGCGTACGCCGATCTGCGCAAGGGGATGGATGTGCCGAGGCTCATCATGCCCGCTGCGCGCATCCAGCGCATTGACGCAATCCTGGACGCGCTGCAGGGCAAGGTACGGGCACAGTACGGGCGCATCTTGCGGGAGGTGGACGACCAGTATCGCCGGATCATCGGCTACGGCGTGGCCGACCTGGCTACCGGATCAATTACGCTGCGACAGTCGGTGCAACGGTCGCTCGACGCTTTCGCGGCGGCGGGCATCGCCAGCTTCACCGACAGCAAAGAACGCGACTGGGGCATGCCGGAGTATGCCGAGATGGCGACGCGCACGGGCATGATGCACGCCGCCCTGGCCGGATACACCGACGCGGCGCTGGCCAACGGGCAAGATCTGGTGATCACCACGGATCACAGTGACGAGTGTCCCCTATGTACGCCCTGGGAGGACAAGGTGCTCACGCTGACCGGGGCGATGCGCAATCATCCGGATTGCCAGGGAACGATGGCGGAGGCGACAGCGGCGGGGCTTTTTCATCCCGGCTGCCTGCACTCCTTCAGCGTCTATATCCCCGGCATGACGCGGCGCGGCGGGGGCGACCCGCAGACGCCGGAACAAAACGTGCGCGGATACAAGAACCGGCAGCAAATGCGATACATGGAGCGGCAAGTACGATCCTGGAAACGGAGGCAGACGGTCGCCATCGAGCCCATAGAGGAAAGGCGGTGCAAAGCCTATGTAGATAAGTGGCAAGCAAAACTGCGCGATCTGACCCAATCGACGGGTCTGATGCGCGGCAATGGACGAGAGGGGCCGAGGGTATTGTTGAGCCCTGCGGCGAAGTGGGGCGAGCGCGGCACGCTCTACCGAAAATCGGACAACAGCGGAGCGTTCGCATCACTACCTGAACGGATGAGCAAAAAACACATTCGGGAACTCGCAAGGGAACAAGGCCTGAGCCTGAAAGGCCTGACGCTCCTGATTGATTACGACGAGGACAAGCTCAAACCAAGCTTCCCATTCGCTGGCCGCGCTGATACGGCGACCGTGGGGCGCATCGATTTTTTCCCCAGGGCGTTTTCGAGCCGCGAAGAGTTGACACGCACGCTGATTCATGAGAAAATACACGTGGAACAGTTTCGGCGGTACGGTGTCGAATACGTGCAGAACCACCGTGCGTATTTTGAACGTTTGGCGGAAGAGGTGGAGCACGCCTTTATCGTGCGGGCAAAGGAGTTGAAGCGGTTGTGAAGGGCTGGGACAACAATGCAGTGCTTTTTGCGGAAACTGGTCGGGCGGGTGCGTGTCCGCATTGCGGGAGCGGAAATGTGCTCGTGGAACGACACGAAAGCGATTTGCGCGTGAGCGTATCCTTCCGCTGCCAAGACTGCCAAAAAGGTGCACACTACGACGGGGTAGCTAAGACACAAACCGATTGACCGCCAAGCGAAAGCAGGGCGGTTTTTTGATGCCCAAAAACAAGGAGGATTGAATCATGGTACAGATCAGTTTGGAAACCGCACGCGCGTTGGGCGCGCTGACCGACGACATTACGACCCTCGACACCCGCGCGGGATGCTCGGACGCATTCTTTCGCAAGCATTTCCTGTTGCTGGCTAGCACCGCGCGGCAGACGGGTGCGCTTAAGGAGCTGCAGGAGGCTATCGCGGCGGCGGAAAAGCCGCAAGAACCGAAGCTGACGACCACGCCGTCGACCCAGCCCGCGCCGAAACCGCCGGAGCCGCCCAAAAAGGAAGCTTAGCCGATGATCCAGCCGCCTGACCGGGCGGCTTTGTCATACCATCACGACCGCCGGGGCGTAACGCCGGCAGCGCTAGCGGATGCGACCCGTGTATTTCAAAGCGTAGCGCATAAGGAGGCCATCATGAAACGCGAAGAACTCAAAGCCCTGGGCCTGACCGACGAACAGATCGACAAGATCATGGGCGTTCACGGCCAGGACATCAACGACCTCAAGGCATCGCACAAGGCAGCGCTGGACGCAGCGACGGCCAAGGCGAAGGACACCGAAACCCAACTCGCGGACCTGACGGGCAAACTCACCGCCGCCCAGCAAAGCGCGGGTGATGCGGAGACGATCCGCCAGCAACTGACCAAGGCGCAGGGAGACCTCGCTGCGCAGCAGAAGGCGGCGGCGATCCGCGCGGGGCTGTCAGGCTACAAACTGCACGACCCGGAGACGGTGCTGGCGCTGCTCAAGCAGGACGCGATCACCATCGGAGCGGACGGCGCGGCGATTGGCTTGAAGGAGCAAATGGATGCCATGCGCACGGGTAAGGCGTTTCTTTTTTCCGACGCGCCCGATGCGGCTGGCGGCGGGGAGAACAAAGGCGGGGGCGACCCTGCCAAGGACATGAATTCATTCATAAGGGGGCTATAACATGGGTTTCAGTGACATTATTGACCGCAGCGGCGCACAGACGCTGATCCCGGACCCCATGGCGCAGGAAATTTTCCAGGGCGCTACCGAGGGTTCGGCGGTCTTGCGGCTGGGGCGGCGGTTGCCCAACATGGGCGCCAAGACGCTCAAGCTGCCGGTGCTCAACTCGCTGCCGTACGCTTACTTTGTGGACGGCGACACGGGCCTGAAGCAGACCACGAAGGTGGATTGGACCAACAAGACCATCACCGCCGAGGAGATCGCGGTGATCGTGCCGGTGCCCGATGCGGTGCTGGACGACACATCCTTCGATATCTGGGGGCAAATCCGGCCGCTGGTCGTGCAGGCCTTCGGTCAGGTGATTGACCGGGCGATGCTGTACAGCACCGACAAGCCCACCAGCTGGCCCGAGGGCATCGTGCCCGGCGCGGTCGCTGCCGGAAATGTCGTGAAGGTCGGCGAAGATTTGTACCAGGAAATCCTTGGCCCCGGCGGCCTGGTTGCCCTGGTGGAGCAAGACGGCTTCCTGGTGCGCGGGTATATTGGCGCGATGCAGGCGCGGGGTTTGTTGCGCGGTATTCGCGACGATGTGGGCCAGCCGATTTTCCGCGCCGGCATGACTTCCGGCACCTCGTACACGCTTGATGGCCAGTCCATCGAATTCCCCGAGAACGGCGCGATCGACCCGGCGAAATCCCTGCTGCTCGGCGGCGACTTTAAGCAGCTGGTGTACGCGATCCGCCAGGACATGACGGTCAAGCGCCTGACCGAGGCCGTGATCACCGACAACACCGGCGCTATCGTGTACAACCTGCCGCAGCAGGACATGACCGCGCTGCGCTTCGTGATGCGGCTGGGCTGGCAGCTTCCGAACCCGCGCAACAATATCGGCGGCGGCGCGAGCCAGTACCCCTTTGCGGTGCTACAGCCCAACGACACCCCGTAAGGAGGCGGTCACGATGCGCGCGACGGTCGAGGGCCTGGCGGCCTGGTACGGTATCACGGTTGACGAACTGACGCAGCGCGACCCTGACGTAGAGCGTCATCTGCAAAGCGTCGAGGCCCGACTGCTTGCGCACATCGTGCCGCGAACGCCGTGCGGCGAAGCGCAGGAAGAGGCGATGGCGACGGCGAGCTACTGGCAGTACGACCGCGAGCAGACCGAGGAAGCCAAGGCGGTGATGCAGGCTCCGGGAGCGATTTCGTCCTTTCAAATCGGCAACTGGCAGATGGCTCTGCGCGAGGCGAAAGGCAACGCGGCCGCGCTGTTCCCAGCGGGGCTTGACCCGACGGCTCGTGCGTTTCTGCTGGAGGCTGGGCTGCTCTACCGGGGGGTGTGCGCCCGGTGATCAAGCCAGACTGCCTTTTTCGGGATATGGCGACAATTCAGCCGTACCTGGGCCGCGACATGACCGGGGAAAAGCTTGGCGAGCCCTACGAGCTGCCCTGCCGGGTGGAGCAATCCCGCAAGCGCGTGAGCCACCGGAGCACGGCGAACGGCGCAATTCACGAGGTCATCGCGAACGCGAGGGCCTTTTTTGCCGCGGGCACGCGCTTTGAGCCGGGCACCCGGATCACCGTGGACGGGATTCCCTACAGCGCACTGTCTGTAACGCCGATGAAAGGGCTGTCCGAAAGCCACGTGGAGGTGATGCTGCTGTGAGCGGCATGCGGATCAAGTGGGATACGGGCCAGCTAAAAAGCATCATCCAGGCTGGTGGAGACAAGGGGCTGTACAAGGCAGCGCACGTCGTCGCCCACGAGAGCAAGAAGCAGGTGTCTATCGACCAAGCTACGCTCCTACGCTCCCAAGAGGTCGACGTGTCCAGAGGCGTAGCGGCGGTCAGCTACGACACGCCCTACGCCGCCTATCAGCACGAGGGGCAGCGCGCCGACGGCACGTATCAGGTCAAGCAGCACAGCCGCGCGGGCCGAAAAACCAAGTACCTCGAGGACCCGGTGAACGACCCGGCCAACTATCACGCAGTGCTGGCGGGATTGGCCGACGGAATCAAGTTTTGACCCTATCACGCAGCGCGGATGCCGAGAACCGCAGGCGCATGGGAACTCACCTTCCCCCATGGCCGGGGCGCTCCTGGCGCGAGCAGGCAAAGCGCCCCTACGCTGCTTTTTGAGGTGACATATGAGCATTGTGGATCAAATTGGAACCTACCTCGCGGGGCAGATGCCCGGCACGAATATATCGCAAGGCGCGATGCCCCCGATGCCGGATCGGTGCGTTACAGTTTTTGGCACGGACCTGAACTCCAGCAGCACGAGCGGCATGCGCGTGCAAATACTGGTGCGCGGCGATTCCTCGCCCACCATGGCACTGGACGATGCCGAAACCGTGGCCGAACTGCTGGACGAGTTCGAGGGGCTACTGACCGCAGACGGGAACTACATCAACCGCATTCGGATCGAAAACGGCCCCGCGCATATCGGAGCCGACGAAAACAGCCGGCAGGAGTACACGATCAATCTGCGCGTGTGGTTCTGCCAATAACAGGAGGGAATACGACCATGGCGAGAAAGAACGGGTGCCCCTTTTCCGTGCGCGACTACAACGTGGAAATCATGTCGCACGCAACGACCCCCGCCAACCCCACGTGGATTCCCATCAAGGGATTGACCACGATTACCTTTGGGTACGACAGCGACACCGAGGACGGTTCCGGCGCGGACACGCTCTGGGGTGAGCCGTACTCCACCAAGAAGAACGGCTCGCTCTCGCTGGAGGCCAAGCCGATTCTGGATTCCGTCACCGGTGCGCGCGATCCGGGCCAAGCCGAGCTCGATCACTACGTGATGCTGGGCGGCTGCGAGGGCGATGCGCGCTTGCGCATCTCGGACCCCGTGGGCAACTCGACGATCATAGACGCTATCGTCACCAGCCGCGAGGTCAACCCCGACGACACAACCACCTCGGTCTCCTGGGAACTGGAGCAGGTGGGCGAGCCGGAGGTGCAGACGTACAAGCAGGTGACCGGCGTCGCGCTCAAGGACGGAGAAACCGCCGCGACCACGCTGGCCATGACCGTGGGCGGCGCGGCCAAAACGATTACCGTGGCCTTCACACCGGCCGATGCCAGCAACCAGAAGTACGGCGTGGCCAGCGCGGACGAAACCAAGGTGCGCGTGGTCAACAAGGACGGCTTGCACTTTGACGTGATTCCCGTGGCCAAGACCACCGGCACGGTGAACGTCGTGGTGCGGTCGGTCAACAACAGCATGAGCGCCACGCTTGCGGTGACCGTGGCGTAGCGAACCAAGGGGCGCGTGCCACGGTGCGCGCCCCGATCATCAAAAAGCAGGAGAGTGACATCATGGGAAACGTACATAATTTGGACACATTGGGGAAGAAGCGCCGCTTCCGGGATTTTGACGACATGCTGCGCGAAACCCAATATGACACGGTTACGATCCGGGTGTACGGCAAGGATTACTCGATTCCGGCGCGCATGCCCGCGATCATCCCCCTCTTGATGGCGCGGCACGAGGGCGACCCCATCATGACGCGCAAGGTATCGCTGTTTTCGGCGGAAAAGCTGTTCGGCGACCAAACGATTTTGGAGTGGACGGCCAACCCGGACTTCACGCTGGAGCACCTGGATGCGATCCTGCGCGAAACCTTTGTGCTCATCTACGGCCCGCCGGACGCGGAGCCCGAGGAGCAGATTGAGGACGACGTGGAGAAGGCGGCCGACAAAGCCCCAAAGTAAGCATGCTGGCCCTGTGGACATACGTCGAGGCCGACTTTCAGCGCGACTACGGGCTGGATTTGAGCGAGACGCTCTGTGAGCAGTCCTGGAGGCGTTTTAACGCGTTGCTTGAAGGGCTGTCCCCTTATGGGTCGGTAGCCCTGAACGCGCGCCGTGTGGGCAAGGAACAGCGCGAGCGCGAGGAACGGGAAGGCACCCGCAAGAGCGACGGCGCGGCGATGTTCTGGCGGCACGTGGCCACGACGGGCAGGGTCAGCAAAAACGAAAACGAGAATTCGGGCACCTGATGCGGGTGCCTTTTTGATGCGAGGAGGTGCCCCATGGCGCTCAAGGTTGGCGAGTTGTACGCGCTGCTTTCGCTGGACAGCAAAAGCTTTTTTAAGGACATCAACGCGGCCGAGAAGGGAACGGAGAAGCTTTCCGACAGCCTTTTTGCCGCCATGGGCGCATCGAGCGCGTTTGGCGCCGCTCTCGACAAGGCGAAGGGGCACGCGGCCGATTTGCAGAGCGCGCTCGACAGCCAGGCCAAGGCGGCGGACAAGTATCGCGCCTCGATCACAACCTGCGAGGCGGCGTTGGGCGCGGCGATCCCCAAACAAGAGGAGTTGGGGGCACAGGCCGCCGAAGCCAACGCCCGATACAAGGCGCTCAACAAAGAGCTGGAGAGCCACAAGTCCGCGCTCAAGATGACGGCCTTGACCACGGGCGAGAACAGCGAGCAGACCATCGGGCTGTACCTGGCGGTCGAAGAGCTGAAGGAAAAGACCAAGGCGGCGAAGGCCGAGGCGACGAACCTCAACGCTGCGTACAAGCAGCAAAGCCAGGAAGTATCCTCGCTGCAAGCCGAGCTGAAGGATGCCTCCTCCGGCCTGGAGGCGGTCGACGCCGATGAGAAGAAGCTCAAGGCGCGGCTCGAGGAAGTTAATGCGGTCATCAAGAGGCAGGGCTCCGCCTGGAGCAAGCTGGCCAGCACCGCCAAGGCTGCGGGGCAATGGCAAGAGCAGGCGGGCCGGACGCTGACCAGCAAGGTCACCACGCCGCTGATCGGACTGGGCACCACGGTAGCATGGGCGGGGATCAACTGGGAGAGCGCCTGGGCCGGGGTGGAAAAGACGGTGGACGGCACCGCGAAACAAATGGATGACCTCTCCGGCGGCATCCGGAGCATGGCGAAGGAGATACCGACCGGAACCACCGCGCTGGCCGATATCGCCGCGCAGGCGGGGCAGCTGGGCATAGAGACCGACAACATCCTCGGCTTCACCCGCGTGATCGCCGACCTGGGCGAGACCACCAACCTGGGCGGAGAGGCGGCCACCTCGCTGGCGCGCTTCGCAAACATCACGCAAATGAACCAAAAGGATTTTGACCGCCTGGGCTCCTCCGTTGTGGAACTGGGCAACACGTTCGCTACCACCGAAGCCGAGATCGTGGGCATGGCGATGCGCCTGGCGGGCGCTGGCCACCAGGTGGGCATGAGCGAAGCCGACATCCTGGGCTTCTCCGCCGCGCTCTCCAGCGTAGGCATCGAGGCCGAGGCGGGCGGCTCCGCGTTCAGCAAGGTCATGGTGGAAATGCAGCTGGCGGCCGAAACGGGCGGCAAGAAGCTGGAGAGCTTCGCCAGGGTCGCCGGGATGACCGGGGCGCAGTTCGCGCAGGCCTTCCAGACCGACGCGCCCGCCGCAATCAATTCGTTCATCCAAGGCCTGACCACGGGCGGCGAGAGCGCCATCAAGGTGCTCGACGACATGGGCATCAGCGAGGTGCGCATGCGCGACGCCCTGCTGCGTGCCAGCGGCGCGGGCGACACGTTCGCGCGGGCCATCGCCAGCTCGAACCGCGCGTGGAAACAGAACAACGCGCTCAACGCCGAAGCACAAACCCGATACAAAACCACCGCCAGCCGCCTTTCGACGCTGGGCAACCAGGCCAAGGATTTCGGCATCAGCATGAGCGATTTCCTGCTGCCCGCCGTGGAGGACGGCATGGGGCTGCTGGGCGGACTGATGGGGACGCTGGACGGAATGAGCGACAGCTCGAAGCAGGCGGCGGTCAATACCGCGCTCTTCGCCGCCGCGCTGGGGCCGGGGCTGTCGATCTTCGGGAAGGTCAACAAGGGCATAGGCGGTACCGTCGAAATGCTTTCTGGATTGGGCAAATCCTTTAGGGAAGCAGGCGGTGGTGCAAAGGGATTCTTCAAATCGATCGGCGGGGCCATCGGCCCCGCGGGTTGGGTGGCTCTGGCCGCCGGGGGGATCGCTCTAGCGGCCAGTTTCTACGACGTGGCCAGCGGCGCGAAGGCGGCGCGCGAGGCGACCGAGAGCCTGATCAAGACCGGGGAGCAATGGAAAAACACCCAGGCCAAGACGATCTTTGACAGCGGGAACGACCCGTTTGAGCAATTAACCCTTGATCACTCGGTGTTTGCGGGGGCGGTAGAGAAATCCAAGGAGGACGCGAAAGAGCTCGCCACGCTTGACAAAACCATCGACCGTTTGCAAAAGAAGACGGCGAAGGGAAAAGAAAAGGATGAAAAGTTCGAGCTGAACGAGGATGATCAGAAGAAACTTAACGATGCTGTAAAAAGGCGTGTCGAAATCAATGTAGAGTATGCCAAGGGAGATACAAATGGTTTTGATGATATCCTCCGGAGCATCGAGGCAGAAAAAAAGAAACTGAGCGGCCTGTTTGGTGAAGCGTTTAATCCGGCAACGGATCTTTCCGCCAGTTTTTTAGGCGATGCGGTCAATGCCGCGAATACGGGCATATTATCGATCATGGACAGTCTCAACGCGGATTACACCACGCAATACGCGGAGATACAAAAAATCACCAATGAAAAGGCAAGGCAAGCCGCGCAAGACGAGCTTGACGCGAAGTACGCGGCAGAACGGAATGCTGCCATTCAAAAGTACAGGGAAACTATGGCGGCAATCACCGGCATGACTTTCGGCACCACAGAGTTTGCCGAAACCAAGGAACAGATAGCGGGGCTAGAAAGCGTTCTGACTACCTTTGCGAAGGATCAGAGTGGTGCCAACGCGCAAACCCTCGCTGATTATGTTGGCAAACTCGATGAGGGTCAGCTTGCATCGTTCG
The DNA here is from genome assembly GCA_031553615.1 of Eubacteriales bacterium. GTDB lineage: Bacteria > Bacillota > Clostridia > Christensenellales > Aristaeellaceae > WQXF01. The sequence goes on from JAVBLJ010000034.1 coordinate 13,288, forward strand.
CGGCTATGCTGGCGCAGATCAAGACCATGAAGGAAGCCGGAATGTCGGATGATGAAATCACCGATATTGTGCCGGACGCCTCCGAGCTGGTGACCCAGTATGAGACAATCGCGGGGTATGCAGCTCAGTTCAAAGACCTTGAGGTCAACGGATCGAAGCCCCTCGAAGGCTTGAACACCATATTCACGGAAGCCCTTCCGGCAGAGATTGATCGAATTTTCGGGGATGTCAATGCTGAAATCAAGACCCTTACGCTCGCGCCGGATGCCGACTTGTCTGCTATCGAAGGCCTTGAGGCATCCGTTGGCAGACTTAAGAAAGGCGAAACCATGACCATCGACAGTGAGGTCAACACTATCGAGGCCACGGTCAATCACATCAAGCAGAGCGTACCGCCAGAAGAGCGCACGACGGAGATGAATGCGCTTGTGAATGCTTGGGATGAGAGCGATGCGGGAAAGATCTCGAAAACCGTATTGATGTCCCAATGGACGGCTTTTGTGGGGGAATATGCTGAGAATGCGCAAACCGTTAAGCCTGAACCCGAGATTATGGCTACGCTCACTTACGACCCCGAGCAAGTAGCTCTTGTGCAGGCCCAGCTGGAGTCAGCACTGCAGGGCACAGGTAAGAAACGCGGTTTTCTTGGAATTGGGAATTCGGCTGCTGATGAACTCAAAAATTATGCCGAAACGCTTCAGGATCCGTATACCGAACTGAAAATGGCTGACTTGGATTATGCTTTGAACAATAAAGAGGTTCACGGCTTAGGGAGAACGGCCCAATATGCTGTAAAGATGAAAGTGGGGGCCGATCCGGAAGCCCTTTCTCAGTTAGAAGCGGTTGATACGATTTTACAACGGTTTCAAAAGTACAAACAGGAAAACCCCGAAGGGTTTTCCGCCATGAATCCGGATACATTTACTGATGTTGGCAAAGGTTTCTTCGGCGAGGAATGGACTGGCAGTTTCGATGACCTGACAACGCAGTTTGCAACGATGTTTAACACGGTGAAGGAAAACTCGGCAGAAGTGGGTGCGAATGCAGGGGCGGGATTAGGAGGGGGCCTGGCCGCCACTGACATGCAGCCCTACGCTGACACAACAGCCCAGAATGCTGAAACGGCTCTGACGAATGGTTCGGCGTTCGATGAGCACTCGCCCTCAAAACGCACAGAGCCTATTGGCAACTTCGCCGCCGCCGGCGTCGGCGTGGGCATGGCCAAGTTCGCGTTCGGTCTGTATGCGACCCAAACGGCGAATCGGCTCAGCGCCACGCTGACCTCGGCCATACGCTCCAAGGAGGGCACCTGGCGGGAGCTCGGGCTGTTTGTGGGCGCAGGGGTGGGCAAGGGCCTGATGAGCTACGATTTCTCGGGCATTACGGATAAGCTCGTCAAGCAGATTGTGGCCGGCATCGAAAGCAAGGCGGGCATCAACTCGCCCGCCGACATCACCCAGCCGGACGGCCGCTTCCTGTCGGCAGGCCTGGGCGTGGGCATGCGCGATTACGATTTTGGCCGAGATGCCGCGCGCACCACCTCCGCGCTACAGGCTGCGCTGCAATACTCCGCCCAATCCGCCGACCTAGGGTTTCACACCCTGCTCGGCTACGGCACCGAGGATTTGCAGCGATTGGGCAAGGCGTTCGACGAGGAAGCGAGCATCCGCGTGCCGCCCAGCAGGCCGAGCAGGCAGCCGGGCCAGGCGAAAGCCCCCGCGCTCTCGATCGACTACGACAGGCTGGCGGACGCGGCGGCGAGGCGCACGGTGCAGCTGAGCGTGAACGGGCGCGAGCTGGCGAACTCGTATGTGAACGATGCCAGCATTACGATCAAGGAGCACGACGCTAGGATTAAGAAGGGGTACGGGACACGATAAAAGGAGGAGTTAAAATGTTCGGTCAATCAAAAAAGCGACGCAACCCAACGTGCACATTTACCGAAGAACGAGGCAATGGCATCCCAGCCATTGATCACAGCGATGAAAAAGCCAAGCACGCCCAGCAAATGCATGAAGAATTCAAACCGTTCTTTCCGCATTCGTTTGCGTGTAGCGTGTTCGTGCTCTTTTTGCACTTTCTGCTTCTGCTGCTGAACCTCCACATGTCTAGATAAGGCGTCACGGCCCAGCTCGGTTAGCTTTATCCATGTGAATGCAGGCGAGTTAACGGTTGGTCTTCGGCACCAATACGAGGTAATAAACCCATCGCCGACAAGTTTGCGAACGAGCGCGCTATCGGCGGGCCGCTCTTGCATCTCGTTGTTTGGCAGATCAGCAAGCTCTTTCAACAGTGCATACTCGCTAGGGTATATCATGCCCACGCCTCCATTTTTGTATCTGCCGCGATAATAGCATAATTTTACAGGAACGAACAAGAGAACGACCGTTACGTGAAAAAATAGGGATGACCCCTGAAAGGAAGAACGAGATGAAACAAGTAAAAACCCTGGGTGAGATCGTTTTGCAGGTCAGCGTGGAGCGTCCGGAGCTCGACGCATGGATGGAGAAGGTTGACCGCATGCGGGCGTTACTAGAAGAAGCCAAGGCGCTGGCGGGCGACTTGGCTTCTTGCAAGATCAAAGTTCTTGCGAGTGTGGAAGACTAGATCCGGGAATTGATCTGTAGGTCAATTCCATTTCCGCAGGCAGGGCACACGTTCATGCCGCCAGGAACGGATATGCCCGCACCGCAATGAGGGCGCTTAACTGGAAGCGGCTTTGCCTTTACCGCGTTTACTGCCGTTTTCATGGCGGCTTTCTCGATCTCCTTAGTGAACTGGCGTATGCTCGACTTGCTGCCTGGATTGATCTTCTTGGCCATACAGTTTTCACCTCCTTTCCCCGTTTTGTGGCATCATACCACACCGATCCAATTTGTGGTATACTGGTCGCAAAACGGGAAAAGGGGTGGCACAAATGAAGAAATTGGTGACTTGGGTGGTGCTGTTAGTCGACAGATGATGCGGGAGTATATATGGTATCTAATGTGTCGTCGGAATACAGGTAAAGATACTGAACATCCTTGTTCTCATACGTAAAAGCAGCTAAGCCATGTCTGTTAGATGTTGCGAGGCTTTTCTGCGCTTTTTCATACAAATCCCTGAATAGGCTTTTTGCTTTTTTCGATTTATACTCGCCATTTAGCGAAGTAATGAATGCAACGTAGAAAGCTTCTTTTGCGGCATCGTCATACTGATTGCCCGACAAGTGCAGATAGTAGCTCACCTCGCTCGTGTCCGAATAAGTTACACGTATTTCAGCATGTTTGGATATCCAGAAACGATGCCAGCTCCCTTCAAGGGTTTCGGGTACTTCGCTGACATTCAACTTAGCTTTGATGCATTTTTGCACGAAGGTCTTGACAATCGCTGAATCTAAGTCGGAGAGATTTTGGGTAGGTAGCTTGCCAAGTTCTTCGCGCGTAAGGCGTTCTGGGTCTGACTTGTATATAGTATAGTTTAACGCCTCTTTGTTAGTAGAAACAAGGGTGTATTCGTTTTCGGTGTCGGATGGAGGCCAATGGCGCGTGTACGCGCCAGCTTTACGCAGGCTATTATAGCTCGAATTGTAACCGGGGATGTTGAACAATTGGATGGCTTCATAGACGTCATCATGCGCGTATCGACACAAAACAACGAACTCAAGAGACATCTTTTTGCCGGGGGAGAGTATAGAATAATGTATGATTACTTTGTCTCCAACATCAGTATGGGTTTCCTGTAGTGCCGCCATTGTTAATCCGGCGTATATTCGGTATGAAGAATTACTTTTGTATTCTTTGTAATCAAGCCGAGAAGCCTGAACGGCTTTAAGGGCTTCCTCGTATGTGGTCGATTGACGCATTTCAAGGAAAAGCGTCTCAAATGGATCGTGCAGATACTCCAGTTTCTCGTATGAAGATGCCACAGCTTTTTGCGTGGGCATCGGTGTGGCGAAATACTTTGCGAGTCGCTCCGCGCCATTGTTTGAGAAGAATACGATCACTATGAAAAAGAGGTATCCGAAGACTAGAAACAACAGCCATTTGGCACAACCACTTTTCCCCTTTGGCTCTGGCGCACTCTCTATAGACTGGGAAGTACTATACGACGAACCAGTAGAAGATCGGTTACCATTTCCTGTTGATAGCATATCGCTGGCTCCAACCGTTGTACGGCTGTAAATAGCGTTCCTCATAGCCCGGCTCGGGTCTTTGATATAGCCCATGCCTTTTTTGCCGTATAGCGGGTTAGTAGCTGACTTTATACTGCGCGTAACCCTCCCTGTCGTTCGAGCAGAGAATGATTTCTTTACGGATGGTTTTCTGAACCCGATTTTCACGGGAACGCCTCCTTTGCATTGTCAATGTTTGGATTATAGCACGGACGTAAAAATGACGCAACACAACCTCTTGACATGCATATAAAAGACGTATACAATGTGTACTAAGGAGGTGAACCAATGTCTGCGAAGCCAATTAAGTACTCGGAAAAAATCGCAGTGTCTTTGTCGCCTGAGCATATTCAGGCACTCAAAGATATTGCGGAAGAAACCGGGGACACGGTCAGCGGGATACTTCGAAAACTTGCAGTTCAGTTTATAACAGAGCACAAAAAAAAGTGAGATTGTCTCTCCCGGCCAGGAAAGCCAACAATCTCACACGTCCCAACCCGAAGGCAGGTACGCAGCCATTATAGCATGCGTGCCTCCATTGGGTCAACCGAACGACCGAAAAATGGAGGTATTTTCATGGGAAAACCCGTTGACTTTTGAATCCCATGTGTGATAGCATACAAAAGGGATTCAAAAGTGAGGTGATTACGTGCCCCTAAAAAAGATGGGGCGTCCCACGGACAGCAAAAAGGATGCTCAAATCAGTGTGCGCTTTGATCCCGAAACGCTTGAAAAGCTCGATGCTTACTGCAAACGGCGCAAAAAAGCGAGGCCGGAAGCCATCCGGGAAGCTGTCAGGATGCTACCAGAAAAAGAATAGATGACCGGGCTGAAAGCTTCGCCGCTCTCCCGATCATCTACGTCCCCGAGGTTTCCCATCGAGTAAATCCATTATACTCGATGCGGCAACCTCTTTCAAGACATATCTTGAGGAGGGATTTTCATGGGAAAACCCAGATTGCCCGTCTACGAGGAACCCAACCCAAAGATCATGACCCGAAAGCCACCCTTACAGGAGGCCCGCGTTCGCGCCGCTGCGTATGGCATCCGCCTGCAACGCGCCAACATCGACCCGCAGCGGGGATACCTTTGGCAAGCGCCTTGCCTGCTGGTGCCGCTCAAATGCTCCGAAGCGCAGGCATCCATCGCGCTAGACCACGCCATGCAGCGGATCACCGTGCGGGAGGTGCGGGTATGAAGATCAACGGCAAGGAGTATCCGGTGACAGAGCGCGTGAACCTGTTTGACGCCCAAGGACATCCGATTGCGCTAAGCGTGCCGGTTGTGGGCATCCCCGCAATGAGCGACGAGCGTTGGAACGAACTGGCCGCGCGGTGTAAGGGGGAGGCGGTGGTAGCATGAACGGACTGGAGATTTTCAAGAGCCCGGAGTTTGGACAGGTTCGGGTTACGATGAAGGGTGGTGAACCGTGGTTCGTGGCCGCTGATGTGTGCCGCGCATTGGAGCTTGACAGAACGCAAACCCGCCGTTTGGATGAAGACGAAAAGGGTGTGTATTCAACACAGACCCCTGGCGGCGATCAAGAAATGTCCATCGTCAACGAACCCGGCTTATACACCCTCGTTCTCGGTAGCCGCAAACCGGAAGCCAAAGCGTTCAAGCGGTGGATCACCCACGATGTGATTCCGAGCCTGCGCAAGGAGGGCGCATACACCGTGCCCGAAGCCCCCGCCCCTCCGACACCCACTCCTCCCCAAGGCATCAGCTACACCCAAGCCGAAGCGAACCGGATCAACGCCTGCGTGGCGCAGGGCACGCTGCTGGCCCAGTTGGCCAACAAGCAGGGGCTGCGCCCCCAGATCGTGGAGGCCCTGGTGCTGGCGGCGGCCGGCGCTACGCTGGGAATGCCGCTTGAGGTGGACTACAGCGCGCCGATACCCCCGCCCCCAGCGCTGCCGCCCGCGCCACCGCAACGCGCACCCAGCGCGCCCGCCCTGGGGCCGCGCGCCGTCGAGGTGATCAAGACCTTCGAGCGGATGCGGGCGCAGGAGCGCGGACGGCTCTACACCGCCACGGAGGTCGCTGGAGCGGCGGGAACCAGCTCGGCATGGGTGGGTACCCTGGCAAACCGCTACGGGCTCAAGACCCCGGAAAACGGCGAATTCAAAAAGATATACGACCGATTCAGCGGCAGGGATGTGGAGTGCTTCTTCTACAATGAGCGCGGCCGCGCGGAACTGCTAAAACAGCTGGAGGAACGGAAAGCCAAGCGAGCATAGACCCCAAGAGCGCCACCCGAAAGGGCAGGCGCTTTTGATTTGCCATTGACGTACGCGAAAACGTACGCTATAATGGAGGCAGGAGGTGGTAATGTGCAGCATATTAACGCGACCGAAGCGCGCGCCAACCTGTACCAATTGATCGCGGAAACCGTGAACACCAGCGTACCAGTACAGATTACCAGCAAAAACGGTGATGCGGTACTAGTGTCCGCCGCTGATTGGCAGGCGATACAAGAGACGCTTTACTTGGCCGGCATTCCCGGCATGGCCGAGAGCATTAAGCGAGCGGCGAGAGAGCCGGAAGAGGAACTGACACCCTTGGATGAGGTGCGGTGGTGAGCGAGTACGAGGTATTGCTGACAAAGCAAGCGATAAAGGACTTGGAGAGGGTCAAGGCGGCGGGGATGGCGGATAAGGCGAAGGCATTATTGGAGCTTTTGCGCGAAGATCCATTTCGAAACCCGCCGCCGTATGAAAAATTAGTGGGCGATCTCTCCGGCTTCTACTCCCGACGCATCAACATACAGCACCGACTGGTATACCAGGTGGAACCCGGAAACAAGGTGCGCGTGCTGCGCATGTGGACCCACTATGAATAGTATGACCGGTACGTGAGCGCCGCCCGAGAGGGCAGGCGCTTTTCAATTGGGCGGAAAAGGAGGTGAGAAAGAGGATGGAACACTTAACCGAGATTGAGCGACAGGCACAGGTGGAAACTGAAAAATGGGTTGTACGGGAAACGCTTATGGCTCAATTCAATTTGCTGGCCAAGCGATCTCAAGCAATTGCGCCGAACGAGCTGGTACCGGAGTTGCCGGAGCTAACTAAAACAATGATGGAACTTGCGAAATTACTTTTCCGCTAAGTTTGCTAGAATTTGCTTGTATGCCGCACAGATCGCGGCAGGAAAATCTGTCTCTTTGCTCGCCACGAACGAAGTGCGGTCATTGGGGTTAGGGAGCTTGAGGCATCCAAGCTCCATGGCCTTGAGCGTCAGTTGCAGTGCGATTTCCTTATCGTCCATAAAACTCCTTTCTGTCCGGCGCGGAAACAGTATACCATATTTCACCATCTGGAGGTGAGTGCCCTTGCGAGCCCAAACCTACCCCTTCGCTTTCTCAGGAATCTGGAGCATGACGCGCGGAGTGCGGTTGCAGGAGATGCCCAAGCGACTTCGCGCGGAGCTGCGCGGCAAGGCCGTAACCGTGCCGGGGTACTCCGGCGACCTGTGGTTGCCCGAGAACGCCTACGACATCGTGCAGATTGAGCTGCACTGCCGCGCCGCGCCGGAGGCGAACCTGGAAGAGATTGCGGCCTGGCTCACCGGGTTCGGCGACCTGGTGCTGGGAGACGCACCGGACTACTGCTACAAGGCGCGGCTGACCGTGGAGATACCCTTCGAGCGCTTCCTGCCGGGAAACTCCCCGCGAAACTTCACCGTCAAGGCCGACTGCCAGCCGTTCCGGTACTACAGCAACCCGCAACCCACCGTGCTAATCGCGCCCGGATCACTCGTCAACCCAGGCACCGTGCCCAGCGCCCCCATCATCACCGTAATCGGCTCCGGAGATATCACGCTGACCGTCGGCGCGCAGACCATCGGCCTGACGAACGTTCCCGGCTCGATCACCATCGACAGCACTATGCAGGACGCCTACAACGGCGATACGCTGCTCAACAACGCCATGTCCGGCGAATTCCCAATCCTACCCCTGGGGCGTACGCCGATCAGCTGGAGCGGCGCGGTAAGCAGCATAGCAATACAACCCAACTGGAGGTGGCTGTAGTGGCCATTTTTTTGTACCCGCCGGACGAGTTGGATTTTACCCACAACGGGCTGGGGCAGCTCATGCCGACGGTATGCACGGTCAACGAGATCGAAAACGGCATGTACGAGGCGGAGCTGACGCATCCGCTAACCGCCGTGTTTCTGTCGGGCGAGGCGGAGAAGTGGCGGCGGATCGTCAACGATACGATCCTGTCGATCCCGGTACCCGTGCGCACCATGCCCGAGATCATCGACAACAACGGCAAGCCCGAAGTGGTGACCACGCTGGAGAAGTGGAAAGTGGTTGCGGAAAAGGGCGCGACGGTGCGCAGCAAACCAGCAGGAAAGACGGCGCTGTACACGCTGGCGAAGGACGAAACCTGGACGGCAACGCTTCGTGACGGGAACTGGCTCAAAGGTCGGAACGCAAACGGGCGGGCAGGCTGGGCGGATTCGACGGCGATGGAATACCAAAAGGACATCGTCACGCCATCGGGTACGGACGGCATTGAGTACGCGGTGCCCGCAGCGTTTGCCAGCCAACAGCTTTTTCGCGTGTACCGCGTGGCGTGGAAGGATCAGGAAGTAACGGTATCCGCCAGGCACATCAGCTACGACTTCGGGAAAAATCTGCTCGCCGAATGCAAATTCGCCTTTGTGGACGGGTACGCAGCCCTGGGTGCGCTGATGGCGAACCTGTATCAGCCTGCAGGCGATTTCGAGTGTTTTACCGATATCACCGCCCAGCCCGGTATCGACAGCGATGAGCAGACGATAGACTGGACGCGGATCAACCCCATCGAAGCGCTGCTTGATCCTGATGTGGGGTTTTGCCACCTGTACGACGCGCAGTGCGTGCGAGACAACTACAGCGTCTACTTGCTGCGTCAGGCGGGAATGGACCGGGGCTTCACCATCGCCTATGGCAAAAACATGACGGGTCTTACGTGGGATGAGAACAAGGAAGAAGTGGTTACGCGCCTGATCCCCATCGGGCAGACCGAAGAGGGCCAGCCCCTGATGCTGCCGGAGCTTTACGTAGATAGCCCGTACATTGGGGATTACCCGATGCCCTACCTGCAGACGCTGGATGTTTCCGACGCGCGGGTAGGCGAGGAGAAGGAGGACGGTACCAAGGTCACCAAATCGATGGCGTACGACAAGATGCGCGCCGAAGCTCGCAAGCAGTACGAAAACGGGGCCGATATACCAACGGTGTCACTGACCATCAATTTTGTGAACCTGGGCGATACCCAGGAGTTTGCGCAGTTCAAGCATCTGCAGCAGGTCTTCGTCCACGACATCATCCACGTCAAGCACGCCAGGCTAGGCCTGACGTTCGCGGCCCGCGTCACCAAAACTACCTGGGATGCGATCCTGCAACGCTACACCGGCATCGAGATCAGCACCAAGGGCGTAGACCTCTCTAGCAGCCGAATCGCAAGCTGGCAGGTGCCCAGCGGCGTGGAGGGCGGGAAAATCCGGTCGGGCAGCATCACGTCGGCCCAGCTCGCGCCGGGAGCGGCCTCGGGCGCTATCGCTCCCATCGACGGGCTCCCCGTGGGGACCTGGTTGCCTTACTCTGGGGCGACACCGCCTAGCGCCAAATGGCTCTTTGCGGAGGGGCAAGCGCTATCGGCGGCGGCTTACCCTGCGGCGCGCGCAATCTTTGGGGCGAACCTGCCGGACGTGCGTGGATGCACATTGGTGCACATGGACGCGGCGCAGACGGAATTCGCCACGCTGCACAAGGCTGGAGGAGATAAAACACACGCGCACGCCTTGTCTAGCCGCACGGTAACCGTGTCATCGCCCACCGCTAGCGTGGCACTTCCCGGCACGACTGGCGCGGGCAGCAGCCTGCAGCCCTACCTGACGGTGCGGTACATCGTCAAGGTTTTACCGTAGGAGGGGGATCATGAACAACTGGAAGATACAGCAAACCATCGACCTGACGCATCAGATGAAGGACGACATCCGAGCGTATGCCCTGTCTTGGACGGGAGATCGGCAGGCGCATACCTGGGAGGTCACCGTGCTCGAGGGGGGGCAACCCGGAAACATTGCGGGCGCGACCGTAGGCGGGTACTTCCTGCGCAAAGACGGAGAGACCGTATTTGCGACGGGCAGCGTATCCGGCAATGTCGCCTCACTTACGCTGCCTGCCGAGGTGTATGCGGTGGAAGGCACGGTGTCCGCTATCCTGCGCCTGACGCTGACAACCATGGCGGTCACCGTGGCGGCCGCCTCGCTCATCATCGGACAGAACGTTACGGGGGCGGTGGTCGATCCGGGTGACGTGATACCGAACCTGGACGACCTGGTAACGCTCGCTGAAGAAGTCTATGTTGCGATCGACGCCACCGACACCGCCGCCGCCATGGCCACGGCAGCAGCGCAGAACGCGGACGCGGCCACAGCCGCGACGCAGGCGGCCACGGAGGCGACCGAGGCAGCCACGGAAGCGGCGGAGCAGGCGACCGCCGACGCGGACGCGGCAGCGGCCCGTGCCCACGCGGCGGCGGACAACGTGAGCCTGCAGCAATGGCAAGTAACCCTGCTGGCCAGCAAGTGGAGCAGCAACCGGCAGACCGTGTCTGTGCCCAGCCTGCTGGCGAACAGCACGGTGTGGCCGAGCTACGAGCCCACCGCACCGGCAAACCGCGAGGCCTACCAGACCTACGGCATTTACGCAGTCGAGCAGCACAACGGCCAGCTCATCTTCGCATGCGCGGCAGTGCCCACGGTAGATATCGTGGCCAATGTGGCCTACGGCTACCGCGCCCCGATCACCGCGACGGGGCCGGTGGCTACGCTGCACGACGTGCCCGCCAACGCGGAGGTGTCGGTGACGGCGCGGCTGGTGGCGGGGCAGGCGGGGACGGGCGATCCAAGCCCGAGCAACGTG
>JAVBLJ010000061.1:0-39167 GCA_031553615.1 Eubacteriales bacterium
TCCGTTCACGGTCAGCGTGCCCGCCGCGCTGCACTTCACGGTCACCGTGCTGCCCGGCGCGGGCCGGATGCTCACGCTCGCGCCGTCCGCGTAGGCGGCGCAGGGCCCGCCGGTCACCGCGTCGATGTTGCTCGGCGGCCCTATCGCGCCCTGGGCCCCGGTCGCGCCATCCCTTCCCGCCGGGATGGTAACTACATACTTGCGTGCCTGCGCTGTACTGTCCTGCGTTTCGATGGCGCTGGCCTGGCCGCCCGACGGTCCGGTTACGGTTTGGACAATGGCGAGCGTCGCCGCTTCGCCGGGATCGCCCTTCAAACCGCCGTCCAGCGCTACCTGTGTTTTAATCGCGCGGATATCGGCCAAAGCGTCGCTCGCTTCGTCCAGCGCCCGCAACGTGCCCGCATGGGCCTCCACGCAGGCCAGTTGCACTTGATTGAAGTAGCTCATCTCCGGAGTTTCCGGAGCCTCCATTGTGTCGAAAGTGGTGGCCACGAAAAATTCGGCAGTCTCGGTTTGCCACACGTAGTTCTCGCCGATCGCCCGCAGCCGCACCGAAACCTTTCCGTCGCTCGAAACTGGAACCGGGCCCACTCGCCACAAAAGGCGCAGGGTGTCGTTCTCCAGCGTGACCAGGGGGGAGGCTGTGTCAAAAATCTCGCCCTTGGCGTTCATCGTGTCCACGAACAGGGCTTTGGTGGACAGGTCGATGCCCGCATACGATTGGGGCATCACGAACTCCACCTGCTCGGAGTGGCGGTCGTCGCGCACGCCTAAGCGCTGGGTTTCGGCGGGCACGTTGAGCCTGCGGTAAGCGATCGTAACCGGCGGTTTCGGGTTCGCGCTCATGGTTTGCCTCCTTTGCTGGCTTGCGTCATTTGATCACCTCGATGGATACGCCCGATACATCGATCTCGCGGCCTTGCCCGCCGCCGCCTTGCGGGGCGTCGATCCAGGTCTGGTACACCGTTGCCTCGATGTTTGCCGCCGGAACAACGTACGAGTATTCCGTGTTCGCGTTCACACCGTACATGACACCGTAGGTCTTTGTGGATGTGAGCGCCTGAATCGTAAACCAGTATCCGGGGTTGATGGAGCCGCGCTTGAACGTAACCTTAAAGCGTAGGCCGCTGGTCTTGGTGGCCGCCACATCGTACCCGGAATTTTTCACGAAGGTGCTCACCTTCACCCCCACCGCCGTCTGCGATACGGTGCTGTAGTACACCTTCCCGCTTACGCCCAAGTACCACTTCATGCCGATGGGGGGATAGGAAGGCGCGTGGTACAGCACGTCCTGGTAGGTTCCGGCGACCTGGGCGTGCAGCGTAGGCGCGAGTTCCCAGCCTGTGCCGTTCCAGCGGTAGGTGTTCTGGTCGGTGAGCTGCACCGGGGCGCTGCCGTTGAACGCGTAGCCTTGTGCCATGCAATCGCCTCCTTAGGGTTTTACCCACAGGGTGTTGGGGTCTGCCGGGGGTTGGGTGGAGGAAACCACGATGCGCAGCGTCGGCATGCCCGCGATCATGTCCAGGTTTGCGCCATCCCAGGTGAAGCTCACCCAGTGGCCCAAGGGCAGATCGTTCACCGCTTTGCCGCCGGCGAAGGCGGTGCACGTGGCGCCATTGACGGCGAAGGTGTCGCCCGCTTGGAAGGCGGCGGTGATCAGCGCGCGCCCGAGAGCGCCGTTGCCGATGAATCGGTGTTGTGTGCCCACCCGCTGGTGGGTGTATAAAGCCATTGAGCCCGCCGCGAAACCGTTGAGCCGCTCTTCGTGCTCCCAAAGCGTCTGCGCGATGTTGGACGCGATGTTTTCGTTCATAATGCCCTGTATGCCTTCGAACCAGGTTTGGAATGCCGCACCCCACTGGGCAAAAAGCCCGCTGGTGTCGGTGTTCTTGATGAGCCCCATCCAGCCGCAAAGCTCCGTGTCGGGCCGCCGATCGGTGATTACGGATTGCTGGATCGCCGATACGCCCTTGCCCACCAGTATGTCGGCCAGCGCCAGCTCATAGATGAGCGCGTCGCGCTGCAGAGCGGGCGCGATGGGCGTGGCTGCAGGCTGCCCGGCCTTGATGCAAACCGCTATCTTGCGCCCGCTCTGGTCGCACTGCAGCACCACCCGGTCTATGCGCGAAAGGAGCCCGTTCGCGATGCCCAGGGTGTAGGTTTTCACCGCGTCATTCCGGCCCACGTACCCATTGATACAGCAGGCACCGGGCTGCACCCGTATGGTCATGCCCTGGTCGGCGATTACCTGCAGGGAGCTGGCCGGAGCGGGGGAGACCCCGGAAGCAAAAAAGGTAGAAAACAGATCGGCGACATCCTTGGCGCGCACCTTTCGGTCGCCGCTGACGCTGGGGAATGGGTAGAAATGATCCATCAGGCAAGCCTCCTCACGATTCGTTCCAATTGCGTACAAGCGTCTTCGCCAAAGGTGACGGTCACGTAGTGCTTGCCGCGCTCCCAGGTCTCGTCCACCTGGGCGACCCGCAAGTGCGCTTGCACGCCCCAGCGGCGCAGCTGTACCGTCACGATATCGCCCAGCGCCCAATCCTCGCCGTACACCAGGTTGCCGTCCAGGGTGCGAATCTTGGCGTCCGCTGCCTGGGTGCGCTTCATCTCGCTCAGCTTGTCCTGGCCGTGCTTGGTCAGCGCCGCCTTGTACTGCGCGTTGGTCAGCGTGTGTCCATCGTCCTTCTTGCGCGTGACGCCGGAGGCGGCGATGTAGATTTCCCGTCGCCCGATGCCGGAAACGGAACCTACGGAAACCAGCTCCTGCACGCCGTCGTCCCGCTTTTCGCCCCCCACCAGGGCGGCGTTCATGTGGTCGGTATCGCTCTCCCGGTATTCGGCGGCCACGATGTTTTCAAATTCATCGGCGAATACAATGGGGGAGTGCGTTTGCTGCGCGGCGGATCTGTCCGTTCCGGCATAGACCATGAACGTCATGCCTGCGCTGTCCGGGTCGAAGCATACCTTGAAGCCCAGGGCGCTGGCGGCCGCGCGCGTGGTCAGCGCTTTGGCCAAGTCCTCGTGCGTCGAGGTGTAGTCCTCCGCCGCCACCGCAGCCCCGCAAGTGGGGCCCAGCGACAGGCGGGGAAGGACGCGCGCGGTATCCGTTGGGTGAATCGCGTTTTCATCCACCAGCTTGCGCATCAGCGCTTCCTCGGGGCCGGTGTATACCACGTCCTTCCACACAATCCTGCGGCCCAGCAGGCCGGAAAGCGTTTCCCCGGCAATTTCCAGGGTCTCCTTGCCGCGCGTGACGCTGATCACGCTCGATCGCACGTATCCCGCCTGGTCGTCGCCGGAGGGCCATAGGATCGCGTCCTCGGTCAGCATGTCGCGGTAGCTCGCAGGGCACGTCAGGCGGAAGCTGCCCACCTGCGCATACTTCTTTACCCAGCGAAACGAAGTGTAGCCCTCGATCAGGCCGATGCATGCCCCGGAAGGCGAGTAGCAGTACAGCTCCATCCCATCCCCCCTTTATGCGCTCACGAAGCGGCAGGCCGTGTAGATCGCCACCGTCATGTGCTGGCTTCCCGCCTCCGCGTCGTAACGAATCAGGTTGTCGCCGGGGGAAAGCCCCCAAAACACCATGTCCGCGCCGCGCAGCTGAAAGGCGCGCTGCCGCTCCTGCCCGGCCCTGGTCAGCCAAATGCCCTTGCTGCCCGGGCGCGTGTCCACTTCGGCCACATCGCCGCGCTGCATCGTGGTGTTGAGCACAATGCGCTCTCGGGTGCCCATGTGCATGATCTCTGGGCGAATGAGGGTATCCGTGGCGCAAATGAGGGCGCGTATGCCGATGTCCACATCGCCTGCGTTCACTACGTCGATGATCTGGCTTTCCTGGCGAATCTCGAATTCGAACCCATCCTCCGGTATCTCCAGCGGGAATTCCAGCAGGGGGAGCCAGGTCGCCACGTCGGTGCACGATTCGCCGTTGCCTTCGTAAAAATAGGGATCATCGCCGATCAGCGAAAGGAAGAATTGCCGGTACCGTCCGCGCGTGATCGTGGGCGCTTGCTCCACTCGCACAGCGATGCGCCGCTGCCTGTTGCCGTTGCTGTACAGCAGTGTTCCGGCGCGCTTGGGGTTAAATACGCGCTGCAGGTGAGCGTCGGCCGCATCCTGATCGGCGGCCAGCAGGGTGCCCGCTAAGGTGATGGCGCGCGGCAACAGTGCGTCGCCGCTGGGCATAGCGCCATCCTCCCCGGCGCTCTCCTCCGAAAACAGGTCGTTGCGCAGGCCGTCAATGCCGGTAACGCCGTCCCGCTTTAGGAAGTAAGGCGCGCCGCTGTAGCTTGCGAAGGTGACCGCGCCTGCGGCCGATGTGTACGTCAGCGTTTCGTTGGTTAGCATGTTACCTCCTGATTACAGGCCCATAGCGGCGCGCCGCAGGGCATTGTAGGCCTGGCGCTGCACTTCGGCGGGGGAGAGCGACCTGTCCGCGTTGATGGTCAAGTTCTGCACGACGCTCCGCTGGTTGTTGTATACGGAAGCATTGTCAGCCGAGTATGCCGGCTCGGGCGCTGGGGCGTTTGCGGCGGCTCGAATTCGCTCGTACTGCCTGCGGTTGGCCTGGTCATGCGTGGCCGCTTCCGCCAGCTTTGCGCCCATGCGGCGCACGGCCGCGAGGCGATCCTGCATGCCCAGAACGTATCCGTCGCCCTCGAATTGCCCGCTGCGCCGCGCCGCCTTCGAAGGCGATGCGATCTCCGCCTTGGCATCGTGACCCTCCAGGCCCGCCTGCGCCAGCGCGGCTCCGGCCTTGCGCACACGCTCCGTCTTGCTTTCCATGCCCACGGCATAGCCCTCTCCAGTGTTCGCGCCGGAGGTGTACGCCTCAGGGTAAGCATTGGCCGCGCTTGCGGCCTCGGTACCCATGGCGGCAGCGCTTTCTACGACTGCGATCTTGCCTTCGTCAATGCCCTGCTTGGTGCTAAGCACCATGGATTCTCCGTTGGTCAAATCATTGTTCTGCGCCTGGAGCGCGCTTGCGATTGCGGCTATGCCTTCCAGCGTCGCCGCCACGTCCGCGTCGATGGTGCCGGTGGCGTTGGCTCCTTCGGCCAGCAGAGAGCCTACCCTGTCGGTGTAATCGCGATCTAGTGTAGAAAGGATTTGATCGGCTTCCGCTGTTGCTGCATCCGCCTCTGACTTCATGGTTTCGGGCGATCGCTCGGCCAGCTTGGCAAGCTGCGCATCGATTGCGTTGATCGTTTCGATGAGCCGATCCCGCTCCGCTACGAAATCGTCAAAATCAAGCCCCTTGTCGCCCACGGTATCCAGTTCCGTCGCGAGGGAATCCCGTTCCTCCTGCAGGTTTTTCTGGCTATCGTACCAATCGGATTGCTCCGTTTCCAGGGCTTTCTTTTTCTCCATCAGCTCGATGTAGCGTGTAAGTTGCTCGGCCATCTCCGGGTAGTTGTCCGCCAGGCCGTTCACGATAGTTGCTTCCGTTTCAGCAAACGCCGCCGCCGCGGCGGCCAGTGCGGCATCGTACCGTGCCTTTGCCGCGTCCATCTCGGCTTTGTACTTTGCTTCGTCCAGTGTACCGGATCGATGCAGGTCGCCCAGCGTGCCGGCCTCCTCGTCGTACTTGGTTTTGGCCAGGGATTGTGCTCCCGTATACGCGCCCAGGGCGCTTTTCTGAGCGCTGGCGGCGTAGCCGTAGTCGATGCCGCCCGAACGTGTCTGGGCCTCCACCTGCGCCTTTATGATCGCCTGCTGCTTGTCGTAGGTGGCCAGCATTTCGCCGTTGATCTCCTCGATCTGGCCCAGGTACTCGCGTATTTTTGCGATCTCCTCGGCGGTCAGGTCGCGCTTTTCCTTGCTGGCCTGGCGTTGGATGGTCAGAATGTTGCCTTCGATTTCCTTGATGCGCGCCTGCTTCTCCTTGCCGCCCTCGGTGATCTTGTTCAGTACGCTTTGGGCCTCCTCGGTTTCCAGGGTACCGGCGCTCTGGTAGTAGGCGTACATGCTGTCGTAGCTGGCCTTGGTGTTGGTTTCCACGGTGGAGGTAGCGCTGCTTACAATGCTGCTCAACTCCGTTTCCAGCTGCGATATCTGTTTTTTGCCGTCGCGCTTGCCGTCGGTGTAGAGGGCCACCATGTCGGTCATGTAGCTCCCGGTGGCGCTGCTCATCTGCTGCTTGGCTTCGGCGTTGGCCTTGGCGATCTCCAGGGGCAAATCCGATATCAGCGCCTGGGCGTTTGCGATATCCTCCTCGAAGGGCGTGAAGTCCGGATCGCTGGCAAACTGATTGATCGCTTTCTTGCCCGAGTCCAGCGCGCCTGATGCAGCGAGTGCTGCGGCGGTGATTGCGCCCAAGGCGGTCACAATGCCCAGCACCGGGTGCGCGGCCGCCAGGGTCATCAGCTTGCCGCCAACGCTCACCACCGTGCCGATGCCCGCCGTAACTTTGCCGAGGCCCACCGCCAGCGGACCGGCAGCGGCAGCCGCCAGCGTGGCCTTAAGGATCAAATCCTGTGTGCCCCCGTTGAGCGAGGCAAACCACCGCGTCGCGCTGGCGATGTCCTTCGTCACGTCCTCGATCATTGGGTCCAGGCGCTTGCCAAAGGCAATGCCCAGGCCCTCCGCCGCGCTTTGCAGGCTTCGGAGTCTGCCGCCGATGCCGCCCTCCATCGTTCTCGCCATCCTCTCGGCGGATCCGTGGCTTTGTTCGATTGCAGTGCTCAGCTCGTTGTAGCGGCTGGCGGTGGTGCCCAGCAAAGCGTTGGCGGATTTGAGATCGACGCGGTTGAATATGGTGCTGAGCACCTCGGTGCGTTTCTGTTCGGTCATGCTGCTCATCACGGCGTTCAGCTGGCCGAAGGTATCCGGCAGCGGCCGCAGGTTGCCCTGCGCGTCGTAGGCCTCCACGCCCAGCTTCCGCATGTACTTGGCCACGCTGTCGGTGGGCGCGCCCAAGCCCAGGATCACGTTGCGCAGCGCGGTGCCGCCCTCGGCCCCCTTGATGCCATTGTCGGCCAGTATGCCCAGTATGGTGGTCAGCTCGCGTGTGCCTCCGGCCAGGCTTTTGGCGGTACCGCCTACGTTCAGGATTCCTTCCCCAAGCTGCGCGACGCCTGCGTTGCTTTTTTGCGCGGCGGTCGCGATCTGGTCGATGAAGGTGGGCAGATCCTCGGCAGAAAGCCCCAGCGCCGTCATGCTGCCGGTTACCAGGTCGCTGGCATAGGCCAGGTCAGTGCCTCCTGCGGCCGCGATCTGGAGCGTGTAGGGGAGCGCGGCGATGGACTTGTCGCAGTCGTAGCCTGCCGCCGCCAGGTAGTTGAGCGCCTCGGCGCTTTGCTTGGCGGTGTAGGGCAGCTTCATTTCCTGGGCGATGTTTTGCGCCGCTGCGGTCAGTCGCTCGGTTTCCCCGGTGGTGGTGTCCATGGTGGCCGCCACCTGGCGCATTGCGTCGTCAAAGCTGGTGAAGCTCACCACCGCGCCGGTGCCAAACGCCGCCGCCGCGCCGGAAATCGCAGAAAGCTTTTTGCCGAAGTTGGTGATGTGCCCGCCCGCGCCGCCGATCGACGCGCCGACTTTCTGCACCCGGTCGCCGATCACGCCCAGCTGCATCGCCAGCTTGCCGTGTTCGGCGTTGCTCTTCTTTAGCTCCTCATGGTAGGCCAGCAGCTTGGTGCGGGCCTGGGCGTAGGAGGTTGTTACCCGGCTGACGGCGTTCTCGGACGCCAGCACTTTTTGCGCGGCTTCGGCGTGCTCCTGCTTCAACCTTTGCAGGGTCTGCTGGGATTCCTTCGCCTCTTCGGATTCCCGGCCATAGACGGCGATCAGTTTCTTATGCTCGGCCTCAGCGGCCTTTACTTTGGCGGCGGCCTCGGTCTGCGCCTGCTTGTTGCGCTCCAGGCTGGCGCGGGCTTCGTCCAGCTTTTTCTTCCAGGCCTGTACCATCACGCCCTGGGCTTCCACTGCCGCCTTGAAGTGCTGCGCGCGGGCGCTGGCGGCGTCCATGCCCTTTCCCAAGGCCTGCGCTTCCGCCGCCGCTGCCTTCATCTCCTCCTCGGAGGCCTTGATGCGCTTGACGGTGGCGGTGATCTGGCTGTCGAACTTGGTGGCGTCCAGCGCCAGGCCGACCACCAACGACGCGAATTCATCCCCCATGGGCCTGCCTCCATTCGTCGATGTATACCGCCTCTTCGCTATGCGCCGGATGGCGCTCCTTTCGGCTCGCGCGCGCCAGCCAGGTGCGCAGCATGCCGCATACGTCGCCGTGCTCCAGCGCTTCAAATGGGATAGCCAAATCCTTCATCAGGTCGCCGTAGATGTCGTACAGCAGGGCTTCGGGGTCTACGGCGTCGCCGTCGCAGCCCCCATCGTAGGGCGCTCTCCTGCCTCCCGCCGGGGAAAGGCCTCGAGTGCACGGGTCAGCCCGGCGCGCACCGCCGTAGCGATGTCGATGGCCGTCGCCGCCAGGTCGTCCGCGCAATAGCCGTCGTACAGCTCGTCCACGGAAAACTGGTTGCCGAACGCTTGGCAGATGAAGGTGGCCATCGTGTCAAGCGTCTTGGCATCTTCGGCGACCTCGCCCGCCGCGATCTCCTCGATCATGCGCTGCACAGGATAGCTGGCGCGCATCACGCGCCCGCTGATGAAGGGCACGGTGTAGATACGCTCGCCCGTCGGCATCTGTAGGGTAATCGAGATCACAGTTCCATCCTCCTCAAAGGGCCTGCCTCGCGTGGGGAGCAGGCCCATATCGTCATTGTGGCGCTAAGCGGCCATGGCTTCCGGCACCTGGTCAAACCAGGATTCGATTTCTTCCGCGCTCTCCGGGCTCTCGTCGACATAGTATTCATAGCGGCCATCGCAGTCGCGCGCGATGAAGTCACCCTTGAGGCTCGGGGTCTGGAAGGTGACGCCGCCCTTCTTCTTGGTTTCAGCGTTGCTGCCCACCAGCTGGAACTTGCCCTTGTACAGCACGCAGTATTGGTACGTGCCGTCGCTCTTCAGCGAACGGTACACCAGCGCCACGAAGGGGGCGTTGTCGGCGGCGCTGCGGATCACGCCACCGGCGGCACTCAGCGTGTGGCCTTGCAGGTCGCACGCGGCTTCGGGCGTCAAATCCCGCAAATCCAGCGTCACGGAGGTGCTGCCGTAGCCGGTCACGATGTCGCTCACGTGGTCGTCGCTATCCAGCGTTGCGGAATCGCTGGAGTGCTCGACACCAGCCTTGATCGCGCCCTTCAGTCGCTTCAGCGGGCCGTAGGTGGCCTTGCAGGCGGCGATGTCGTCCGTGAGCAGCTTGGCGTAGTAGACATTATCAAAACCAATCCTGGGCATGGGTTATCCCTCCTCGTAAAACGTCCATTGGGTCATGTAGTGCAATGTGTTCGGCGCGTCGTCGGGCAGCAGCTCTTCGTGTTCGAGCGTGCCGCCCAGGGCGTGCAGGGCCGCCCTGACCGCTTCCGCGTATTCCTCTTCGGGATCCAGCTCGCCGGAAAAAACGCTGACCTGCACGTGATGGCTTTGCCCGTGCGCGGCATTGTCCGCAAAGGAATCCGGGGTGGCGAAGCTGCTTATCCTGGCCCACGTCGCTCTGTTCCCGTGGTATACGCTCCGCGTCACCGCATCCTCGCCCATAAAGCGCCGGAGCTCGGCCACGATCCGGTGCAACAGCTTCACGGCGCAATCACGCCCTTCAGCTCATCGCGCAGGATGCCGTAGGCCTCCTCGCGTTTGGCCTGCAAAGCGGGGCGCAGGAAGGGCCTGGCGACTTCGTGCGAGCTGCCGAACTCGTGAAACTTCATGTAGTACACCTCGCTGATGTCGCCCCGGTCGATGCCGATCAGGATCACTTTGCGCCCGCCTCGCGTCACGATTCGGCCCACTTTAAGCCCGGCGACGCCCTTGCCGCTTTCGCGGCGCAGCTTGCTGTCCACGTTGCGCACCGCCTCCTCCAGGATCGGTTCTGCGGCCTGGCGTAGGGCGCGGTTGGCGGCGCTGGTTCCGCGCCTGCCCATCTCCTTCAGCTTTTCGATCAGCTCGTCCCCGCCCTCAAAGCCGAAGCTCACCCGGTTCTCGCTCACCGCTGCACCTCCGTTCGCTTCGCACGGATCTCCTGGCGCGGAGAGCCGTCGACCGTGACATCCCGCACGCTGTAGATTTCATACACCTGATCCAGCGCACCGCTCCGGCCCGGAATTACCAGGCGCATGTCGGCGGTGACGGGGATGCCGCGCCGCGCGTAGAACACCTCGGTCTGCTCCATCTTCGCGGCTGCGGCTTCAAAGAATTCCCTGCCCGTCAGGCCGCGCTTGCTCATGTGATACGTGCCAACGGGCTCGGGCTTCGTCGTGCGGTCGATGCCGCTGGGCGCAGGCACACGCACTGTGCGCTCCAGCCGCACCAGGCAGCGAAAACCGCCTTCGTTTTGTTCAGCCGTTTTGTACACCTCCCCGCAGCTTCAGCTTTAGGATGATGCCGCCAATGGCGTGCTCCACCGGAGCGGAGAGCGCCGAGGCGACCGGCTGCGTGCCGCGCATGTCGTACCAGTCGCGGGCGATCATGCAGCAGGCGACGTCGTACAGCGGGCCGGATTCATTGGCATGTACGCCGGCGGCGAGAAGATGCTCGCGCGCTGCGGCGATCAGCAGCTCGATCAGCGCGTCATCCTCGTTGTGTTCGATCACCGCGTACCGCTTGAACGTCAGCGTATCCATGCCGGGCACCTCCTTTTCGCTTCGTTCGCGGCCCATCCCGCGCCTCAAACACGATCCGTCCGTTTGCGTTGATGATGCACACGCATCGGCCCGGCCGTGCCATCGGCAGGGTGGCGTATCGGCCTATCATTCGGCGACTTTGGCGCGGCGGAAGGCGCTCTTGAGTCGCACATGGATGTCGAGCCAATCGGTCTCGACGAACAGGTGCAGCCCCTTCGTCACGTCCTTGTCAACGTCATACTCGCCGGGGCCGTCATAGTTGAGCTGCAGGTAGTCGTAGTCGCCGACCACCGGCTGCGTGAACGCGTCGCAGAACACCACCTTGGGAACGCCCAGCACCGCCTCCGGGGTGGCGGCAAAGAAGGCCGGGTTGGTCTTTCGGATCGTGTCCAGCATGTCGGTGTAGGCCGCGAAGCCCATCACCACCGTGGCGCGCGGTCGGAACATGTCGTGCAGCGCCGCGTAAGCCTTGCGAATGGCGTCGTACAGGTTCGCTCCGCTCACCTCGGCAATGGCGTTCTTAGCGGAGTACAGGCTCATATGCTCCTCGCCCGCCTTGGGTGCGGTCGCCGTCAAGCGTCGCAGCTCGCGCAGGGCCAGCTGCGAGCGGATCGCACCCGTTACTTCGCCCTCGATGTCGTAGGTGGAGCGGCCCATCACGGTGTTGCTGATCTTGGCGATCACTGCGCTCTTGAAGCGGCCGAACACGATCTGCTCCTCCGCACCCATCTTGAGCTCTTTGGCCAGCTCCTTGTCGGTGATGAAATCGTCGCTCTCCAGTTCGAAGTTGACCTTCGGGATGATCAGGCCGGGGATGGCCGTCACGCGCGCGATCTCGCGAATGGGGTTCATGTCCACCGGCTCGGTGAGCAGGTAGTCGGCCATGGTGGTGGGCAGCAGACGGCTGCCGTTGCCCAGTTCACCGTCCTCGGGCGGGATCGCACCCAGCTGTGCGCGCACCTGCTGCGGCAAGCGGGCCATGGTGCCGGTCAGTGCCGCGCGGAAAAACTCGCCGCGCGCCTGGCGAATGTCCGCCGGTTGCGTCGCGATGGGCGGCTGCGCATCGGCCTGGCTCTGGGCCAGTAGCGCTGCCTCCTGCTGTTGGAGCGCATTCAAGCGCTCGCGTCCCTCGGCCAGCTCGGCCTGCCGAGCGCGCAGTTCCTCAATCGGGGTGTCGGTGCTGGCGGCCATGGCGGCCACCGTCTGTGCCAGGGCTTGCAGCTGCGCCTGCCTGGCGCGGATCAGCTCGCGAAGTTGTTCCAAAGTCATGGTGTGTTCCTCCTCGTTGTCAATCGTTAAGCAAATCGGCGACCATCAGGCGGCAGCGTTCGGCGATGGCGGCGCGCTCCAGCGAATCTTGCGGGGGCTGCGGTGTCGGTGCCTGCCGGGCCTCCAGGCGACGCATACACGCCGCCCGCTCCAGCGCGAACACCTGGCGCAAACCCTGCGCATGTGCGATGGGCGGCGCTTCCTGCGCCGGCGCTGTCTCCTGAAATGCTTGAGAGGCCTGAAAATCCTGAACCTCGTGTATGAAGCCGCGATCCAGGGCGGATTGCGCGTCCAGCCAGGTGGTAGCGTCCATCATGTCGCAAATGGCCTCCACGCTTTGCCCGGTGGCCTCGGCGTACAGCGCGGCCATGATGTCCCGCTCGTTCAGCAGGCCTTGGTAGGCGCTGTCGGCGTCGCGATAATCGCAGGTGCCGATGTCGCCGTAAGGGTTGTGCAGCATCATTTTGGCGGCGGGGCTCATAATCCGGCGATCGCCGGTCATGGCCAGCAGACTGGCGTAGCTGTGCGCGCGTCCGGGAATCTGCACGGTGATCCTTCCGGGGTACTCCATCAGCGCGGTGTAGATCGCCGCGCCTGCGTCGCAGTCGCCGCCGGGGCTGTCGATGATCAGTGTCAGGTCGGCTCCGCCCAGGCTTGCCAGTTGGTCGCGCATACTGCTGGGCGTAATGGCCGCAATCGCCATTGCCTGGTACCACCAGCCCCATTCATCGGCGGTGATGATCCCTTCGATGCGCAATACGTTCGCGCCATTCTCCTGGGCAAAACGCAAGAATCCGGGTAGATTTGCCATGTCAACCTCCTTGCTTTATCGAGCCTTGCTGGATCACCTCCAGCGGCGCGAGGTCTTTGCTGCCGTATAGGCATTCGCCTTCGGGCACCGGGCGCAGGTTCTCGCGCCTGCGTACCTCGTTGGGCATTTTCCACGCGCTGCGGATCGCCTTGCTGTTGGCTTCGGCTCGGGTGGCGGTGTCGGCCATGATCAGCGCGTCCAGGTCGATGCCGATGTCGTAACCCTCGGTGCACATCGCCCAGGTCAGCAGCTTGCGCCGCCCTTGATCGGTGTAGAGTGTGTCCACGGTGAGCATCGTCAGCGATGCGAACTCCACCAGCTCCTGCTCCATCGAGGTGTAGTTGACGCCGGTGTAATCGCCCAGCAGGTGCGGCGGCAGGTTGTACACCGTGGCCACCCGGTTGCGGGTGATCCGCTCAATGTCCAACACCTTAGCGTCGATCGGGCTGCGGTCGAGCTTGTTCAGCTTCATGCCGCCCTCCAGCACCACCAGGGAGCCCGCGCTCTTGGTGTAGATGTTGCGCAGGCTGTCGATGGCCCGCTGCTTTTCCTCCTCGCCGACGTTGGTGGGGATCTCCAGAGCCATGCTGCTGTTGAGGCCGTACTCGAGCTGATCCGCCGAAAAGGTCTTGATGCGCGCGTCGTAGTCCAGCGATTCTCGCAGCACGTCCAGCGGGCGGATTCCCTTATAGCCGTTGGTGCACAGGTGCCGTACCACGAACATCCGGCTGTTGTGGATGGGCAAACGCTGCCCGTTGTCCATGGTGCAGAAATACCAGAGCTCGTTGTTGGCGGTATCCAGCATGGGCTCCACGCGGGTGGCGTCCAGTATGTCCATGGAAACGGGGTAGGGGAAGGTGGGATCGGCACTGGGTACCAAGAAAGCGTAAGCGTTCCCCTCGGTGTTTCGGTAGGCTTCCATGGTTTGCCGCCATTCAAAGGGGGTCATCGTGGCGTTGGGCGCATAGGCCAGCAGACGTTCCAGGGGGTGATCGCGCTGCACCTCGCCGTCCTTGTACAGGTGCATCGGCATCGAACCAAAGCTGTTGGCGATGCGGCTCACCGCCGCATAGATCGCCTCGTTGCTGGCCAGGGATACATCGCCGCGCCGAACGGTCAACGCGCGCCGCAGTTGACGACCTTTGAGCGCTTCCTTTGTGCGCGCTTCCTTTGCGATCGGTTCGTCGCGCGCTCTTTCCTTGCGCCTGCCTCCAAATAGCCCCATGGATTGCATCCCTCCGTTACTCATTGCTTGCCCGGCGGAGCAGGTCGTACACCGTCACCTGCGCCTTTTGCGGGATTGTTGGGCTGTAGTCGCGCATCATCACCGTCCAGGCGTTAAGCATGGCGGCGAAGCCGTCGATCTTGCGAAAGTCGCCCTGGCGAGTGGGCATCCAGTTGCGCTTTTCCTTGTCGCGCATGTCCTCGCGCAGCTTGACGTTGGTCAGGTACCAGTACATCACCGGGTTGTCGTTGGTCACCAATCCCCCCACGAGCAGCTTTTCGTGGATGTCGTGCATCGGTTCGTTGAGGGTGAGCGCGCCCTGCCGGACGCTTTCGCACTGGAAGCCCTTGGCTTCCAAATCCTTGACCAATTGCGAAGCCTGGGCCGGGTCGCCGCCAACCTTCACCACCCGGAGATCCATTTCGCTGCGCACTTTGGTGAGCCAAGCCTCCACATCGGATTTGTCCACGTAATCGCGCTCCACCACCGTCAGCAAACCGTTCTGCTCCCAGGTGCGCCAATCGATCTCCTCCTGCTCCAGCTCAAGCTTGCGCCGGGGCACAAAGCTGTGCGAGAGGCAGAAGAAGCGGCCGTCGTCCAGCGGGAAGAGCAGGCACACGCTGGTAAAATCCTCGCGCAAGGAAAGATCATACCCGGCGTAACATGTGCGCCCGCGCAGGATTTCCAAGGCGATGCTGTCACGGTTGCGGTTCAGCACGTCGTCGGTCACGAAGGGCATCTCGCTGGCATTGGAGAACACGTTGAATTGTTTGGTAATAAACTCGGCGCGCTCCTCAGGCGATTCCTTGGCGCGTTGCCAGGCCTCGAACAGGTCGCGTTTGTCGATCAGCACGCCTAGCGATGGATTGGCTTTGATCCAGGTGTCGGGCTGTTCGAACTCCTCCACGGATTCCTGTTCGCAAATGAAGCAGAAGAAGCGATCCGCCACCATCGGATTCGCGTGTCCGGCCAGCACCTGCTGCGCCAGCTTGTACAAGCGCATCAGCGGCCCGTCGAGCACGGTGCCCTTGGTGGAAATGTAGAAGGTGAGCGGTTGGCGGCGCTTGATGTGAGACATGCGCACCTGGGTGAGCAATTTGTAGCTGCGGTATTCGTAAATCTCATCAAAGATTGCCAGGTGTAGGTTCAGACCGGCCAGGCGCTTGGGGTTGGTGGCGAAGGTGCGGATCCGGCTGTGCGTCTCCTCATACAGAATGCCGCTCTTGAGCACCTTGAACCGCTTGGCCAGCACGGGGGAGTCGGCGATCTGCGCGCCGATCTCGTCCAGCATCTCGCTGGCCTGGCCCTTGCTGTTGGCGAACAGGCCAACCTCCGCGCCGCGCTCGTTGTCCTTGCTGACCCCGAAGGTGGCGTTGCCGCCGATCAGTGTGCTCTTTCCGTTCCCGCGCCCTACGCAGATCAGCGCTTCGCGAAAGCGCCGCAACCCGGTTTCCCGGTCTACCCAGCCGTAGATGTTCTCCTCGCAGAAGCACTGCCAGGGCAACAACTGCATGCGGTCGTAGTCGCCCTTGGTGGGCACGAAGAATCCTTCCATGAATCGCCCTGGGCGCGTGGCCAGCTCCACGTCAAACCGCCATTGGTACAGCGGGCTTTGGCTTTGGTGCACCTCCCGGATGAATCGCTCGCAGGCCATCCGTGCTTTGCCGCAGGCCATGGTCTCGCCGCTGACCACAGCTTGCGCGTATCGCCAGCCCCGT
The DNA here is from genome assembly GCA_031553615.1 of Eubacteriales bacterium. Taxonomy (GTDB): domain Bacteria; phylum Bacillota; class Clostridia; order Christensenellales; family Aristaeellaceae; genus WQXF01. Next base: position 15,706 of record JAVBLJ010000061.1, read on the forward strand.
AGCTGATAGATGGCATCCAGGTAGGTGTCGGGGCTGCACGGCGCGCTCATCGCTTTACAGGGTGTCGAACTCATCATCCGGCGCGGCGTCGGCGTTGTCCGCGTCCTCCTCGTCGGTATACCTCTCCGCTCCGCGCGGGTTGTGCGCGGCCAGCTTGAGCGAATCGGTGAGGCGGGCGCACTCGCGCATCAGCCTTGCCGCCGTCTCCACCCCTTTGCGAGGGCGCTTGAAGGCTTGCCTCCCATTGCGCACCGTTTCAAACGGGCCACAGCGCTCCGCGTCGGCCAGCAGTTCGTCGATCTGCCGCTGTAACCGCGCGATGTTGGCGATGGTAAGCGCCGCCGCAGGCGAGACAGTGCCCCACTTGGCCGCATAAGCCGCCTCCAGATTGCTTCGCAGCGGCTCCGCCGCGCCGGGCGGAAGGTTCTTTAATCTCTCCATCATAGCCACCTCACAATTTCACGATCAGCGTGTCCCCGCCGTCGCCGCCCTCCGCGCCTTTTCGATGCCTGCGCTCCGGGTGCAGCTGCTCGTGGCACTTCAGGCACACCGTGGTCAGGTTGCTTTCTGCCAACGCGAGCTCCGGCGCTTCCCGCAAATGCACGATGTGATGCACCACCTTGCCGATGCGGATTTTCCCGCGCGCCTTGCACCGCTGGCACAGGTGATCGTCGCGCATCAGGATTCGTTCTCGGGCCGCCACCCAGGCCTGCGACTTATAAAACGCGTCGTTCATGGGGCGATCATACCACGGGGAGGGGGGTGGCCTAACAGTGGCCTTAGGGTGGCCTTAGGGTGGCCTTTGGGTGGCCTTTGGGTGGCCTTAGGGTGGCCTGTCGATATAGAAAGGGGGAGGAGTAAAAAAACGGATATTGTTATCTGGGCGCACATGCTGTACAATGAGTCGGAAAATGTAACAATATTGGAGTGAATTGGGTATGGTAAAAAAAGTAGCGGCTTGTCTTTTCGCATGTGTACTGGCCATATCGCAGGTTGGTGCAACGCTGGCGGAGTTCGATCTGAGGCGGGCGGAAGAGCTTGCGCAAGAGCTGCGCGCTGATCCTGAGCTGGCAACAAAAGTGCTTGAGCTCTTGCAAGCCAATGGAACGCCCTTCCCCCTTGGTCTGTTTGAAAAAGCGAAAGCTAGTGAGAACTTGGAGTTCGTGGTAAACAAGTTTACTTTTGAAAGCGCATATGCTGTCGACACGCAAAATTGGGTCAAGGCGGGAGACGGGTACACCTTTATTCAAATCACCTGTGAATTTTCGAATCTCGGTCTCGAAACCACCAATTTCTCCGGTAGAATAAGCGGTACTGTGCTGTCCGGAGGAGAGCATGCATTCGATGTGGATGTCCGGCAAGTGATTGGAAGAGGAAACGGAATCTTCTTGGGGGGCCTACAAGATGTGGGGCCCCTAGCAAGCGCCGAAATCTACCTGTATGCAAAGCTACCGTCGCCTCTGAGCTCGAGCGAAGACTCGATGGCCTTGCAGCTTATGGTCGATGGAAAGCTTTATCAGATTCCTCTGCGGTGAATAGTTCCTGCCAGCAAGAAAGAGAGCGTTTTGCGCTCTCTTTCTTGTTAAAGCCTGCTTAGGCAGTTATCGCAAGGTTTGCTTCCCCTTGATGGCCTTGATCGCCCTGTAGTCGTCCCAAAGCTCCACCTGCTGCAAGTAGACACGGTATTCGCACTTGGGCAGTTCCCTGGAGCTGTTCACCCCGGCAGTCAGGTACACGTCGCGCCGGATTGCGCGGGCGATGGCTTGCGCCTCCGAGGCACTGTTGACCATGCCGTGCATCGCCGCCACCTTCGCAGCTTGTTCGCGAATGGTGGCGTTGATGTGCTTGGCCTGGCCGGCAGTCACGCGGGCATTCAGCGCGGTCTGCTTTTCAAGGGAGGCCACCCGTTCATTGGTGGCGCGCAGGGTCTCGGCCATGCCCTGCATCAGGTTCATCATCTGGCCCACCATGGCGGTTACCTGCGCCGTTTCCGCCAGTTCACCGGTTGGAGTCGTGTTCATCAGTGCTACCTCCGGCTTATCCGTCATACTCAACCACCCTTTCCGCAATGCTCATCGCTGCCCTGGTCCCGTCTAGCCAGCTTGCCACCATGTCGGCGTAGGTTTGCCAGGCCTCGCGCTCCTGCGGGCTCATGCGCAGCACATGCTGCCCCATATGGGGCAACGGGCCGGCTTTTCCTACGAACGCGCGCACGGCCTCCGCGAATGCCTCCAGCGTCAGCGCGCCGCTGTCCGCTCCGCTCACCTCGCCGCGCGCCACCTGTTGCCGCAATTGCAGCAGCTCTCGTTCGGCGGTCTGCCTCCTTTCGGCCTGCTGCTCCAGGTAGGCTTCCTGGGCGGCAATCTCGGCCCGCAGCCGATCGATCTCGGCTTGCGCTTCGGGGCTGACGCCGCCGGGGCCGTCCGGCTTGCAAAGGGATTCATCCAAAGCCTTTTGCAGTCGCTCCATGTCTTGGCTCCGAAGATTGAGCTTATCGCGCAGGTTTCTTTCTTCTTGCTCCAGGTTTCGCTTGGCGGTGAGGTACGCCTGGGCGTCGCGCTTGGCGGCGGTCAGCTGCCCCGCGAGCGACTGCGTAAGGGCTTCCGCATCCTTCCGGGCTTTGATTTCCGCTTGCAGTTCCCGCGAACTCAGGCCTTCGTCCTGCACGCGCCGTGCTACCTCCTCGCGCTCCGGCTCCGGAAGCGCTAGGATTGCCTGCAGTTTGGAGAAGGGGAGGGAAGCCAGCGTGCTGCCCGGATTCACCTGCCGGGCCGCAGACATCAATCGCTGCGCCTGGCGTTCGCTCATGCCGGTATGCCGTTGTACCCATTCCGTCCATTGGCCATGCGGGACTAAACCGCCCTCCTTCGCTTCGTTCAGGCAGCGCCCGATAGCCAAAAACTCTCCGTAGGCGCTTTGCATATGGTGCGCGATGCGGTACTCGATGTTGTTGAGCACCGTGATCGTTGCAGTGGGCACCAGCGTCGGCGGTGGCCGTTCGCCGCGTCTGATTTCATAGAACGCGTCCCAGCTAACGCTCTTTCCATTGATCACCACATCCCAGCGGCGAAAGCTGCTTTCGTTGCGCTTGTTGGACACATGCAAATCAAGCGCCTTTTGCGCGTCCTCTCGCGACGCGTAGCCTTCCTTGTCGATGTAGCCAGAGGACGCAAGTCTGCGCGGCGCGTCGCTCCCGCGTTGGGTAAAAGCGGTATACCCGGCGTTGCCGGGCATCTCCGCGACAAACAGCGCCCTTTCGTCGGGGTCAATGTACACTACCTGCATGGTTTCATGGGTGTCGGTCATTATGCACACCATCCGTTTCTTTTTCATTCGCGCTTTTCAAAACCGACAGCGTTGTCGCTTTTGTCTGCCTCGGCCTGACAATCGCATCGCTCGCCCGGATCAAGCGCCGCACCACATTCCGGGCATATGCGGTAGTCGGTTCGCTTACCCATTGCCCCCGCCTCCTTTCGCGATCGTCTGGCCATTGGTCATCTTCGCAACCGCTCGCGCCTTGCAGCGCTTCACGTAGCGTTCGTTGCAGCGGCGCGCCAGGGCGATCTGTGTAACGCTCATCCGGCCCAGGTAGAATGCGGCCGCGATCTCGCTCTCGATGATCGGCAGGAGCGCGATCGCTTCCAGCGACCGGATGCGCGCTTGCTGCAGGGCCTGTTCCATGCGTTGAATCCGTGCCTGTTCGCCCCGGATGGCCGCCAGCGCCTCAATGGCGGCCCATTCTTCCACCGCATTCTCCAGCGACGCCTCGAAGTGCTGGAGCCGCGCCCGCGCCGCATGCAGCTCGTCGGGAACGCGGCGGCAGACGCGTAGTGCCTGCGAAATCCTCACGGCGCGCACCTCCCTGCATACCGCTCCAGTTCCCTCGCCGATACCGGGCAAGGCAACCCGGCGCAGCAATGATGCATGTACACCAGGTTCCGTTCCTCGGTGGATTCAAACGGCGTCTTGATAAACCCGCGCTCTTCAGCCATCCGGCACACGATGTATGCCCTGCCGCGAAAGTTGCCCCGGTGGTGGAAGAAAGGGCAGCTGGCCCGCAGGCCGTCGCGCGGCAGCGGTTGCGTGCAATGGCACGATTCCTCGGCGCTCAGTTCCGCGCCACAAGCCGCGCAGGTGCGAAAAATCCGGCTGTTCCTGCTGTGCATGATACCCTCCTCAAAATGGCAAGTCGTTTCGGTCGCTGACGTCGTCGAAGCCCAGTTGATCCATGCGTTCGGTCTTGCCGTCCAACATGCCGCGCCGCATAAAGAGCACCCGCTCGTTGATGCTGTTGATGCGCTTCACGCGGCTCGGCCCGCTGGTGCCTGGCTCGATCACGCCCTCCTCGGCCAACTGCTTGAGCATGCGGCCCTTCTTGAGCGGCAGGCCTGCCCCCTGATCCTTAAGCGCTTGCTGCACCGCGCCATATACCACGCCGGGCAGGAAGTAGTAATACTCGGCGTCCCGGTATCCGATCATGTTGGTTGGGATGGCGGGCTGGTTGAGGGGCAGAGCCAGGTCCATCACCTGGCAGGTCTTGGTGGCCATAAGCTCGGCCAGCGTAGTGAGGAATTGCAGCGTCGGGCTTTCCTGCCGCACGGCATCGGCCTGCTTTTCCACGTTGGCCAGGATCGATGCGCGCGCCTGCGCCATCATTTCGGCGTGCAGCTTTGCGGTGATCAGCCCAATGTCCTGGTAGTAGTCGAGCATCATTTCGCAGCCCAGCAACAGGTGCGCGGTGGCCTCGATCATGCGGCCGTGCTTGCCGCGCATCTTTCCGTTGGCCTCGTCGCGAAGGGTGCGGTATTTCTGGCGCAGCGCATCCTCCAGACCGTCCATCTGCTCGGCCAACCACTCGATGTAGCCGCGCATCATGCCGCGAAACGCACCCGCCTCCGCTTGATCCTGTAGGTAGGTCAGGGTATCGTTCAATGCAATCTCTCCTGGCTGTACGTTGATTACATAAAGGCGGTATAGGCCGCTCGCGCCCACGTCCGGCAGCTGCTCGCCGGTCATCATCACCAACCCGCGCGGCGGCTTTTCCTCGTCGAGCATGCGCCGATTGGTCAGACGGCTGCGGTCGGATCCATCGCCCACGGCGCGCATGATCTCCTGCGCGACCCCGTTCATGCGGGCCAGCATGCGCGGATCGCTTTCCGGGTGGTAATCGTCCACCACGAAAAGCGCATCCTTGGCGATGAAGGCTTTCACGCGGGTGCTGTTGGGCGTGCCGTGAAAGTTGGCGGGCATGTCGCGGTTGCTAAAAGGCCCGTAGTGGCTAAGGATGAGCGCGGCCAGCGTGCTCTTGTAGCTGCCGGTCGAGCCCTCCAAATACATCACAAAGCTGGGGCGGCACTTCACCGCTTCCAGCGTTGAAAAGAGCGGCGCTAGGTAGCATGCGCCCATGAGCGGGTATACGATGGAAGGGGGGAAGGTGGTCAGCATCGCCACGGCGGGGCCGCCGCCCTCCGGCAAGCGGAAGCCTTCCGGCGCGGAGAGGTTGTACAGCTTCATCGCGCCGTCCAGTTCCACGCTCACATCCTGTGCGCCGACCGCTCCGCCGTTGTAGAGGTAAGCCCACCTCCCGGCAATCTGCCGCCAGCCTGTATGCATGAACACCCGCCGCTGCCTGGCGTGCTTGCGGCCCGCGTCGCTGATGGCCTTGCGCACCTCGCGCTCGGCGTTGTGCACCGGCTCCAGGTTGCCCCAGAAGCCCCAGTGGCGGATCGGCCACTGCATGCCGCCGAAGTCCTGGGTGCTTACCCGGATTGGGTCGAGCGGCACGCCGCCGCGCCCCCAGCCATCGATCAGGAAGTACTGTTCGGCGCTCAGCCCGTCGTCGCACAGAATCACCTCGCGCGGAACCGCTACAAAGGGAGCCAGCACGCGGTAGCCGTCGTCCTTGGTCGGCTTGCATAGGCAGCCGTTGTGAATGCAGTAGCCGCCTATGCCCAGGTAGGTTTCGCTGTCCGCGACGTAGGAGGTCGGAAGCCCGGCACCTTCCGGAGGTTGCCCGGCCATGTTGCTGGCGTTCGCGCTGGGCTGGTATTCCGGCGCGCCGACCATCAGCGCGCGGAACTCTTCCAGCCCGCGCTGCTTGCCCAACGCCTTAAAAAAATCGGTTACGTCTCCCTTGGGCGGCAGTTCTGGGAACGCGTCCTTCAGCTGCAGCAGGTGCAGGTGTCGCACCTTGCCCTGGATTTGCGAGGCTATGTAGCGCATCAGGCCGTTCCCGGCATCGTCATTGTCGGGAATCAGGTAGACCGTGTGAGCCCCGGCGATCCACGCCGTATGCTGCTCCGTCCACTTGCCGGATAGCTTCTCTGCGCCCCCGCCGCCGGGGTTGCAGGTGGCGCTGAACCCCAGCGCGCGCATGTTGTCTACGTCCTTTTCGCCCTCCACCAGGAAGATGGCGCGCTCGGCGGCCTTATCGGCCAGCAGCTCGGGCAGGCAGTAGAGCAGCCCGCCCCGGTCACCCTTGTCCCAATACCACTTGCCGTCCTTGGCGTCCAGCGAGTGTACCGGGAAGCTCTTCTCCTTGTGGCCATCAATGATCAGCTCGGTGCGCGCAATGCGCAGCACCACCTGACCCTCGGCGTCGCGATAGTCGTACACATCCACGATCGGCTCGTCACGCCCGCCCTTGCGGCGGTTCTTCCATAGCTGGCCGATGGCGAAGGGTTCCTTCACGAGCCACCGCTTGCGCGGCTCGGCCTTGGGCGGTGCTTTGCCGCGCCCCTTTTCGCTACTTTCGAAAAACAGATCGCGCATGTCGATGCCCAGCGCTTCGCAGATTCTTTCCGTGGAACAGCCCGCGAAGCAATGCAGCAAGATTCCTTTGCTCCCTACGCTGACCGATAAGCTGGCGTTGGCGTCGTCGTGGGCCGGGCAGCAGGCCGTGAAGGCCGCTCCATCTCCGTGCACGCCGCGCAGCCTGGCCCGAATGTCTTGTATTGTCATTGCATCACCCCGCGCGCATTATTGGAGCGTACTGGCCTTTTCTCTAATGTGCTTGATTGGCATCCTCTTGGGCTTCCACTTTCGCGATGAGTGCAGATGCTGTTGTGTCGAGCGCATGAGCAATCACAATAAAATCAAGTACACCAATTCTTCCGCCACCTTGCTCCCAAAGACAGATGTTGCGATTAGAAATGCCGGTTCTACGCCCTAATTCATGTTGCGAGATATTTGCTTCTTTTCGTGCATTTTTGATCGCTAATTTTATTAATTCTGACTTCATAATGCTCCTTTTTCGTATGCAAGCCATTGCACAACACCGCAACATATGGTAGATTTAGGATGATTACACTCAACCGCCAGGATGCTAATAGGTACTACAGGAGGTGATTTGGATGAGTAAACAAGGAAGGAGAGATACATGTGGCAGGTAAGCATTCCAACCTAACACCAGGAACAAAACACCTCTTTCGGGGCAGTATGCAGTCCATGGCCCCCGAGGTGGAAACCTTGGTCAAGAAGTTACCGGCATGTTAGGAAAGCGGCTTTCGCCGACGATGAAGTCAGGCCAAGCCTACACGCTTGTAGATACGACAAAACATAAACAATATTGAGAGAGGAGGATGCACATGGGCTTTTCCGTCAAGGGTATAGAGGATGTTACAAAGCGCCTTGATCGTCTGGCAAAAAAAGCAGAAGCATTGGAAGGCACAAACACGGTCAGCTTTGATGAACTCTTTACGCAGGAATTCATGAGCGACTATACGAACTTTCACACATTTGGTGAACTGCTAACAGCTGGCGGATATGAGGTTCGAACGCAAGAGGATTTTGAGGCCATCTCGGAAGATAACTTCGACCGCCATATTGCAAGTGTCACTGATTTTTCCTCCTGGGAGGAGATGCAGCAGCAAGCTGTGTCTGAATATGTGCAACGCAGATTATTCAGCTAGAATGCCTCATCTTAGGGCCTAGAGAAATTGAGATGGTCCGTACTTTGAGTCCTTGGATCAGTTGGTCAGCCTGTTGCAGCAGGCTGGCCAATTCCTTTACTTCTGCGATGTATTCCTGTAAGCCAGTTACAGAGCATTCCATCTGCATGAGCGAATCATTTTTGACCATTTTTAGTTCGCACTCCTTAGCTAACGTTTGATACCATGAGACCAGGGTAGGACACGTATTTCTGCCGCATGCATAGGGTTCATTGTGTTTGAGCCAGCAGCGAGGACAAACCGTATGCAACTTGTGTCCGCAATACCCGCAAAAGTTACTGTGCCTCGGATTGGCTTTTTGGCAACCACCACAGTAGCGCGCTGTTTCTTCTTGCGTCGTATTTGCTTCTCCTTGCTCGATTACGCCCGTTTGCATTTTGTTCCACTAGGGCGGCGAATGCGGCATGTTGGCCCGGGGAGCGAACTCCTTTCGCCTTCCGTGATCGCTTCCCGCTCCATTTCCTCCCGCCGCGCCTGCAGCCGTTCGTGATAGGTGTTCATGGGGTAGGGGCACACCGCGCCCTTGAGCCCGATCAGATCGGCGAAGGGCTCCGCTCCCAGCATCCGCGCGTGCGTTTCAAAAATGCGAATTAACATCTTGGCGTATGCGTCCACCGAAACCTCGCAATATTCCTTCCGGATAAGTTTCCCGGTCTTTCGGTCGTATGCCGCCGAAGCCAGCATGCGAATGGTACCTTGCTCAGCCATGGAAATCGCTTCCTTTCCCTTCCCGCCTACAGGGCGGTTTTTTTAGTCCTTCCATCCCGGCGGAAGATCATCGTCGGCCCCCACAACAACGGGCAGCTCCTCCGGCGGCAATAGCTCCGGTGCGCGAGGATGTGCGATACCTCCCGTTGTCGCTGCATCCACATCCAGGGGCGGCGTTTCCACCATCGGCGTATCCGGCGCATAGGTATTCCCTCCTTGTGGTTGATCCATTTCTTCGAATAGGTCGTCGATGCGGCACGCAAGAACAGTTGCTAAGCGTGGTAACAGTTCAATCCGTGGGCCCCGCATGCTAACCTCCCACATTGTCACGGTTGTGCGTTTGACACCCATTAAGGCTGCAACTTGCTCTTGTGTCATTTTCCGTGATTCTCTTAGCTCCCTAATCCTCATTCACATCACCAACTGTCATGATTTGTGACAATTCTAACATCGCCGAGCTTGTGTGTCAAGTAAAATGACAAAATACTTTTGTCAACAATATTGACGGTCACCAATAGTGACATTACAATAAGCGTGAGGTGTTTATATGAATCTGCAAGCCCTTCGCAAACAAAGAAAAGCTAGCCAGCAAGCACTGGCTGACTTTCTGGGAGTATCTCGCTCAACTGTCGCAATGTGGGAGACCTCGAGTAATGAGCCTGACATCGAAACGATAACTAGACTCGCAGCCTTTTTTGAAGTACCAATTGCAAAACTACTTGGTGTAGATGAGGGACCAAATAGCTCCGCATTTCGCATCCCTGTCCTCGGCTGCATTCAAGCGGGCATCCCCATGGAGGCAATCGAAGAAATCATCGATTGGGAGGAGATCCCCGAAAGCATGGCCCGAAGCGGGGAATACTTTGCCTTGCAGGTGCGTGGCGATTCCATGGAGCCGAAGATGAGCGAGGGCGATGTTGTCATTGTCCGCAAACAAGAAAAAGCCACGTCAAATGACGTGGCAATTGTGATCGTGAATGGCGATGAGGCGACGGTCAAGCGGGTCATGATCAATGAATCCGGCATCACCTTGGTGGCGTTTAATCCGGCTTACCCGTCGGTTCACTATACACCCAAGCAGGTGGAAACATTGCCGGTTCGGATACTAGGGAAGGTCGTTGAGTTACGGGCGAAATTCAAGTGATTACTCTACGGGCAACATAAAAACAGTTTTTAAGCCGCTACCAACAGCCTTATCTTTTACGATGAACGTGATGATTTCACTTTTCTCAACGATTCCGTAATAGGTATCTGTTGTAAGCTTCGCACCAAGCGGTACGTCTTGAGCGAAATCAGACCCCAAGAGAGAATAATAGCTGCAAACATTTCCGCCGGAATCAATGACTTGGAAGTATAGGTCGCTAAGAAAAATGTCCTCAGAAGATAATTCGTTTCGATATGTGTAGTTAATATGAACAACATCCGCAACAGATTTGTCGGAGTTTTGGTTCCTCGCAGTTGTGCTGCGGACACTGTTGATTGTCACCGTTCCAACTCGCTTGCCATGTCGATAAAGTGGTGCTTCTTCCCCAATACCATAGGCATCCTTTGGTGCATTTGACAAACCCTCTTTTTGGGCAATGGCTTTTTTCCAATCTGCCTCGAGCCAGTAATGATGATCCATTTCTTGTGTTTCGCAATTGACCGATAAAGTGTCGTACATTCCGGCATCTTCTACCCAAATGCGGAAGTTGATTGTCTGGTAGTTGTTCCAAGAAGCATCGATAACATCAGCGATTGCTTGACCAACACGGTATGCTCTTTCATTCACATCATCGACAGTGCTCATTAGAATTTCAAGTATTTTCACGTCTGGTTCAGGATGAAGCTCATAGATTGCCAGCACCTTTGCGTCATCATCGCCGAGAATGTCGATAAACTGTAGAATCTCTGGTGTATCAACGGCGATTGTACATTCGGCCAATGCGATGCCATGGAACAAACAGGAAAGAATCAAAAGTGCAGCTATCAGTTTTTTCATTCAAATATCCTCCCTTTTCATTGCCAGTTGTTATTTTCGTTATTTATTTGAAATCACCTTCACGAATTTGGAAAAACTTAGAGCATCACACAGAATCCTGTACTTTTATGTATCGTAAACACGAACGGAGGAAACAGCATGGACATCGGCTTGACGCTGCTCGTTGCAGCAATAGGACTCACGATCAACTGCCTGATCATGTACTATGTCACTCGAGCTAGTGCGCGTTCAGCCGTGGAAGAAGCTTTATCACAGCTCGCTCTAAGCGATACAGTTGCGAAGGAACTACGAAGAATTCGCGAACTGCTCGAAAAGCCGCAAAGGCTGGACGCTGCCGCCTCTGCGGTACAGCCATCGGTCGCTTCCGCGCCAAAGAGCGATTATTCCGGTGCGTACTTAACTGTTGAAGGCGAGGATCGGGCGCGGTGCTCTGTTTGTGGGAAAGAGCAGCGGGCGAACCGCACTGTATGCCTATCGTGCGGTGCGCGGTTCGCCTTGGCGAACGAAGATGCGGGTCAAACGAAAGATGCGGAACGTACACTGTAACAAAAACACATAACAAATAACAAAAACGAAAAGTAATTTTGTTACGCAAAAAGCTAGACTACACAAGGCTTTGAGGGGTGTTATAACAAAATAACACGTTTTTATGGATACAGCCCCTCTCTGGTGCGCAGCACGCAACCACCCTCTCACAGGCAATCGTTCTGCAACAAGGCTGTATCTATATTTTTTGTTATTTTGTTATTCTTTCTATTTATATAGTATATAGCTGTGTCTGTGCTGGACCTGACGGCTCCAAAGTGCGTAACAAAATCGATTTTCAAATTTGTTATTTCTTGTTACAAAGCCTCCGTTATTGTTATGCGCTACAAGCCTGGCTTCTTGGATCAGCTTTGGGTAGACGCGGATACGATCCAAGGGCTCGAATAGGATACAAGCCCGCCTTCTGATTCACTGAAAAGGATGTGCTGCAAATGCTTGCCGTTGCCTATGCCCGGTTCTCATCGGATAATCAACGCGAAGAATCCATCGATGCGCAGCTGCGCGCCATCGATGCCTATGCGGAGAAGCGCGGGATCACCATCACCCGCACCTATATCGACCGCGCTTTCTCGGCCAAGACGGACAATCGCCCGGAGTTCCGGCGGCTGATCCGCGATGCTGAACAATCGGATTTTGAAGCCGTGCTGGTGCACAAGTACGACCGCTTCTCCCGCAATCGGTACGACCACGCCGTGTACGGGAAACACCTAAAGGATCGGGGCATCCGCCTGATCGCCGTCGCCCAGGATTTTGGCGCGGGCAAGGAAGCCATCCTTATGGAGGGGATCACGCAAGCGCTGTCCGAGTATTATGTTGCCAACCTGGCCGAGGAAGTGAAGAAGGGCCACAAAGAAAACGCCCTCAAGGCCATACACAACGGCGGGTACGCGCCCTTCGGCTACAAGGTGGAGGAGGGTAGGTACATCATCGACGAAGTGGAGGCCGCCTATGTCCGGCGCATGTTTGCCGCCTGCCGGGATGGCTTCCCGTACCGCGATATCCTTCGTGACATTGAGACCGCAGGCCTCCGTGGCCGGCGAGGCAGGCCCATGGCCTACACATCGATCTATGAGATTCTGCGCAATGAAAAGTACGCGGGCGTCTACTTGTACGTCGAGGGAAACCATGCCCGACGAGATAAGCAAAACGCCATCCGAATCGAGGATGCCTTCCCGGCCATCGTCGACAAAGAAACATGGAATGAGGTGCAGCGTGTAATGGATAGCAGAAAGAACGGCGGGAAGGTCACTGGCGGCCAACGGGAGTATCTTTGCAGCGGCTTGGTTTTTTGCCGTTGCGGAGCGCCGATGCACGCCTCCACCTCCACGCGCAAGGGTTACTCGTACAGCCGCTACTCCTGCGCGGCCAAGTGCGGCGCGCCCACCGTGCGCTGCGAACTCGTCGATAACGCCATCAAAGAATACCTGCACGAATGCCTAAAACCCACCGTGCAGGCCCAACTGCAGGAGGCCCTGACGGAGTACGCCGCCACCAAGCGTCGCGATGCAGAAAAAAACGCTCCTTCCATTCAGAAGGAGATTGGCGAACGCAAAAACGAAATGGATGAGCTGATTCGCCGCCTGGCGGATCCTCGCCTGCCCGGCGAAGCGGTGGCCGCGCTGGGCGAGAAGATCGCCGAGCTTAAGCGCCAACTGGATGCGCTGGAGCAGCAGCTCAAAGCGCCCCGCAGCTTCACCCCACCAGAAATCTCCGCATACCTTCGCGCCATGGCCAGCATCGACCCCGACGACCCGCACAACGTAAAGGGCTCCCTTCGCCACATCGTACAAAAGATCGAGGTAAATGAAAACGAGTTCGAAATCTCATCGATTTTGAACTCGTTCGCAGGAGAACTTGGTCGAGGTGACAGGATTTGAACCTGCGACCTTTTGGTCCCGAACCAAACGCGCTACCAAACTGCGCTACACCTCGAAAATGGAGCCATTGAAGGGACTCGAACCCTTGACCTGCGGTTTACGAAACCGCTGCTCTGCCAACTGAGCTACAATGGCGCAAGCCCTAGCAGATTGAAATTATAGCAGAAGAGTAAAACGTTGTCAAGGGCGGATTTTGCTGCCACCAGGGCAAAAGCATATGCTTTCACGGGACTTTTGCTGACAGAATATCACGGGCTTTTTACCACCACGGCCAACGATTTACACGTTTTTGCGATAGGGGATGGGGGAATGGAGGAAAAGGCAGGGGGGCTGGAAATGGTCGTTAGGGGAGGAAGCTGCCATGCGGGATGTGTATGCACAGCAGCCCCTCCGGTCTGTTGACGACGATAATCGGCGCAGTGCCACGAGAGGTTCCCATAACGAACAGGGGCTGATTATAAACGATCCGACCGCGGTGGCGCTACCGTGTCGCGCGCAACCAGCAGCGGCTCAAAGCACTTTACTTTCTCGGTGGGCGTGCGCTTCTCGATGCGATCGGCCAAAAGGTGAATCGCGTATACGCCCATTTCATAGGAAGGCTGCTTCACGGTGGTCAAGCGTGGCTCCATGGTGGTGGAGAGGAACACGTCGTCGAACCCTACGAGCGATATGTCCCCGGGCACGCTTAGCTGGAATTCGCGAATTGCTTTGAGCGCGCCCAGGGCGATCAAGTCGTTGCCGCAGGCGATAGCAGTGAACGGAATGCCGCGTTCGAGCAGCTGTTGCGTTTGCCTGTATCCGGTATCCAGATTGTAGCCGCCAAACTTGATGAGCTGCGGATTCTGCGCGAGCCCTCGGTCAGCTACCGCCTGGCAGTAGCCGCGTAGACGGTGATCCTCGGGCAGATCGAGAGCAGAATAGCCAGTGATGTAGGCGATGTTGCGGTGGCCGTGGTCCAGGAGCAGGCTGACAACCTTGTAGGAACCGGTGTAGTTGTCCACATACACGCAGTATTCCATGCCGGATTTGAAGTTTTCCACGCCGACGTAAGGCACGCGGTAGCTGCGCAGCAGCGCGACATTTTCATCGACCGATTGCGCGTTACCTACCAGCGCGATGCCGCCCACGCTGTATTCTGCCATGGTTTGAATGGCGCTGATTTCTCGCGAATGCTGGGTGTCGGTGTTGGTGATCATGGCGGTGTAGCCCAGGCGAGTAGCCTCGTCGGTCATGCCGCGGGCCATTTCCGCGTAGTAGGGGTTGGAAATATCGGGAATGATGAGCCCGAGCATGTTGAATTTTTGAGATACCAAGCCGCGCGCCAGCATATTGGGGCGATAATGCAGCTCATCGGCGATCTTGAGGATGCGCGCGCGAGTATCGTTGCTTACCTTGCTGTAATCGCCATTGAGCACCTTGGATACTGTCGCGATGGAGACATCGGCCAGCTTGCTGATGTCCTTGATGGTGACACCCATGACAGGATGCTCCTTTCGCGCACTGCGCATTTTCTGGAAACATGCTTATCCTATCTTACTCGAAGTGAGCGCTTTGTCAAGCTCAAACTGTATTTTGCTCAACTTGCTTTTTACCCAACCACGATCACGGTATAAAGCGGAAGTTGCTCAATGGTTACGGTCAGCGTGTCGCTCTTGCGCTGGACGAAGTGGGTGGGGATCGCGCCGTCAAGGGTGTGCAGCGTCAGAATCCCCTCGGTCTGCCGCAGGGTGAAGGTGACGTGCTCCACGGGTGCGACCGCATCCTGGGCGGCGCGGTAGTTGTAATTGAGCACGTGCAGGAAGGTGCGGCCTTTCGCGTCGAAGCGGTGGATGCCCAGCGCGGAGTCGGAGCATTCGGCGGGGGAGAACGGCGCATACATCGCGGTGAAGGCTTCGCGGAACTGCGCCATGGGTGCGCCGGGCATCTCCTCCAAGCCCACAAAGCGCACGTTGGGCTGCATGCTCAGCGCTTCGGCAAGGCCGGTGCCCTCCGCGACGCGGCCGTACACCAGCAGATAACCGCCGCCTTGCGCATAGGCCAGCAGCACATCGCGCTGCCCGGCGGTGAGCACGTTGCAGTCGGGCACGATGACCATGCTGTACGGGGCCAAATCCGCCGCGCAAAACGTATCTTCGCGCACGTCACCGTCGGCCATCATCCGCACATCGTACATCGCCTGTTGCTCAGAGAGCACCTTGATCGCATCCCAGAAGGGAATGCGGGCCACGCCGGGGTCGTTCCATTCGCTGGTGGTACAATCGATCAGGCTTTCCTGCTCGTCGAGCAGCATGGCATTGCCGCCGCTGCCCTTGGTGGTCTCGCGCCAATAGTTGCTGGCGAAACTGTAGAGTACCACAGCGCCCTTCGAGGGGGTCTTGGGGAAGAAATCCTCGTGTTCGGCCAGGAAATCCTGCACCTGGGCGGTCAGCGCGCGGGGGGGATGGAAGGAATCCTTGATCGTGTTGCCCATCCAGCCTCCGTAGGGTACCGCCATGTTGCAGCCGTAGACCGAGGCCTCGAGCAGGAAGATGCGGTACAGGTCGTAACCCTTGCCGCGATCCAGCATGTCCAGCAGCGCCGGAATGATGCCTCCGTAGGGGTTCTCCGCCACGATGATCGGCTTCTGCCCGGCGAATCCGGCGCAATAGCGATAAAAATGCGGCTGACGGAACAGCGTGTGCTGCATTTCGGTGATGATCACGTCGACCTTGGATTCGATGGGGTAGTACACGGGCATCAGATTGAAGAAGTTGCCCGAAACCTGAATCTCTCTCTCGTACTTTTCCATGCCGTAGGCCTTCGCGTGGTCGACCAGCTCGGAGAAGTAGCGCTTGACCGCGCGCATCTGGAATTCCCAATACTCGCGATAGAAAGGTGCGCCGCTGGGGTAGCTGCTTCCGGTTTCGATTAGGTAATCCTTGTAGTTGAAGGCGGCGAGATCGATGCCGTCGAATTCCGGGCCCAGTAGGCCCTGCGCTTTGCGTTCCTTCAGGAAGGTGCGGAACTGCTTCATACAATCCTTGCAGAAGCAGCCGCCGGAACCGATAGAGGTGATGGGCAACTCGGCTTCGTCCAACTGGATGCCGGGCACGCCCGCATCGATCTGTATCTCCATAATTTTTTTGAGGTAATCGCGCCAGACCGGGTTGTTGCGGCAGGTTTGGTAGCAGATGTGCGGATGCTGCTTGACCTCGACCCATTGCGCGTGGACCGCGCTGCCATCGAGCTTGCGCGCCGCGCACTCTTCCCAAAGGTCGGTGACGCGCTTACCTTCGCTGTTGATGATACCATTGGGGTAGTAGTCGCGCAGCGATTTGCCCAAAAGGCCCGGGTAGGCATCCTGCGAGAACTCGCGCAGGCCATACCAGCTGTGGGGCTCATCGCCATGGGTCAGGTTAAGGCGCTTGAATTCGCCGGTGGCCTCGTCGATCACCGCCGGGAACTCCCAGCCCTGCACTTCAAATACGATGGCGAACACCTTGATGCCGCGCTTGTTGCACTGGGCGATGAACTCGCTATCGTTCATGTAGCCGTAGAAGCGCATGCGCGGATCGACCGGGCCAAACGCCTCGTGCTCCAAGTAGGGCAGGGATATGCTGCCGCCGCCCATGGCCGACCAAACCAGCAGCGTGCCGTGGTAGGCCTCCAGGTCCTCGATCATCTGCAGACTGCGCAGAGGCAAGCTGGGGTGATAGCAGTGGTTATGCTTGAACCAGCCATCGAAGTAGACTCCTCTTTCCATGCCTTTTCCAGCTGAACCATTATTCATAAGACATGATCCTCCTTGCCTATCTGCGCGGAAAGAATAAACGTTTATCCCGCTTTGCTCACATTATAGAGGAGCTTTGAGGGAATGTCAACCAAGCGCGAAGAAATGCGAAGTTTCGCCTTTTCACCCGTTGACAGGCACGGGGAAAGAAACTACAATGATGCTACAGTGAAGCCGAGAAGGATTTCGGGTCTTGGGCAAAGCTTTGTCTATTTCACCCATAATGAACAAATGGGCGAGCGGAAATGTGGGCGAAGCGCAGGATAAACGATTATCCTCGTGATGAACAGCGTGGAACGCTGCGAATCCTCAAAGGCCGCCAATACCCTTATACTTCGACACGGAGGAAAAGCAAATGGACGTAGCTATCGTTGCAAAGGAAGCGACGCTATCCTTAGGGGAACTTAGCGTGCATTTTTCGGCAGAAGGACGCCTGGATGAGGTTCGCTGCGGGGAAATGCGCTGGGCGCTCGAGGGCGTGCTCGTCGACGCGGGGATCGATGGGCAGTACGTTCACGGTCGACTGGGCTTCGATTGCCTGGACGAGAAGCGCACCTGGGAATTGCCGGAGATCGCCCCGCTGCCGGAGCGTATCAACGAGGGCTTTTGCGGATGCGAAGTGGTCGATGGGCGGCTCGAAGGCGTGTACCGGGTGGGCGATATCGAGATTCGTCAACAGTACGACTTGCTGGGTGGCGCGCTGCGCGTCGCGGCCCGCGTGCGCAACCTGGGCGCGGCGCGTGTCACCGTCAACGGCATCGCCTTTTTGACGGGGCGCGCGGGTGCGGTAGGGATGAAGGATCGCTTCGAGTTCCCGACCAATGTGCCCTGTGATCAGTTTGCTGCTGCCGATCTGCAAAGCGGTAGCGTGATATCCTGCGGGCTGGTGGGTTCCATGCTGCATATCGCCGCCGAAGAGGGGCCGCTAAACCTGATGTTCCTCGACCCAATTGAGAAGTGGTCGCAAGGTGCGTACCGCATGGGCGATGCGATGCGTTACGCCTACGTCGCGGCGGTGGAGTGCTGGCTGGAGCCCGGCCAGGCTTGCGATTGCGGGCACTTTTACATCCAGCCGGTGGCGCAGGGCGACCCATATGAAGCCATGGCGGATTTCTTTTCAGCACTGGGCTTCGTGCCCGCGCAGGATGGGCTGAGCGAGGGCGTGCTGTACAGCTGCCATCCCCACGGCACGATGGACGGCAATTTTGCACAGCCGCGCGATCTCTACGCCTATGCGAAGGAACTGCCCGATATCCGCGCGATGGGCGTGGATCACGTCTGGGTGCTGCCGATATTTGAGCACCTCGACCGGGGTGTGTATCACCCGACCGATCAGAACATCGTCGACGAGCGATACGGCGGCGACGCGGCGGTACGCCACTTCGTCGATGCCGCGCACGCCCTGGGCATGACTGTGCTCTTTGATTATGTGCCGCACGGCCCCGCGCCCGCCGACGCGCTGGCCAAGGAGCGCGCGGAGTGGTGCTCGCTGCGCCGCGATCTTTCGCCGCAGGTGGAGTGGGATTGCGTGAGCTTCGACATGACGCGCCCCGATTATCTGCGCTACACCTCCGACATGGTGAATGGCCACGTCCGGCGCTTTGATATCGACGGCGCGCGCATCGATTGTGCGATGGGCGGGCTTTCCAACTGGGGGCCGTGGCCGGGGCATCGGCCTTCGGCTTCCAACTTGATGGGCGGTGTATGCATCAGCGCAGCGATCAAGCGCGGTTTTCTGGAGATGGGCAAGCGCGCGTTCTCCATGCCCGAGAATTTCAACCCCGTGCCCGCGTACTATCCCGTAACCGACGTATTTTACGGCATGAATCTTTACCGTGTGCTGTTCTCGCTCGATGAGCGGCGCGACGACGCGGCAGGCTTCGTGACTGCGCTAACCCGCTTCCTGGAAATCGAGCACAAGGCGATGCCCAAGGCGCTGAAGAAGCTGCGCTTTTTGGGCAATCATGATACCGTATCCTGGGTTTGGCAGAAGCAGCGCGCCTACGAGGTATACGGCGAGCGGCGCGCTAAAGCGCTCTTTACGCTCATGGCGTTTATCGATGGTGTGCCCATGGTTTACCAGGGCGATGAGGATCCGGTGCTGGCGGGCAAGCAAGGCCCGATATTGCGCGGATTCTTTCGCGAGCTGTATACGGCTCGCTCTCGCTGGATCGGCGAGGGGGTGGAGATCGAATATCACCGCACGGGAAACGGCGTGATGGCCTTTACCCGCGTGGTCGATGGCAAAAGGCGGCTGGTGCTCATCAGCCTGAGCGAGCAGGAGGAGCGTGTAAGTATGCCGGAGCTTCGCGGCGCGGTTTCCCTGCTGGGTGAGCTCAAGCCGGAGGATGGCTGCGTATGCGTGCCTGCCTACTCGTTCGATATTTTTGAGCGGGCGTAACAAAAAGCGCTCCCTCGCGCTCCTATAAAGGGGCGCGAGGGAGCGCCCGCCAAGCAGGATGCTCAGCTGCTTACTCGACCACGGGCGCGCGGCGAATGCGCGGATCGGTGAAGATATCGCATTCATCGCGGCTGGTGGTGCTGAATTCGGATACGATAGCGCCCTCCGGGCCGCTTTGGAACCAGTGCAGCGTGTTGGGCGCAAGGGTATATTGCTCGCCGGGATGCAGCACGATCTCGTGTGAAACCGTGTAGTAGGCTTCGTCGCCTGCGGGCGGGCTCGACTTGGGCTTCTGGGCTGGTGCACCGCTCACGTTGATGTACACCTCGCCCCAGCGGCAGCGGAAGGTCTCTTCCTTGCCCTCGCCGTGCTCGGTGGTGGGGTGGCGATGCTCCGGGCAGGTCTGGCCGGGGAAAAGCACCAGCTCTTTCGAGCAGCAGCGGGTCGTATTGAGGTAGGTTACCAGCACCAAGCCGGTGCGCTTCAGGTCGGATAGGCCGAAGTCCGCGATCTCCAGACTGGCCCTCTCTGTGTCGGTTAGGGCGATGTGTGCCTTGTCAAAATAGGTCAATGCTCGCGCGCAGGCGGCCTCGTACGATGCGCGATCCATGGTACGCCTCCTTTTCTACTGAACGGACAATAAACGTTTAACATGTAAAAAACCCGTCTCAAACGGAATTGTAGCATTGCTGCTGTGGGGTGTCAATGCGCAACCGGACATGATAGAATGAACGTGATAGAATGAACGTGATAGAATGAACTTGGGGTAGGAGAACTTGCTGCACCCAAGGCACGATCACCATAACGATGGAGGAAGCCGTATGCCGAAGCATATTGCCAACGGGCCTGTGAACGAGCTTGTAAATGAGCTTTTAATCGAAAAGGAATTTACCCGCGTCTTTCGGGCCAACCAATCCGGGCCCATTGCGCTGCGTGAGGCGCGCTGTCTGCGGGTGCTCTTTCCGGCGCTGCTGCCGCCCATTGAATCCGGCGACGCGTTTGCGGGCCGTGCTTTGCGCATGGAATACTGCGGCGTGGGCTTTTCGCCCGACGTGACGCTGTACTCGCTGCCCCACGGCATGGGCTTCTTCTACCGCGAAAATGTGTTCGAACAAGCACTGGAACAGGTTGAACCCGACAGTGCCGAGGCGCGTGAGATTTGCGAAATGATGGAATTCTGGCGCGGGCAGAACACCACGGCCCAGGTCAAGGCGCACTTCACGCCGCGTGTGCGGGAATTTTTGCCCAGCGATTCATTTGCGGGCGATGTGGGTGTGGGCTTTCCGCTCTATCGCATGACCGGTGCCTACGAGAACTATGAAACCCTGCTTACCCTGGGCTTGCCCGGGCTGCGCGCGCGCATAGAGGAGCGGCGTGGGCAGGGTGATCCCGACACGTTCTATGAGGGGTTGCTGCTCTCGGTGGAGCTTTTGCGTGATTGCTGCCTGGCTTATGCGGATCAGGCCAATGAATTTGCAAAAGATGCCGATGCCGCGCGCCGCGCCGAGCTTTCGCAGATGGAGGCAGATCTGCGCGCCGTGTCCGATCATCCGCCCAAAACCCTGCGGCAGGCGATCCAGCTCAGCTGGCTCTACTCCTGCCTGGCCGGGGTGATGGATTACGGCCGCATGGACGTGTATTTGGGCGATTTTCTGGCGCGCGACCTGGAGCGGGGCGTGCTTACCGAGGAACAGGCACTGGGTTGCGTGGTCAGTCTGTGGCGCTTAATGGTCGCGCGGCGCACCGTATACCACGGGCGCGTGGTGATCGGCGGCGAGGGGCGACGCAACGCGGAGAACGCCGACCGCTTCGCGATGCTTGCGATGGAGGCATCGCGCATCGTGCACGATATCGAACCCCAGCTTACGCTCCGCGTATGCGAAGGCATGAATCCGCGCCTGATGGAAAAGGCGATGGAGGTCATCGGCTCGGGCGCGACCTATCCGATGCTCTACAACGATGCGGTCAACGTGCCCGCGGTGGTTTCAGCCTTCGGCATTTCCAAGGAAATAGCGCAGCAGTACGTGCCCTTCGGCTGCGGAGAGTACATCATCGATCATCGGGGCTTCGGCTCGCCCAATGGCGTGATCAACATGCTCAAAGCGCTCGAGGTGACGCTCTTCAACGGTCAAGAGATCGTGAAGCAACAGCCGATGGGCTTGGCGCTCGGCGAGTTTGCGGCATACAAGGATTTCGATGCGTTCTACGCGGCGTACAAGCGGCAGCTCACCCATTACGTGGAGGTGCTGGCCGAAGCGGAGCAGATCATCCTCGAACGCACCGCCGAACAGGCACCCTTCCTGCTCATGAGCCTGCTCTACGATGGTTGCATCGAGCGGGGCAAGGCCTTGCTGGACGGCGGCATTGATTTTTTAGGCGCGACGTTGGAATCGTATGGCAATATCAACACGATCGACAGCTTAGCCGCCCTGCGCGAGGTGGTCTTTGAGCGCAGGCTGATTGCGCCCCAGCGCCTGCTCGAAGCGTTGCGCGCCGATTTTCGGGGCTACGAGGCCGAGCGTCGGCTGCTGCTCGATGCGCCCAAGTATGGCAACGATGATCCGCGTGTGGATGCGCTATCGCGCGATTTGCACGATTTCGAGGCGCGGCTCATCCGCGATCAGGCGAAGCGCGTGGGCTTGCATTCGTTCCTGATGGTGATCATCAACAATTCGGCCAACACCTACCTGGGCCGGTGGACGGGCGCATCGGCGGACGGACGCAAGGCGCTCACCTTTATGGCCAATGCCAACAATCCGGTGGGCGGCATGGATCGCCACGGCGTGACCGCCATGCTCAACTCGCTGGTCAGCATCCCGCCGGAACACCATGCGGGCGTGGTGCAGAACATCAAGCTGAGCCGCGGTCTGTTCGAAAAAGCGCCGGAGAAGGCGCGTGCGCTGATCGAGGGATACTTTGGAGCGGGTGGCACCCAGGCGATGATCACCGTGCTGGGCCGCGATGATTTGGAGGCCGCGCTCGCGGACCCTGAACAGCATCAAAACCTGCTGGTGCGCGTGGGCGGGTTTAGCGCGCGGTTTGTGACCTTGGAGGCTGATGTGCAGCAGGAAGTGCTTTCACGCACCCTGCACTGACGAAGCGGGTACCGATGTAGCGGGGGCGTGAGCGCAATGGAGCGAAGCCGTGCGGAGCTTGGGCAGGTAACCGGCTGGGTGACCGACATCCAGCGCTTTTCGCTGTACGATGGCCCCGGCATCCGCACCACGGTGTTCCTCAAGGGCTGTCCGCTGCGCTGCCAATGGTGCCACAACCCGGAAACCCTCGCGCCGCACTCGCAATTGCGCTACCGACAGGTGGATTGCACGCGCTGCGGCGCTTGCGCTGCCGCCTGCCCGCGCGGCGTACACAGGGTGGAGGATACCATGCATGCGCTGCGCTGGGAGGAGTGTGCGGCCTGCGGGACTTGCGTAGCCGCCTGCCCTGCGGGAGCGCTTTCGATCTGCGGGAGCAGGGTGAGCGCGGGGGAGGTGTTGGCCGAAACGCTGCGCGACCGCCGCTACTACGGCGACGATGGCGGGCTTACGGTATCGGGCGGTGAACCATTGTTTCAGCCCGAGTTCACGCATGCGCTGCTCGTGCTGGCGCGGCTCGAGGGATTGCACACCTGCATGGAAACCTCGGGGGTTGCGTCCTGGCTTTCGCTCCAGCGCACGGTTGAAGCGTGCGGCCTGTACCTGTTTGATTGGAAGGCCGCGACCGCCGAACAATATCGCCGTTGGACGGGTGGATCGCAGCGGCAGGCTCTGGATAACCTGCGCAATCTTTCGGAAGCGGGGGCAAATATCGTGCTGCGATGTCCCATCGTCTCCGGTGTGAACGATGCGCACGAAGATTTGGCGGCGCTTGCCGAGGCAGCAGAGCACACGCTGGGTGTGCGCAGTGTGGAGCTTATGGCGTACCACCGATTGGGCGCGGGCAAATATGCGGAGCTCGGGCTGCGCTATGCGTTGCCCGAGCTCCCGGATTATCCGTTGGACCGCCGCGATGCGGTGGTTGAATGTGTACGCACTCACACGGGCAAGCCGGTGCGTTGGGGGTAGGCTTATACCCATTCCAACTACGTTTTGCCACAATCCAGCGGATCTATTTCCGATCGGCGTTGTCGTGCCTCGGTCAGCGTAGCTGCTGGCTACGCCTCCTTCGGACTCCTAGCCGAACGAAAAAATCTATCGCTGGCTTATTGGCAAAACCTAATTGGAATTGGTATTAC
>JAVBLJ010000040.1:0-19720 GCA_031553615.1 Eubacteriales bacterium
CACCGGGCCCGGCGACCTGCAGGTCGGCATGGCGGTATACAAGTGTAAGCCCTGGAGCGATGACCAACGCGGGCACAAGGACTACGGCACCGCGCCCGGGAACATCTACCACGTGGGCTGCGTGACCAGCGTCAACCCGCTGCGCATCGTGCATGCCACGCCGCCGGTGGCCAAGGTCGATACCAAACTTGGGAATTGGGCCTACTGGGGGCGGATGCGGGCGGTTGTGTACGGCGAGGTAACGACGGAGGTGTCGGTACCGACTGCGCCGATCCAGGTGGTGGCGGCGGACTACCTCCCGCCGGGATGGGCGCGCGTGGCCACGCAGAGCACCGGCCTGCGCCTGCGCAAAAAGCCGGACACAAGCGGTGCGCCGATCTGCGAGATACCCAAGGGGGCGGTGGTTCCGGTGCTGGACACCGTGCCTGGGTGGGCGCGGGTGAACTATGGCATCCACGTGGGGTGGTGTTGTACGGACTATTTGGAGATGGGGTGATGCGGTTGCAAGGGCTGGTATTGAGCATCGGGGATATCATATCTGCGGTCACGGCGGTGGGCGTCGTGATCGCGCTTATCAACAACGCGCGCAAGATGCGCGCCGAGAGCTGGGGCAACAACCCTGCGCTGATCGGGATGCGCTCCGATGTGGAGCACATCCGGCAGGAGGTCGACAAGCTGGGCATGCGCATGGCCAGGCTTGATGAAAAGATCGACGGCATGAGCGAGCGCCTGGTGATCGTGGAGCAAAGCACAAAAGCCGCCCACAAGCGGTTGGACGACATGCGAAAGGGGATATAAGGTTATGTTTACCGAGGAAATCGAAAAGAGGTACACCTATCAGCCGCCCAAGGAGGGACAGCCAGCGCGCTATACGGCGCTGCGCGACAAGGCGAAGGAGCTTGCCCTGATGATCAACGAGATGTGCCCGGAGAGCCGGGAGAAATCCACTGCGATGACCAAGCTCGATGAGGTCGTCATGTGGGCTAACGCCGCGATTGCGCGGAACGAGTAAAGGAGGAATCAAGATGACTTTGTGGCAGAAGATCAAGAACCGGGCGCAGTCCTGGGCGGCCTGGATGGCCCTGGCAGCGCTGATTGCGCTGGTGTGCAAGGAATGGCTGGGGTACGAGATTCCCGGCTGGGATGGCATCGTGCAGGCGCTTATGGCGGCGCTGGTGGCGTTCGGCGTGGTCAATAACCCGGACAACCGGGGTGAGTTTTAGCGCACTGGCGCGGGGAAGGAGCGTGATGCCGTTGGGCGAACCCGGTGGCCGGGCACGATAACCCCGGAGCGACACACACATAAGGACATGCGTATAGAGGAATACACAGGGGTGCGCAACCCTGCTGTGCGCGTTTGCCCGTCTGGCGAAAGCTGGACGGGCTTTTTGCATTTTTCCAATAGACACTGGGCTGGCGAGCACTCCCATGTTTTGGCATGGAATTGCCGCAGCCTGTAGTGATACACTGGACACACAGCACACACAGGCGGGGGTGACACCGTGCTTTTATTTCTGCTGCCCTTGGCGATCACGCGGATCGAGAGCGACGACGACCGCGCCTTTATGGAGGGGTTGTACGTTGCGTACCGCGTGCTGATGTACCGCCAGGCATACAGCATCCTGCACCACAAAGAGGGGGCAGAGGATGCCTTGGCGGACTGCTGGATCGCGCTGTGCGACCACATCCCCAGGCTGCGCGAGCTGGCAGGGCGCGACGGGGAGCTGCGGCGCTATGTGGTGCGTTGCGCACGCAACCAGGCGATCCACGCGAAACGCGCCCACGCGCGGGAGGTGCTCGTGGGCAGCTATGAGGATATCCTGAGCGCCGTGAAGGGCGTGCTGTTGGCGAGCGCACGCGCGGAGGAGTGGGACATGCAGGAGGGACTCCGCGCTGCGCTGCGCGCCCTCCCGCCGACCTATTATGACGTGCTACAGATGGCTTACACCGACGGCATGAAAGCGCGGGAAATCGGCAGAACCATGCGGCTCAAGGAGAGCAGCGTGTGGGAGTACTTATCGCGCGCCCGCGATCTGGTGCGGAGACTTTGGGCAAAGGAGCGTGCGCGATATGTCTAAGAGGGATCAGCAGCTGGAGGAGCGCTGGGAAACCCTGTTGCGCCGGGCGCTGCTGGAGATGGCCGATGAGGAGATCGATGCGCTGGAGGATACGCAGAACGAGCCCGAGGCGATGGAGCGCGCCGAAGCGTTTTATGCGCTGCGAGACGCGCGCTTCCGGCAGCTGATCGGGCGCGGGGTACGGAGGGCGCATGTCCGCCGGCGCGCGCGGCAGGTGGGCAAGGTAGTGGCCATTGTGCTCGCGGCGGGGATCGTTGGGCTGGCTACGCTGATGGCGGCGGTGCCCGAGGTGCGGGCGAGGGTGTTTGAGTACGTGCTGCAGTATCAGATCCAGGAAAAATATATGGAGATGGAGTTGCTGCGGGAGGATGAGGTGGGGGGCGAGGAAAACGGGATAGACGTGAGGGTGAGCGAGTAGCGCGTATGCATTTATGTATAACGGCATACAACTACGAGCGGCGAGCACTTCGGCAACTTTTCGGCAACTTTTTTTGCGCAAGAGCGCATTTTCTTGAGTGAAAAACCGAGCGGTAGACACGAAAAGCATATATCGAGAAGAGAATTACAATATCTCTTAATCAGGGTGTCCCGGGTTCGAGTCCCTGATGGCGCACCATGTTGAGAAGCCCTTGTAATCAAGGGCTTCTCTTCTTCATTGGAGGGGTTTGTTGACACCCTGATTTTGTTGTGATATTCTGCCAATCAAGGATTGTGAATCCGACACTCTGATTGGGCGCATGTAGCATATCCGTTTGCATAATTTCCTCCGGTTTCATTGCTTAATGATCACATATTTCCTGCTTCATCAAAAGAAAAAGAGGACAAAAGCATGACCGATAAATCCACAACCCAGGCGCGCTTCTTGGGGCTGGACATCGGCGGCACCAAGTGCGCGGTGCTACTGGCACATGTCGACGGCGGCATTCAGATTGACGACAAGCTACGCTTTGACAGCCGCACCGAGCTGGGGTTTGACTACACGCTGGGCAAGCTGTACGAAACCATTGAAACCATGCTGAAAAAAAACGGCCTGCAGGCCGGAGATTTGTGCGCCATTGGCGTCAGCTGTGGCGGGCCGCTGGATAGCAAGCGCGGCGTGGTGCTGTGCCCGCCCAACCTGCCCGGCTGGTTGAACGTGCCGCTGGCGCAGATGCTGACCGAGCGCTACGGCGTTCCGGCCTTTATTCAAAACGATGCCAATGCCTGCGCCTTAGTAGAATGGCGGCTCGGCGCGGGCCGAGGCACGCAAAACATGATTTTTTTGACCATGGGCACCGGCATGGGCGGCGGCGTCATCGCCGAGGGCAACCTGCTGTGCGGCATGAGCGACATGGGCGGCGAGATTGGCCACCTGCGCCTGGCTGAGGAGGGCCCGGTGGGTTTTGGCAAGGCGGGCTCGTTTGAGGGCTTCACCAGCGGCGGCGGCATCGGCCGCCAGGCACAGGCCTGGACACAGCGGCTGGTGGCGGAAGGCAAGCCACCGCAGTGGGCCCGCGACGGCGTGGCGGAGGCCGACATTACCACCAAGGTGATTGCCGACTACGCCAAGGCCGGGGACGCTGACGCGCTGGAGATTTTCAACCATGTGGGCGATATGTTGGGGCGTGGTCTGAGCCTGCTGGTGGATACGCTGAATCCGGAATGCATCGTTATTGGCAGCATCTTCGTGCGCTGCGAGGAGCTGCTGCGTCCGGCTATGGAGGCGGCGCTGCAGCGGGAAGCGATCGCCTTTTCGCTGGAGGGTTTGCGCGTGGTGCCCGCCGAAACCGGCGAGGCGCTGGGCGATTTGGCCAGCATCATGGTGGCGCTGTATGCGCTGGGGCTGGATCCGTTTGAAGCCCGGGAACGTGCCCCCAAGGTGCTGGGGCACCTGGATCGTGCCATTGCGCGCCATCCGTCGCTGGCCGACCAGCGGGACAATCTGCTGGCGGTATACGAGGCTTTGCGCCGTTGCTTCCAGCGGGGCGGCAAGCTGCTGATTGCGGGTAACGGCGGCAGCTGCGCTGATGCTCAGCACATCGCGGGCGAACTGATGAAGGGCTTTTATTTGAAACGCCCGTTGCCGAAGGCGGAGCAGGCGGCCATTGCCCAGCAAAGCGAAAGCGGGCTGCCGGAGACCGCCCGACTGCTGCAACAGGCACTACCCACAATTGTGCTCAGCGACCACGCTGCGCTATCGACCGCCTTTGCCAACGACGTTGACCCCAATTTGTGCTATGCCCAGCAGGTGGTGGGCTATGGCCGCCCTGGTGACGCTTTTCTGGGCATCAGCACCAGCGGCAACGCCCGCAACGTGCTGCTGGCAGCGCAGGTGGCCAAGGCGAGAGGGTTGACCGCGCTGGGCCTGACCGGCGGCAGCGGCGGTCCGCTGCTGGCGGCGGTGGAGGCAGCGGTGGTAGTCCCGGGGAACTGCCCTGCGGATGTACAGGAACTGCATCTGCCCGCCTACCACGCGCTGTGTGCCATGCTGGAAGAACACTTCTTTGGAGAGCGTGAAGCAAACCATGTTTGATAAACTGCAAGTGACGGTGTATCGGGAGGATGGCCGTCAACACGCGCCGGGCGCGGCTGGCTGCCAGGTAGCCTGGGAACGATACAAGGGGCAGGGGCGGCGGGGGAATACCATGTACTGTTGGTGCTGTGCGGGGCGCAGTACCGGGCGGATATTCGGGGCGAGGCGGAGACCGTGACTATCGCCCTGTCCTCCAATCAAGATAGGCTGCTGGGGCTGGACGCCGTGCCGGAGAAATTCCCCCATGGCCTGCGGGGAACGGTGGCGCAGATCAAGCAGGCCGGGCCGCGGTATGTCGGCGTTTGGCAGGCGTTGAACTTCGCACGTTCTTTAAAGGAAAGGCTTTCGTTAAGGTAAGCGGGTGTGGCCATGGGGTGCCCTCCTTAGCTCGGCGTGTTTTTATGAAAGCGTGTTCTCCATAAAGTCGACCGGCTGCACCGGCTGCTTAGCGTTCCGCGGCACCCGTAGTGCCATCACCTGCCCTGGCGTAAAGGTCAGCGTCTCTGTCCGCTGCAGCGCGGGCAGGCGTAGCACAGCCTCCTCCGGTCGACGGGTGGCCTGCTCCAGGTGAACGATCCAATCGCCGCTGCCGTCTTCGGCTTGCTTGAGGGAGGTGAGCAGCACGCCGCCGCCGCTGACCTCGGCAAAGGACTGCGCCTGGGGCAGCGGGCCGGAATGAAAGGTTTCCGGCAGCACCACCGGCGGCTGGTTCAGCAGCAGGGTGTGCTGCGGCAAGCTGCCGTCCTGCCAGGCGCCCAGGTGCGGCGCCAGCGCGTAGGTGAAGCGCTGAATGCCCTGGTCGGTGGCCGGGTAGGTCATATCCTCGGTGACCACAAAGGGCTCGTGGTTCGCGAAGAAGGGACTGCGCAGCACGGTCAGGTGCAGCGCCCGGTCGTGGGCGTCGTAGCTGTACTTGGCATCATTGAGCAGCGAGAGCCCCATGATGCCGCCTTCGCGCCCCGGCGCGGCGCCGGTGACGTCTAGCCAGCCGTGCATGGGGTATTCCTCCCCGTTCGGCTCCCGGTCGGCGTAGCCGTAAGCGCTTTGGGCGGTGACATGGCAATAGTTGAGGTTGACCGGGAAACGCAGCTTGAGCGCGGCCTGGGTTTGGTGCCAGTCCACCGTGGTGCGGACAAACAGTGTGGGTAAATCCTTGTATAGAATAAATTCCTGCACCAGTTTGGACTGGTGCCAAACGCTGACCACGCGGACGATATCGCGCACCGGGCCGCTTTCGGTGCGGGTGACGCTGTGGCAATGCATCTCGCCCTGCAGCTGGTCAAAGCGCAGGATGGCGTGGGACCAGGTATCGCTGGGATCGGTGATGACCTGCGCGACCGCGCCGGGGCCGCGCAGCAGTTCGTTTTCCGCACCGACCTGGCGCAGGCTGGCGATGTGGCCGGTATGGGGGTCAAAGGTGACGGAAAGCAGGCCGTTGTCCAGCGTTAGCGGCTTGGCCAGGGTGGCCGCTGCCGGGCGCTCATAGCCTTCGGTGGGTACCAGACGGTAGGTGCGATAGCCCAAGGCGGGCAGGTCCGCCACAAAGCACAGTTTGGAACGGCCGTTGCACGCCACCGAGGAGGACACCATTTGGTAAGGTGTCGGCTGGTTCTGATCGTCCAGCAGGCGCATGTTGGCGGGTACCGTCGAGCACTCCATCTCCACCGGCCAGCGTACGGCGAAAGCGTGCGGATTAAACACCACCAGTGGCCGCTCGCCCTGCGCATAGGGAATATCGATCTGCCCGCTAAGTGCCTGCAGAGCGTCGTTGAGGTGGTCCGCACTGATGCTGAGCGCCAAGCCCAGCTCGTCCCGGGCATCTTCATAGGCTTCCCAGAGGCATGTTCCAGCCATGGTATCGTGGAACTGATTAAACAGCACCTTCTGCCAGGCGCGTGCCAGGTCGGCGGTGGGGTAGGCTTTGCCCAGCACAGCCCCAGCGACGGCGGCCCACTTTTCGCAGGCCAGCAGGCGGTGCTCGGCCTTGCGGTTCCATTGCTTGATGCCGGAATGGGCGGAATAGCAGCCGCTGGCATGATGCAGTAAATCGCCCTGCACCACCGGTAGCGCGCCGGGCAGCGCCAGCGTTTCGTCAAAGAATCGATCCGGCGAGGAGAGCAGCAACCGCACGCCGTTCTGGCCGTCCAGGGCGTGGATGGAATCCAGGTTTTCCTTGGTGGGGCCGCCACCGTGGTTGCCCACGCCGTAGAAGCACATGGCGCCGTGGTCGTCAACCACCTCGCCTGCGCAACGTTCTACGTGGGTGGCCAGCTCCTTGCCCCAGGTGCAGTATTCAAAGGGCAGGCGGAAGCAGGCAACCTGGGTGCCCTCGTCGCCCTGCCAGGTGAAGAGCTCTTTCGGTAACGCCATTTCGTGGCGGCCGGGGCGCATAAAGACATAGCGGCTCATGCCAGAAAGCTTGAGAATTTGCGGCAGTGTGCCGCTGTGGCCAAAGCTGTCGATGGCATAGCCGGTACGGCAGGTGATGCCGAACTTTTCCTGAAAATAGCGTTGACCGTACAGGGCGTGCCGGGCAAAACTTTCACCGCCAGGGATGTTGATATCCGGCTCCACCCACCAGCCGCCGACGATCTGCCAGCGGCCTTCCTTGACGCGCTGGACGATCTCTGTGAACATCGCGGGGTCGTTCTGTTCCACCCAGGCATAAGCGGCGGCGGAGCTGGCGGTGAACACAAAGTCGCTGTATTCGTTCAGCCGATCCAGTGCGGAGCGGAAAGTGGCCTTTACTTCCTGAAACGCGTCCTGCCAACACCATAGCCAGACCAAGTCGATGTGGGCGTTGCCAATCATGTGCAGTGTTTTTGGGGGCGTGTTTTTGTTGCTCATTATGTATGTCCTCCCATTCCAATGGATTGACCGCGGTGGCGGTGTCCTGTGTTAAATCAATGCGATACATTTGAATGCCCCAGGCGGGCACGGAAACCGAGAAACATTGCGTGCCCAGATGGAGCGCGGCCGTGCTGGCTTTTCCGGCTGTTTCTTGCAGACTGCCCCAGTCATCGCTTTGGTCGATGTAGATCGCCGGTTCCAGCGGCGCGGCCAGGGCTTCAAAGTCGGTGGCAAGCTCGACAAAAAAAGTGCTGGAGGTGGTGGCAAAAACGAAAATCCGGGTATTCATTCATGCGTTCCATTGCGGAGGAGAAAGTGGCGCGCACTTCCTGCACGCCCTCTTCCCAGCGCCTGAACCAAAACCGGATCAATATGCGAATTTCCAATCATATAGAGCGTCCGTGAAGGTGTGCTCGTGATGTGCCTCTTTATGCTGTTAATAGCGGTAGGTTTGGTCGAAAGCCTTAAACCAAGGATGGTAGTAGATGCCGAAGCTACGCCGGAGGCAGTCTAGCCGGGTATCGGCATCGCTGAGCAACATAGGCGGGCAGTGCCCGAAAACATAGTGATCAAAATGGCGGGCGCAGAGCGCTTCCAGGCTGGCTCGCCAGGCGTCCTCGTTGGAACCGGTTTTCAGGCTGAAGCCGCCGTGCAGCGTGTCCCCGGCGATAAGCGTTGCCAGGCCGTCCTGGTGCAGCACGAAGCATACGCTGCCCGGCGTGTGACCGGGGGTGTGCAGTGCTTCCAGGGTGAAAGCGGCATCGGTTAGCACCGTACCGACGGCGACCGGGCCGGTCACCGGGCAGGGAGGGAAAGCTTGCCCATAAAGCAAACCAGCGGTGGTTTGCATGGGGTCGCCGCTTTCGACACGCGCCTGATCGGCGGGGTGAACGTAAAGCGCGGTGCCAAAATCGCGCGCGAACAGGGCGGCGGAGCCGATGTGGTCGTAATGGCCATGGGTGGCCCAAATGGCCTTAATATCGCGGGGGTCAAAGCCCGCAGCGCGGATGTTTTCCAGGACGTTGGAGTAGCCTTCCACTGTGCCGCAGTCGATCAGATGTAAGCCCCCGGCGCCGTGCAGCAAAAAAGCCGTAGCGTCGGTGGAATGGCTGAGCCCTGGGCCCGCGATCTGGTAAAAATGCGGCAGAAGTTTCATGATGCGTTGCGCCTCCAAAGAAAATATCACCTTATCTTATCAGAATTTCTTGCGTAAGAAAAGGGGCGGGCGTTTTGCCCGCCCCTTGCTTGGGTTGACTAGGCTCATGAAGG
Source organism: Eubacteriales bacterium (assembly GCA_031553615.1). Lineage (GTDB taxonomy): Bacteria > Bacillota > Clostridia > Christensenellales > Aristaeellaceae > WQXF01. The sequence continues at coordinate 8,710 of JAVBLJ010000040.1, forward strand.
CTTATACTATTCCACGATAGATTTCCAGCATATCTCGCGAATCTTTTTCCGAATGGCGTTGTCGCGCATCGGTCAGCGTAGCTGCCGGCTACGCCTCCCTCAGGCTCCTAGCCATTCGAAAAAATCTTTCGCGATCTATTGCGTGAAATCTAACGAGGAGTAGTATTACAGACCCTGCAGCTCCGGATACTTATCCTTCACTTCGGCCTTGAAAGCGGCGATGATTTCGTCATCGGTCTTGCCTTCGGTCAGGCCGTTGCGGACGTGCTTGCTGAAGATGTTCTGCAAGTCGCGGGTGTATTTGTCGGGGCGGATGTTTTCGATCGCCGAGCAAATGCTGTCATAGGTCGCCAGTATGTTCTGGCCGCCAAACTTTTCGTTGGTGTAGCCTTCGCCCTTGGCAGTCAGCACCAGTTTGTTGGCCGGCATCTGGTTGTTGGTGTCCAGGTTGGCAATCTGATAGTCCACCGTAGTGATGAACTTCAGGAACTCAGTAACCAGTTCTTTCTTTTCGCTGTTGGCGTACATGGCGCGGTAGGTGCCGCCCTCGTAAGAGGTCTGGAAGGGCTTCGCTACGCCGACGTTGCCGGTGTTCTTCTCCCAGTCGGTGAAGAAGTCCCAGGACGGCATCACGCGGATCAACAGAGAACCGTCGTTCCAGGCAGTGGCCCACTCGCCGCTCCAGGAGTTCAAGTCGGCGACGGCCTTAGCATCGTAGAACTTGCGCATGGTGACCATCAGGTCCAGCCAGCCCTGGTCGACGTTAAACTGACCATCGCGGACGAACGGGGTGATGCTGTAGCCAGCGACCTTCACCATTTCGCCCAGATTCGGCCACAGCCAAACTTTTTCGCCGGACTTTTCTTTGATTTCCAGCGCGGCAGCCAGGATCGCGTCCCAATCGGACAGCTTGGCGCTGATTTCGGCGTCGTCATCGGTGCCCAGCCATTCCTTCATGCCGGCACGGTTGTACCAGAAGGCCACGGGGCTGACGTTGTCGCAAATGCCCTTGAGCGCGCCGGTGGAATCGCGACCAAAGTCAATGGCCCAGGAATAGTAGTCCTTGCCGATATCGGCCAGGCCGATCTCCTCCAGGTTCTGGATCAGCGGGCTGTCAATAAATTTGTAGACATAGCCCTCTTCCAGGTCAAACATATCCGGCACGCCTTCGCCGGAGGGCAGGGTATTCAGCAGCTTGGTCTGATAATCGTCGCCGCCGAACACTTCCAGGTTGATCTTGATGCCGGGGTAGGCTTTTTCAAACTGTTCCTTGATGAAGGGCGCTTGGTCAAAGAAGGTCCACCAGGTGAATTCGCCTTTGAGTTCGTCGGCCATGGAGACGGTGGGCAGCAGAGCCAGCACCATCAGCAGGCACAGGGCCAGGGATAGCAATTTCCTCATACCGTAACCTCCTTAATATATCAGCGGAACGCTTCCGCTTGGGCACAAAGAGAAGGGGGGGATTAGCCCTTGACCGCCGCCCCGATGGCGATCTTTTCCATGATGACCTTGTTGGCAAACAGGAAAATCACCAGCAGCGGCACGACCGAGATCAGAATGCCAACGTACTGCGCGCCGTAGTCCGCGGTGCCGGAGCTAGACTTAATAGAAGCCAGCAGCACGGGCAGGGTCAGCATGGAGCCGGTATTGAGGATGATCAGCGGGTTCATATAGCTGTTCCAGCTGCCGATGAAGCTCATAACGCCCTGGGTGACCAGTGCGGGCATGAGGCAGGGCAGCACGATGCGATGGAACAGGGCCAGTTCCTGGCAGCCGTCGATGAGCGCTGCTTCAATTAGCTCATTGGGCAAGCCGCCGTCCAAATATTGCTTGAAAAAGAAGACCGCGAAGCAGTTGGCAATCGGGAGCAGGATCAGCGGCCAATAGGTGTTAATCAGCTTTAGCGCTTGTATTTCCCGGAAGAAACCGATGATACCCAGCTGGCCGGGGATCATCATCGTAACCAGAACAATCGTGAACAAAATATTTCGGCCCTTGAACGAAAACTTGGCAAATCCATAAGCGGTCATAGAACCAAAGTACAGGCACAGCACGGTTTCGATCACCGCCAGGAACAAGCTATTGGCAAAACCACGCCAGATGTCTTTGTTTTGTTGCATGCGTTCATAGTTGCGCATGAACTGGTCGCCGGGCAGGATGTTGACTTTGGTGGTGATGTTGAGGACATCGTGGGTCGAGGAGATCAACATGGTGAAAAACGGGAAGAAGGAAACAATGGCCACAGCAAAAAGCAGCAGGTATATCAGCGAGTGCCAGCCGATGCGGCGCAGTCGCTCTGGGCTCATGGGGCGATGGGTCTTGGTCATCCGTGCGGTAGGCGTCATCGTTTAGGCCTCCTTTTCCTTGCGGTTGGTGACTTTTAACGAAATCAGCGAGAATACCGCGATGATGATGAAGATGCCATAGGCAATGGCGGCGCCGTAGCCAAACTGCCAGCGCTTGAACGCGCTTTCATACATATATAGCACCATGGTGCGGGTGTAGTCGGCCACATTTTCCGGAAACATCTTCGGCACGTCAAAAATTTGCAGGCCGCCGATGATCGAGGTAATCATGATGTACAGCAGCATGGGCTTGAGCAACGGCAGGGTGATGGACATTGTTTTACGCCAGGCATTAGCGCCGTCCACCTCGGCGGCTTCGTACACATCGCTGCTGATAGCGTTCAGCCCGGCGGTGAGAAAAATAATGTTATAGCCGAAGTTTTGCCAGCACATGGCGATACCGACGACCATACGCACCGTCCAAGGATTGTGCAGGAAGTCGATGGGCTGGCCAGTCAGGTACAGGGACAGCAGCAGGTTGTTCACCGCACCGCCGGGGTTGCCAAACAGCATGTTAAACAGCAGGCCGACGGTGACCGGCGTCACCAGGTTGGGGAAGTAGTAGACGCTACGAAGCATGACGCGGCCTTTGACCCAACGCTCGTTCAAAATGAGCGAGAGCACCAGCGCTAGCGTCAGCTGCGGAACAATGGAAAACAGCCACACGATAATGGTGTTGCCCACATAATCGTAAAAGTATTTTGAGGTAAACAAGCGAACGTAGTTGTCAAACCCCGCGAACGCCGCAGGCTTGCCGCTGAGCGGGTCAGCATCGGCATAAAAGCTAATGGCGAAGGAACTAAGAATGGGGTACAGCTTGAAGATAACGTAGATTAGAAAGAAGGGGAGAATGAACAGATACGCGTACTTTTGCCGCTTCTGGATGAGCATGGGGCACCTCCTTGCACGCCTTTACCCTACCTGGGATGAAACAACCAACGGCGCGCAGGAGGCACGCTGCATAAGCTGCGGTTGCAGGTAAATGGAAGCGGGAATTGCTTGTGGGTCTTGAATATTGGCCATGAGCTGCTTGACGGCCATCTGCCCCATTTGCGCAAAGGGCTGCCGGAGGGTGGTGATGCCCGGGGTGGCGTACTGAAGCAGCGGGCTATCGTCAAAGCCGACGATGGAGACATCCTGCGGAATACGCCGACCGACCGCCTGCAAAGCCCGAGCGGCACCGAAAGCGCAGAATTCATTGGAACAGATTAGTGCGGTGAAGGACTCGGGCTGGGCCAGCAGGCTGGCCAACGCGCTTTCGCCGCCGATGACCGACCAAGGTGTATCCACCACCAGCCCGCCAAGACAGGGCAGTTTACATGCGGACAGACCCTGCAGATAGCCATCCAGGCGGCTGACGGCGGCGGGCATTTCTTCAGGGCCGTTCAGGTAAGCAATGCGCTCGTGTCCCAGGCCATGTAAATAATGCACCAGCTCGCTAATGCCCAGGCGGTTGTCGACATCCACATGGGAAATGCCGGGGTGATTCGCCGGGGAACCCAGCAGCACCACCGGCAGTCCGGAGGTGGCGATGTCGGCGATTTCCTGCGCGTTGCGCTGGCGGAAGGTGGCGAAGATAATGCCATCGACCTGTCCTTGGGCAAAGAGGGAGAGAAAATCCGCTTCACTGCGGTTACAGTTGGCGCGGCTGAAAAAGTTGCACACATATTGGCTTTGGTTGGCGACCTGCTGAATTCCCTGCATGATTTCCGCGTAATAGTACATGGAAATATCGTCGAACACCACGCCGATGACTTGTGTTTTGGATTGGACGAGGCGTCGGGCGTTGACGTTGGGTGTGTAGCGTAGCGAGGTAATGGCTTCTTCAATGCTGGAGGCGGTTTCCTTTTTGACGATGCCGCCGGTAAGGAAGCGAGAGACGGTGCTCTTAGACGTGCCCGCCAGCCGGGCGATATCAATAATGGTGGTAGCCAAAAAAGCACCTCCGATGCGAAGATGTTGGTAACGTTCCCGTTATTTTCTAATCGCACGATAGCACACAATCTTATCCAAGTCAATATAAAATACTTGAAATATTTGAGTAAATTGTTATTGATTAGCAGGAGAAAAGCACTTATGATAAAGACAGTTGAAAAAAACAACATGAAAAATAGTAACGTTCCCGGTGATTTGCGTCAACCCAGGGCGGAAGCAAGATAAGGAGAACTGTATGGGGCAACCTTTTGTGGACGACAGCATCTTGCCCATGCTGCTGCGCGGGCTTACCTGCCGCCGGAGTTGGGTGATCAAATCCGCACCAGCCCGGAAAGCGGCGTGCGAGCCTTTGTGGCGCAGATGAGGGCGCGGTCATGAGCTGCGTCGTGTTAGCGATGGGCATCGGAACTACCGGCTGGAAAGCAGGGCTGTATGCATGTGAAACTGGAGGATGAAATTCATGCAATGTCTAATGAAGGATCTGTTGCGGGCGGCGCGCCAGGGGGCTTATGCGGTCGGTTCATTTTCCCCGCGCTATGTGGCGATGATCGAACCGGTGCTGCGGGCGGCGCAGGCGGCGAACTCCCCGGCCATTGTGCAAATTTCGCAGAACGAGTTCCGCTGGTTTGGCGTAACCCCGGCCGAATTTGCCAAAGAATATTTTGCGCAGCTGGAAGCACAGCACATCACCGTGCCCACCACGCTGCACCTGGATCACACCAAGGAGCTGAGCGTCATTCAAGAAGCGATCGCCGCCGGTTTTCAGTCGGTGATGATCGATGCTTCGGAGAAGGATTTCGATGAAAACGTGGCACTGACGGCGCAGGTGGTGGCCTACGCGCATGAACGCGGGGTGCAGGTAGAGGCGGAGCTGGGCAAGATCGGCACCACCGATTTTGTGGAAACCAGCAAGGACGAAGAGCTGTTCACCGACCCGGATGAGGCGCGGGAATTTGTGGCACGCACCGGCGTAGACGCGCTGGCGGTCTCTGTGGGCACCGCCCACGGCGCCTACGTGGTGCGCAAGCCCCGGGTAGAAGTGCCGCTGCTGCGGCGCATCATGGCGCAAACCGATGTGCCGCTGGTGCTGCACGGCGGTTCTGGCGTGCCGGCGGAGATGATGCAAGCCGGGTACGGCCCGGTGTGCAAGGTAAACGTCGCTACGGATTTGGAACAAGCTTTTTTGCACGCCATCGGCGACGTGCCCCGGATGAGCAACCGGGACTGCTGGGCGTTGCCGCCGGATAAACTGGCCACAGGTCGGCAAGCGGTACAGGCTGTAGTGACCGACAAAATGAAGAACTTTTTGCTCAGCGCGGGCCGGGCGTAGGCGACGCAGGGCAAAACCATCCGAAAAAAGGCTATACAGGCATGGATGGCTGCGGGCCGGGCGATTATGGACAAAGGCTTGACCTGGGGCAACGCGGACAACATTAGCCTGCGCCTGGACGAACATACCGTGCTGATTACTGCCAGCTTTTGGCCTTCCGACGATAGGGATGCTATCTTTGATGCCTTTTGCACCTGCGGTTCGGGTAACCCTTGCGCACCTCGGCTCCGCTATCGTGCCTCGGTCAGCTTTTTCTGTACTGCGCCCTTTCCTTCCACATAAGGGGCAAGCGGGAATGCCGTATCGGCTTGGATCAGCGCCAGGACGTGCTCTGCCTCCGCACCGCCGACGAGTACGGGGCGGAAATCATTGAACGCATCGGTGCCCGAGCTGTGCGCGGGGACGATGGTGAGCTGCTGGGAAAGGTAGCCAGCCTTGTCAAACTCCAGCGTAACCTGAACGATCATGGTCGGCAGGCTTAAAGGGTCCAGGCGAGGATTCCCGCCGAATGCGAAGTTGCCTAGCGAATAGAGGATGGTACGGTTTTGGTAGATTTCGATGCCCTGTAATACGTGCGGGTGATGGGCGACAATCAAGTCCGCACCCAGGTCGATTAGGCGGTGCGCCATCTCCTGCACCGCACCGGCATGCTGGGGCGAGTATTCCTCGCCCTCGTGCATTTGGATCACCACAAAATCGGTGCCGTTGGCCTTGAGCTCGGGGATGGTTTGCTTGAACCATTCCCGGTTCGCGTTGTAATCGCGGAATTTTAGGCCGAAGAACGCGATGCGCACATCGTCCTTCTCGAAGGTGTACGCCTCCGTCGCCATGCAATAGCCGATGCCCGCTTCACTTAGCGCCGCCTTGGTGCTGCGGATGCCGGATTCCTTGTAATCAGTTATATGGTTGTTGCTCAGGTTCACGGCCTCGATGCTGCCCAGCCGGAGGATTTCGGTGTACGCGGTAGGGCCGCGAAAGTTGAAGGGGACGCCCGGGCGCATGTTGCGGCCATCGTCCTTGAGCACGCCTTCCAGGTTTACCAGGGTCAGGTCGTCGGCTTCAAACAGGTGCTTGACCTGTGAAAAGGGATAGGCAAACCCTTCACGCTCGATGACGGTGATGAAGGACTCCTCCGAATCGTACCAGCGCGGATCGGCACCCAGGGTGCAATCGCCCGCGAATGTCAGTTTGACGGTCGATGCCTGCGCGGAGGCCCCGCAAAGCAGGCAGAGAGCCAGGAGGGATGAGCAGAGCGCCTTTTTCATAGTGCCTTTCCTTTGCCTCGTTTTATCTCTCTTTTGATCTGGCGTCGTTGCTTTTTGAATCGCTGCCGTTGCTTTTATTTTATCCTGAGCGGCGGCGGGTGTCAACGCGGCTGCGGGCTGCTCGTCCGTCTCTCGAGGGATAATCCGAAAAGCAGGATTCCTACGAGGACTTTGATAGGCCTGCGTTGAACTTCCATAAGGCTCTTTTGCGACCAAGCGAGCACCGAATGAGCAAATAATTAAGCGCAGGACGTGGGCGACATTTTGTGGATATAAAAAGGAGGCATCCGATGGAGCAGGAATATATACGCATTGTAGGGGCGCGCGAGAACAACCTGAAAAATGTGACGTTAGAAATCCCCAAGCGCAAAATTACCATCTTTACCGGCGTCTCGGGTTCGGGCAAATCCTCCATCGTGTTCGATACGCTGGCGCAGGAGGCGGGGCGGCAGCTCAACGAGACCTTCCGCAACATCGTGCGCATGTTCTTGCCGCGCTACAACCAGCCGGAGGCCGACGCGATCGAGAACCTTTCTACGGCCATCGTGGTCGATCAAAAGCGGCTGGGCGGCACCTCACGCTCCACGCTGGGCACCATTACGGATATCAACACCTTCCTGCGGCTGCTGTTCTCTCGCTTTGCGCAGCCCCATATCGGCTACGCCAACTCCTTCTCCTTCAACGATCCGGCCGGTATGTGTAAGGAATGCGAGGGCATTGGGCGAGTCACCACCCTGGACGTGGGCAAGGCGCTCGATCCCAATAAATCGCTGAACGAAGGCGCGATATTGCTGCCCGGCTTCACGGTAGGCACCTGGCAATGGAAGATGTACGCGGGGCGCGGCCTATTCGATAACGATAAGAAGGTGCGCGATTACACGCCCGAGGAATACCATCGCTTGGTGTACGCGCCGCCGGAGAAGATGGCCATGCAGTTCCTGGATGGCGAGATGAACAGCCAGTACGAGGGCTTGGTGCCCCGCTTTTTGCGCCAAAACGTGAAGACCAACTACGAAAAGGCCGAAGCTACGCAGAAAAAGATCGAGGCCTTCACCACGGTATGCACCTGCCCGGAATGCGGCGGCAAGCGGCTCAATCCGCGCGCGCTCACGCCCACCCTGCAGGGCTGCACCATCCACGATTTTACGTGCATGCCGCTGGAGGAGCTGGTTGCGGCGCTCCGCAGCGTCGACGCCCACGCTGCGCCCATCGTGCAGAGCATCCTCCTGCGCGTGCAGAACCTGATCGATATCGGCCTGGATTACGTGACGCTGGATCGTGAAACCTCCACGCTATCGGGCGGAGAATCCCAGCGCGTGAAGATGGTCAAGCAGCTTTCCTCCAGTCTCACCGACGTGATGTACATATTCGATGAGCCCAGCATCGGTCTGCACGCGCGCGATGTGCACCGGCTCAACGAACTGCTCCTCAAGCTGCGGGACAAGGGAAATACCGTCATCGTGGTGGAGCATGACCCGGATGTGATCCAGATCGCCGATCACATCGTGGATGTGGGGCCCAGGGCGGGCACGCAGGGCGGCCAAGTGGTGTATGAGGGCAGCTACCCGGGGTTGCTGACCTCGGGCACGCTCACCGGGCAGTGCTTGGGCACGGGCTTGCCCCTCAAGCAGAAGCCGCGCCCAGTCGAGGATTTCTACGAAAGCAGCGTATCCAGCCTGCATAATTTGCAGAACGTTTCGCTGCGTGTGCCCAAGGGCGTGCTCAGCGTGGTGACCGGCGTGGCCGGATCGGGCAAGAGCACGCTGGTTAACGAGGTGTTCGCGTGGGATTTCCCGGAGGCCGTGCGCATCGATCAGAATGCGGTGAGCGTCAATCTTCGCTCGAACCCTGCCACGTTCATCGGCTGCATGGACGCCATTCGTCAGGCATTCGCCAAGGAGAACGGCGTGAGCGCGGGACTGTTCAGCTCCAATTCGGAGGGAGCATGCCCGGCCTGCCATGGCTCGGGGCTGCTGGAGCTCAACCTCAGCTACATGGATACCGTGGAGGTGCCCTGCGAGGAGTGCGGTGGAAAGCGCTTCCGCCCCGAGGCGCTCGAACCGCGCTACAAGGGCAAGCACATCGTGGAAGTGCTCTCCATGACCTGCCAGGAGGCGGTGGATTTCTTTGAAGAGCGCGAGGTGCGGCGCAAGCTGGAGAGCCTGGTGAGCGTCGGCCTGCACTACATGACGCTGGGTCAGCCGCTCAACACGCTTTCTGGCGGCGAGTGCCAGCGCTTGAAGCTGGCCAAGGAGCTCGGCAGGAAAGGGAATCTGTACATACTGGATGAGCCCACCACCGGCCTGCATATGTCCGATGTGGCGCACATGCTTTCCATACTCGATGCGCTGGTGCAAAAGGGCAACACGGTGCTGGTGATCGAGCACAATTTGGACGTGATCCGCAGCGCCGATTGGGTGATCGACCTGGGCCCGGATGGCGGCAGGCGCGGCGGGCGTATCCTGTACGAAGGCCCGGTGGCAGGGCTGGCGCAGTGCGCCGAGTCAATCACGGCCAAGTATTTGCAGCAAGGGAAGGGTGGGGTGGGGGAATGAGCATAGCGCCGCGTCCGCGTTTTCACCTCCAACCCGAGCGCAATTGGATGAACGATCCCAATGGCCCGATTTTTATCAACGGCCGGCTGCACATGTTCTATCAGCACAATCCGCACGAGCCGGTGTGGGGCAACATGACGTGGGGCCACGCGGTGAGCGACGACATGGTGCGCTGGCGGCGCTTGCCGCACGCGCTGCACCCGGATAGGCCGTACGACAGGGGTGGCGTGTTCTCTGGCTGCTGCGTGATACACCAGGGGCTGCCGCACATCCTGTACACGGGTGTGCAACCCGAGACGCTCTGCATGGCAGTGGGCGACGCCGAAGGTATGCATTACCGCAAGCACCCGGACAACCCGATCCTGACCCGCGGCGACCGCAGCCTGATAGGCTGGCGAGACCCCTACATTTGGCGGGAGGGCGGGGAATACCGGATGCTGATAGGCTCCGGGGATGCCGACGGCGGGTTTGCGGAAATGTACAAGGGCACGGATTTGTTGCGCTGGGAGGGGCCTGAGCCCTTCGCGAGGGCGCAGGACTTCGGGTTGGCCGACGTCATCTGGGAATGCCCTGTGTTCCTGCGCGAGGGGGATCGGGGCGCGATGCTCATTTCCGCCGTGCCTGCTTCCGTGGTGCGGACGTTCACGGGGCGCTATGAGCAGGGGCGGTTGAGCGAATGCACGCCCGGCCTGCTCGATGCGGGCGACTGTGTGTATGCGCCCAACCTGGTGCGGCATCCGGACGGGCGTTGGATACTATACGGCTGGATGCGCGAGTGCGGCGCGGAGGCAGCGCGCGCGGCACAGGGTTGGCAGGGTATGCTGACCATCCCGCGCGAAATGCGCTTCGAAGAGGACGCGCTTTGCCAATACCCTGCAAAAGAAATCGACCTGCTGCGGGTCGAGCGCATCGATCACCCCGAAGAGCCGGGGCAGCACTTCGAGCTCTGTGCGCGGCTCGATCTGCGACAAGGCGAAGTGGAGATTGCCTTCCTGCTCGACGAATCCGGCCGCGGGGTTGCGGTCACGCTGGATGCGCAGGGCCTGGCGCTTTGCAAAGGCGGACTGTGCGAAAAGGAGGAGACGTTGCGCGCCGCGTACGCCAGCCCGGAGGGCTTCTGCGACCTACGGCTGTTTGTGGATGGAACAGCCATTGAGCTGTTCTACGGCAAGGGGAAAGCGCTATCCACCCGTGTGTACCCCGGTGAGCGGCACTCCGGGCTGCGGATTTTGGAGCGCGGGGGAGCAAGCGTATGCTCGCGGGCATTGTATCGGCTGGAAGGCGGTATCCTTTCGGAGTGACGCGCGCCCAGGGAAGCGAGCGAGATAGATGCGACCATATATTTTGTTTGCCGTAGCTGCCCACGACCACCGACATCCGACTCAACTGGCTCAACCACCTGACGTTCCGGCGTAATACCCATTCCAACTACGTTTTGCGACAATCCAGCGGATCTATTTCCGATCGGCGTTGTCGTGCCTCGGTCAGCGTAGCTGCTGGCTACGCCTCCTTCGGACTCCTAGCCGAACGAAAAAATCTATCGCTGGCTTATTGGCAAAACCTAATTGGAATTGGTATTAC
>JAVBLJ010000005.1:0-155352 GCA_031553615.1 Eubacteriales bacterium
ATTGATCGCACGGAGTACCGACAATTTATCTACCAAGAAGAAGCTTTGGTGTATGCGCTTTTCTATCCGTCGAATATCCCTCTGCCACTAAGAAGCGAAGCGGCGGATTCGGTGCTGGATTTTGCCAATCAGCAGGCGAAACTGTTACTGGATACCTGGGGCGTGTTGTATGAGTATCCCTTTTATCAGGTCTGCAACATAGCCCGAGGCGCGGATGTGAGCCTGCGCGGAGCGCCCATTCATACAGGTGCCGACATGAAGAATTATCTGCTCGGCATCTCCAGCGAAGCGGCGCGGTATGAGTATGACTACCTAAACGAGCGCAGGCTGTTTGATGACGAATACACCTACGTCCGTGCGCGCCAGCAACTGGATGGCATCCCCTTTGCGATCTGCGACATCAAGAGCCCTAACTACCGTTCGAATAATCCGCAGTTTGATGAAGGCATATTTGTGCTGTGGCAATTCAACAGCCGCGGAGAAATTGTCTTTGCCGAAGCCAGTAACCTGCACGAGGTGGTGGCGGAAAGCGGAGAATCACAGCCTGTTCTTAGCTGGCAGGAGTGTTTGGCGTCACTTCCCAAGGATAACCGATTCTTTGATGGGCTCTTAGAAGCCAAGGTGGTCGGCGCGGAGCTTTGCTATGCGATCAATGGCAAGCACATGACCTATCCGGTTTGGCAATTCCTGGTGGAGTTTAGTCAAGCGGCGGATTCCGGGCTACAGCGGTATCTTTGCTATACGGTCTATGTGGATGCGTGTAGTGGGCTGCCTCTATAACTTTAAGTGAACACAAACCAAAGGCAGGTCGTTCATGATTTAGCGACCTGCCTTTTTTGAATATGTAGCGACCTGCCTTTTTTGAATATCCCTTGACTTTTAGGGAATTGATCCTATGCTTGAAATCGTAACCTTTTTTTGCACTGCCACGTCTAATGGGTGTCATGCATGAATCAAAACGCGCAATCCGCGCTGGTTGCGCGGGAGGTGAGGCCCTTATGGATAAACAAGCATTCGTTTGCCAAGTAATGGCGCACGAGCAGACCTTGTACCGGGTGGCATGTTCCATGCTCAGACAAGAGGCTGACCGCAAGGACGCCGTACAGGAGGCCGTACTCAAAGCCTGGGCGAATCAGTATACACTCAAAGACGAGCGCTATTTCAAAACCTGGCTGATGCGCATCCTAATCAATGAGTGTCATACGATTTGCCGCAAGCAGGCGCGCCTGGTACTGATCCCGGCCTGGACGGATGAGAAGCATACGACAGATACGAGTGCGCCCGAAGGAGACCTCACTGCGATGGTAGATGGTCTACCTGATAAATTGCGCCTGCCCATGGTGCTGCACTATGTGGAGGACTTTTCACTCAAGGACATCGCCGACATGCTCCGCTGTCCGCTGGGCACGGTGAAGAAGCGGCTCCACGACGGGCGCAAGGCGCTAAGACTGGCCTATGAACAAGACGAGAGGGCGTGGCAGGAATGAAGCAAAACGATTGGAAAAGTGTCTATACACCTGTTTCGCAGGATTTTCATGAAGCGTTGCTCACCGCCGCGCAAAGCGTGAGAGAGGAGCAACCCGTTATGAAAAAGCGAATTGGAATTTTGGTGGCGGCGCTGGTGTTGGCGCTGGCTGCGGGAACCGCACTGGCTGTTGTCAGCCACTACAGCGTGCGAGAGTATCAGGCTGGTGGAAATCCGTCGGCGGAATTTGAACAACACATCGTCGAGCTGGGAAAGACCTATGAGACCGACGAAATCACTCTGACCGTCGGCGACGCGGTGTTTGATGGCAGAGGCATCGCCATTGCGATGGACCTGACCTCCAAGAATCCCGATAAGCCCGTGTACATTTACCCCAAACTGACCGCCTGGTGCGGCGACCGCCAGCTGGATTTGGACATTGAAGGAATGCGCGGCGACTTCACGTCCGGCTTCCTGTTCCCCAGCCTGAATGAGGATTACCTGGAAGGGAAGTACGGCTTTGATGCCGTGCTCTATGAGGACGAGGCGGACGGGCCAGTCACTTGGAACCTGACCATGCAGGTCCTCCGGCCAAACTGGCCGGTGGTGCGCGCCCAGGAGATCGTGACAAAGGGCGCGGATGGCGTAACGCTGCCCATCGAAGTGCAACTGAAGCCCTTCCGCGACGCGTATGAAAACCACGAAATTTGGATAACCAACGGAGACAGTCCGGTGGAGTATGCCGCAGCGATTCCAGTGCCGGAAGGCATGACCGAAGAGGCTTGGTGGCAGGAGCTGCTGGGGGCCCAACTAGTGCAAAGCGGTGCCTTCACACTGGTCGACTCCTTTGAATGCACCTTTGTGGCAGCGGTGCCTGAAAGCACCAAGCTGGCGGTAGGTGCCGGAAAGAGCTTCCCCTTTGAAGAATACACCGTAGATTTCGCCGGCATGGACGTATCCTTCACGCGGGCAAGCTACACCTTCGAGCGAGTTTATCCTAAGGGAACGTCGTCGGACATGCCGCAACAGCCCTACGCGCTGATGGATCAGAATGGGGCCATCTTGGCAAGCATGAGCTGCAGCAACAGTAAGCCGGAAACGCGAGCGGACGGAACCGTTACGCTGCGCTATCAGGGCGAGGTTGCGATCCAGGGCGATATGCCCACCAGCATCCGCTTTGTGCCCCTGGCGCAAGACGAGGACGGGCAGGTCATCGATCCACCGAGCTATGACGAGGCACATGCTTTTAAAGTGGAGATCACTACGGAAGGGAGGGCGCAGTAATGCGCCCTCCCCGAGCCCCTGCATGCCTAAAGACTTCTTATCCCCGATGTAATCCCAAGAAACAAGGAAGGAGCCTGGGCTTTCAATCGCCTAGGCTCCCATTACAACCAACCCACACCACGCATCCCGCGAAAGTGTATTTTGTGTACTTCGTCCTTCTCCACCACATTCAAAGTAAGATTTGATACAATAAGAGCCGCTCGATGAGAGTGGCTCTTATTGTATGTCGAGGGTGAAAAGGCTAGGAATATCAAGGGTTTTCGGGCTTGAATCGATGAAGAACGAGTGATAATTCGTTATGTGCACTGGAGAAACTCTTGAGCTTGCTGATGCCGAAAAGCGTGGTGGGAATTTTTGGGTGAACCCGATAATTATTACTCATGAAGCAATGCACCCGATGGGCGAAAATAAAGCTCATTTTGGGCCGATGGGAGGCAAAACGGGTGCACAATAAAGCGGGTCTTTTTGCCAATGAAAAATGGGCCTCACTCGAAGCCCAAACAGATGACTTGACCCTAATGCCGCGAACGCTTTTTCTTTCTTTTTGGGCGTCTCCTTACCATGTTCCAACGATACAGCTTCCACCGAACAAAAGTGACTAGAAACGACGAGACGAAACATGGCCATCCGAATACAATCGCCACGGTGCGAAAAATGGGTGCTTCTTCGAATAGATTGGCACACAGCATGAAAAACGACATCAATGAATAGGTAACCACAAAGCATATAAACAAAACATAATGGAATGTTTCAATGCTCTCAATGAAATCCAAATACAGAAAGGTTCTCCAAAAGTTATGTCGAGTGAATTTTCGATGCCGCACACCCTTTTTCCCTCTGTATATCTCGACATCGTCACTTAACATCGTGCCAAACGACCCTGAATACGAAATGACAAACCCGCCTATCATAAGGACAATAAGCAAGATTGTTTCAAGGATCTTGGTTACCATGCGCTATCTAACCACGCCTCAAATCTTCATGATGAATCGCTACACAGCTTTCACACTTTTCGTTACATTGACGATCCTATGCCTTCATTATACCAGTTCTTGGCTCGCTTGTTTTGTGCGGTGTTGCCCTAGGCGATTACGAGGATTTAAAGCGTGCGGTGGATTTGATTCCGTCGGAGATTTTGAGCGCCGCACTGAAGGCGGCCGCGCATAAACCGCAAGAACGATGAGGAAACTATTGGAAATAGGGAGCGTGATTATGGATTGGAGATAAACGTCAAGGATGATCGTCAGCTGGTGGAGGTTTGGCTGACCAACGCGGAAAAAAACGACCCTGCGGTGCGTGAAAAGTTGAAGCCGCTCTACGCGGAATACAAGCACAAAAAGTACCTGGTGGCGGTGTACGAGTCGGGCGGTCGGGATATATACCGAAGTACGCTTGATCTGCTGGCTTATAATAGGAAGCGGAGTGCGGAAATGGCGGTGCAACGGGAGAAAAAGCCGAGCCGCGCGATGGAGCGATGACCAGCAAAGTGCCCTCATGATCGCGATGGGATCATGAGGGCGTATTATTCGGCTTTCATCAAAACAGTGCTTTCATATAGTTCTGGCGATCATGCAAAATGCGGAGCACTTCAACCTGTTCATGGGAGCACACGTAGAAGATTTTGTATGAACCGCAAACAAGAAAGCGAAAGCCGGTTTTAAGCGGAATCACGCTATCCAGCGTCGCGCCGCGCTCGGGCATTTCGGCTAAAGAAGCGATTCTCGATTTCATTTCTTGCATCAGTTTGGTGGCGGCATCGGGATTGCTGAGTTCGTCGCTGATGTAGGCGTTGATCGAAAGTAAATCCTCCCTCGCTTTGGGAGCAACGGTGATGCGGTATGGCATACTACTCACCCAATCCCGCGAAGGCTTCGTCAAGGGTCAAGCCACCATGCTTGCGCAGGGATTCCTGGCCTTGCGCCAAATCGGAGAGCAACTGGACGGTGGCCATAAGCTTCTCGTAATCAGCCAGGCTTTGCACCACATATTTACCACGGCCATTTTTGGTCAGGAAAACGGGAGCGCCGTTTTCACACTGCGTCAAGACTTCACCATAGTTTTTCAAATCAGAAATCGGTAGAATATTCGGCATGGTATCCTCTCCTTTCGATAAAAGCGTACCACTATTTCACCCTAAATACAACGGTAAATATAGCCCTGAAGAGATTGGTCTTGATTTGCTTGTCATATTGATATACAATGTTGTCTGTAAATAATAATTTTAGACATATCAAAATTGGCAAACAGCGAGAAGCAAGCGCCGAGCAATCCTCGGTAGTTCGCAAAACAGCTTCGTAGCCCAAAGGCAAGGAAGGTGAGCTGCAATGATCGAAAAATTCGACATCGCGGGCTATGCCCGCATCTCCGTCGATGACGAGCTGGACCGGGACAACACCTCCATCGAAAACCAGAAGGCCATCATTGAGGACTTTGTCAAGGCCAAATACCCCGGCAGCACCCTGACCCTCTACGAGGACCGGGACCGTTCCGGCTACACTTTTGAGCAGCGCGAGGGCTACCAGGCCATGCGCCGGGAGCTGATCGCCCACAAAAAGGACATTCTGGTTGTTAAGGACTTTTCCCGTTTCTCCCGCCGCAACAGCCGGGGCCTGGTGGAACTGGAAGACCTGCGCGACGCGGGCGTCCGCATTATCTCCATCGGCGACGGCATCGACTTTCCCAACGACGACGACTGGCTGAAAATCCAGTTTCAATTTCTGATCAACGAAATGCCGGTGACCGACACCTCCAAGAAGGTGAAAAACGTCATCAAGCGTCGGCAAGCCGATGGGGAGTGGATTTGCGCCGCGCCGTATGGCTACATTGTCAATAAGCAGAAGCAGTTTGAGCTTGTCCCCACCGAGGCCGACATCGTCCGCAGGATTTACGATCATTACAACAACGACGGCTGGGGTTACAAGAAGATCGCCAACTACCTCACCGCGCAAGGCATCCCCACCCCGCGCATGTCGGAGCAGCTGCGCAAGGAAGGGGAGGGCGAGGAGTATAACCGCGTCGTCAAGGCCGCCTGGAGCATCGTCAGCATCCAGGGCATTCTGGATAACGACTTCTATATCGGTACGCTGCGGCAGGGCAAGTACACGCGAGCCAAGATCAACGGCAAGGATATCAAGCGCGACGAGGGCGAGCACATCGTGATCGAGAACCACCACCAGGCCATCCTCGACTACCGCTCCTTCGCCACCACCAAGGCCTTGCGGGAAAAGCGCACTCGCTCCAATTACCGGGGTGTGAAGAAGTATGACAATGTATACTCCGGCTTTCTGGAGTGCGGCGACTGTCAGAGCCCCATGTTCGCCATGAGCCGTAGCGACCTGAACCCAGCTTATACCTGCGGCACCTACCATCGCCGGGGCCTCGCTGGCTGCACCTCCCATCACATCCGAGTGGACAAGCTGGATGAGCTGTTGAAAATCTACGTCAGGCGGGTGATGGACAGCTCCGCCGCCATGCTCGATCTGCTCAACGCCGACCTTGCCCGCGAAACCGAAGATGTGGTCGAAACCGAGCAATCCGCCGACAATCTGGCGGCGGTGCTCGAAGGGCTGTATGAGGAGCTGAAAGTCACCAAGCGGCAGCGCATCCGGGATATCATGAAGCATCCTGACCAGGAGGCCCTGCTGGAGCAAACCTACGATGAGATGGAAAGCGACCTGCACAAGAGGATTGAAGGTCTAACCCACCAGATAGACATGCTCTCCGACAAGCGCAACACCATCCTGCGGGTGAACCGAGTGGCGAAAACCGCACTGGACGTGTTCCGGGACATCCTAGAAAAGGAAAAGCTGGAGCGCAACGATTTGGAACTGATCATCGACTGTGTGAAGGTATTTGAAGATCACCTGGAGATTCACCTCCAAGCGGACATAGACACGCTCCTGCGCTCTTGCACCCTAGAGGACACCGTAAATTTTAAGTTGGACATCGGAAACCCCACAAACGCCGAAAACCTCTTAACCTGCCGTATTGTCCAAAGCGCAACGCACCAGAAAGACAAGGTTTTCGATGTCCATGTTATCAGCGACGGCGATCCGCTGGAGATCTACACCGACCGAGATGGCGAGGTAATTCTAAAGAAATACTCTCCGATTGGCGAAATTTCATCCTTCGCCAAGGATTACACTGAGTCGCTCTTCCGCTCGCTGGGACATATCGCTTGCATCTGCGACCGCGACATGGTGGTGGCGGCATCGGGCGTATCGAAGAAGGAGCTATGGGATAAGCCCATCAGCCGCGACCTGGAGAACGTGATACAGAACCGCCAGCCTATGACCATCAACCGGGCCAGCGGCGGCAAGATTTTCGCCGTTACCAATGAGGAGGATGCCGCGCCCTACACGGCGCAGGTGGTGTGCCCGATCATTGCCGATGGGGAATCCATCGGTGCGGTCATGTTGCTCAGCCGTGAGCCGAACGCCAAGATGGGCGATACTGAGATGAAGGTTGCGGAGACCACTGCCAGCATTGTGGGCAGGCAAATGGAGCAGTGAGCTGCGCATGGTGTCGTGACGCACAAAAGCAACGGAAGGCTTGGGAATACGAATGCATTCAGAGAGGAGTGCAATCTCCTTTGAACCTCTAAGGTGGCTTTGTCTACAGCGTGGGGCCGTTTGCTTTTGTGGCAGCCGGCTCTTTTTTGCTTTTTGAAGGCCTTTAAAATGCTATTGAAATGCTGTTTGTGAGGCGCGAAAAGCCTGCCGTATACACATTCTGCTTGCGATGGAAAAGGAGAAACGCTATACTTGCTTTCAGATGGAGGTTCATTATAGAGGTTTACGGAAAGAATTGCGGACGCAGGAACGGGGGAAGAAGCCATTGGCTTTTCGATCTTTGAGCGCAAGGAAGCAATGCATTGCTGTAGCGCTGGTGTTGCTGGCTGTGGTGGTGGGTGCGGCGCTCTGGTGCTTACGGAGCTACCCAGAGCGTACTTTTACCAAAGTGGAAGTGCTTACGAGCACGCCGGAAGACACCGCGTTTTCTTTGGGGGCCGGGGAGTCGGTCAATATGTGGTTTCATCCGCCCAGTGCGCGCATCGCGGATATTGCCCTCTATGCGGTGCGCGTTCCGGATTCGCAGACCGAGGGCACGGTTGTGGTTACGCTTTCGGATGAAAATGGATGGGTGCTGGCGCGCCGGGAATGCACGGCACAGGAATGGAACCAAAGCGAGCTTCACTTTTTTTCTATCAGCGCCAAGCTGAATGAAAAGCGGGAGTATTGCCTTGCGGTCGAGCTGGTGGCGGATGCGGGCAGCGTGCAGATCGCCATGCAGCCGAGAGAAGCGTGGGGAAGCACCATTGCAATGCGCGAGGGCAGCATGGGTATATCCACGTTTTTTCTGGTACAGCGGGTCAATTACCAGTGGATTATCAACATCATCGGCTGCGGAGCCCTGCTGTGGATTGCGCTGGTGTTATGCCTGTACGTCATTTTCTGGGGCGGCAGCTCGCGCAAAGGATGGGCGGGTTGGATATGGTTCGGGGTTGCGCCGCTCGCCATGCTGCCGCTCGTGGAGTGGCTGCACAAAGGCCCGCTCATGTTCTTCACGCATGGGACGGTGATCGCTGTCGCTGTTTGCGCGGCGATGACGGGCGTTCTTTTTATGCTGTTTGGGCGTAGCGGCCCGGCGCAGATTGTGGTGGCGGCGTTTTGGTGGATAATCTCGT
This sequence comes from Eubacteriales bacterium, assembly GCA_031553615.1. Classification (GTDB taxonomy): domain Bacteria; phylum Bacillota; class Clostridia; order Christensenellales; family Aristaeellaceae; genus WQXF01. The sequence continues at coordinate 8,436 of JAVBLJ010000005.1, forward strand.
TGATCAACAACCAAAAAATAAGCCTACGCGGTTCACCGCTGGTGCCATGGGATGTGTTTTCGGCAAAAACGTTGCTCAACGTCGATGTTGCGCAGCATACGGTGGTTAGCCCGCTCATGCTCGCCACGCTGATTGGGCTGGTGCTGTTTGCTGTGACCAGCGGCTTGTGCTCGGTGCGGGTGCGCGGCCCATGGCGACGGTTGGCCGTAGGCGCTGCATCGGCGTGCGGCCTGTGGGTCCTGTGCCTTACCTTAATCGACCCGAGCATGCCCTTCTTCGTTTCGTACTCCGGCCATGGCTTCGGTGCGGCTGCCGAGTATGAAGAAAACGGATCGCCGGGCGGTGTAACCGCTACGCTGATTTCTAACTTGCGTATTATGATGGTGCAAAAGCCGGAGCGGTACGACCCGGAAAAACTGCGGGTCGCCCTGCGGAATAGCGAGGAAATGCCGGCGCCGGCCGTCGTGGAGGAAAGACCCACCAATATCATCGTTATTATGAACGAAAGCTTTATGGATTTGTCGGCGGTGGAGGGGCTGGAGACCAGCCAACCGATGCTCCCGCATCTGCGCGCACTCCGCGAGGAGTCGATTCATGGCATGCTGCACATGTCCACCATTGGCGGAGGCACAGCGCAATCGGAATTTGAGGTGTTGACGGGAAATGCATCGGTTTTTCTGGTGCGGGATAGCATCGCGTACCTTCAGTACATCCGGCAGGATGCACAGAACGGCTATTCGATGGCGCAGCATTTGAAGGGCTTGGGGTATCGCACGGTGGCAATTCATCCCCAAGATCCGAGCAACTATGCCAGAGACAGCGCCTATCCTGTGCTGGGGTTTGACACGTTCCTATCCCGGGGCATGCTGGGCGGATGGGCGAATCCGGAGAATTTCCTTCGCGAGCATTACGCGGACGCGGCGATGTATGAGGACATGATGGCGCTGATTCGCGAAAAGCGTGAAGGCGAGCCGCTGTTCCAGTTTGCCGTGTCCATTCAAAATCATGTGCCCTACATGAAAACCTACGCGCTGGATGCATCGCAGGAGGTGACCCGCGCTAACGGTGAATCAGACGACGAACTGGACGTGGTGTTGACGTTGATGAACATCAGCGACACAGCGCTGCACGGGTTCATCGAGACGCTGCGGGCATGGGATGAGCCGACGCTGGTGCTCTTCTTTGGCGATCATCAGCCTTCCGCGGAGAAGTTAAAGGAGATTATGGGCGGCCCGGAGGTGAGCGCGGAGGACCGAGCCTATGCGATGTATCGGACGCCGTTTCTGATTTGGAGCAACCGGGGCTTGCCTTCGGTGGATGTGGGCGATATCAGCACGCAATACTTGGGTGGCCTGTTCATGCAGGTGGCGGGGCTGCCCCTGAGCGATTACCAGCGCTTTTTGACAAACATGCGCGAGCGCTGGCCGGTGTTTTCGGGCAAGGACATCCGGGATTCACAGAACAACAGGATTTCGCTCGACGAGGCGATGGAGGCCGATCCGCTGATCGGCGACTATGCGGCTGCACAGTACAACCTGCTTTTTGATAGGCAGAGCAAGCAGCGTGATCTGTTTGAATAGCGCGAGGAGCAAGCGCGGCGTGCGGGACTGCAGCGCGCACGTCCCGGTGCGCGAGGGTGTGAGCGCGAAGAAGCCTTCCGCCGCGCATTGCTGAGGGCAGGGCGACTGCATTTGCCGCCCAATGCTTGGGAGATGCGCTGCGAAGGTGGCCGGAGGGCGACCGCAAAGCCCTCCGGTCGCTCCCAGGGGAGCGAAACCGCCTGCTTTTTTTGGAGAATTTCGCCCTTGCGAGGGCGACCTAAGGGATTTCCGATCTCCTCAATTCGCGATTGTCGCAGCCCTTGGCTGCTCCGTCGCTCATTGGCCTGCCGTTTCGGCTTTTCGCCCACTGGGCGGCCTCAACTCTGGCCCCTTAGGGATCCTTCGGACGCAAACCCCAGTTTCTGTATTCAAATGCAATCGCCGTGTTGCTGAGGGCTTTTTCGTTGCGCATCACCAGGATTTGTGTTATACTATATACATATTTTCGGCAGGCTTTGAATCATGCTGCCGCGATTCTTCCGCGACCGGAGGATAATCAATGAACAAACAAAAGCGATTGACGATCGTTGGGCTTGGGCCCGGGAACCTGGATGCGCTTACCTTGGGCGCGCAACGGGCCATGGAGGATGCCGAGACGCTCGTGCTTCGTACGGGCCGACACGCCGTGGCCGCCTGGCTAGTGGGGCGGCGCGTGCTGTTTCATACGCTGGATTCGCTCTATGCTGATAGCGAAGACTTCGACGTGCTAAACGAGCGGACGGTGCAAACGCTGTTGGAATGGTTGCAAAGTACTCGGAAGCTGTGCTACGCGGTGAGCGATCCTGCGCAGGATGTGACGGTGCGGATGCTGCTGGCGGAGTTGCCTCCCGATGTGTCGGTAACCGTGTTGCCCTGCGTTTCGACGAGCGAATACGTGCGCGCGGGTGCAATCCCGTTCGGCCATGGGCAGGGCCCGTACCGATCCGCGGCGGCCATCGATGCTCCGCAGCTGGAGCATGATCCTGATCTGCCGCTGTGCGTGACCGAGATCGATAGCCGCATACTGGCTTCACAGCTCAAGCTTTGGTTGCTGGAGCGCTACCCTGCGCAGACCAAGGTGCTATTTGCAGCGCCGGGGGAGCACGAGGCCTGTCTGTTGACGCCCATCGCGCTGGAGGAGCTCGATCGGCAACCGACATACAGCCACACGGTGGCGCTTTGGGTGGCGGCGCTGGATTACCGGCAGCGCGAGCGCTTCGGGTTCACCGACCTAGTGCGCATCCTGCGCGTGTTGCGTGCGCCCGACGGCTGCGCTTGGGATCGCGAGCAGACCCACGAGAGCCTTTGCCAACACTTAATAGAGGAAGCCTACGAAGCGGTGGATGCGGTGCGCGGGGGCGACCCCGACGATCTGGCGGACGAGCTGGGCGATGTGCTGCTGCAGATCGTTTTCCACGCGCAGATCGCTGCGGAACACCGCACGTTTACCATCGACGAGGTGACCACCGACATCTGCCGAAAGATGATCGCCCGCCATGCGCATATTTTCGGCGATGCGCACTGCGAGACCGCCGACGACGTGCAGCGCAATTGGGACAAGATCAAGCAGCAGGAGCGCGGCCAAGCCACCCAGGCCGAGGTGCTTGCCAGCGTGCCCAAGTATCTGCCCGCGCTGATGCGCGCCGCCAAGGTGCAAAAGAAGGCGGCGCACGTGGGCTTCGATTGGGATAAGCCCCAGGACGCGCTGGACAAGGTACTGGAGGAAGCGAGGGAGCTACGCGCAGAGCTCGATGCGGGTGCAGACCCGCAGGAGGAGGGCGGTGATTTGTTGTTCGCGGCGGTGAATGCGCTGCGGCTGGCGGGGGTGCAGCCCGAGCTGGCGCTCGGCGAGGCGACCGAGAAATTTGTGGCGCGGTTCACCCGCATGGAGGCGATGATTTCCCAAGATGGCGGGCGGCTCGAGGGCATGGATTTGGCCCAAATGGACGTCTATTGGGACCGCGTGAAGCGCGAACAGCAAAAAAAGTGAGTTTTTTTCGAAAAACCGGGTTTTTATTGAAAAATTCGGAAACAAATACCGCAGAGAATGAAGGAATTGAGGATTTTCCGGCGAATATGACTTCGATAGTCTTAGGCATGCTACGCAGTAGCGATAAAAAAGGAGGATATTTTCATGAACAAGACCGAACTGAGCGCGGCTGTTGCCGCAAAGGCTGACCTGACCCGTAAGCAGGCCGAAGCCGCTGTGAACGCGATCGTCGAAGCGATCGGCGAAACCCTGGCTTCCGGTGGCAAGGTTCAGATCGTTGGTTTCGGCACCTACGAAGTCAAGAACCGCCCGGCCCGCAAGGCTCGCAATCCGCGCACTGGCGAAGAAATTAGCATCGCCGCTTCCAAGGCCCCGGTGTTCAAGGCTGGCAAGGCCCTGAAGGACATCGTGGACGCTTAAGGTTCAATAGGCGCTTGGGGGCCCGCGCAGGATTTGCGCGGGTCCTTCTGTCGTTTTTGAGGGGCATATACTTTTATCATCAATTTGCGGAGGTTTGCGTATGCGGCTGGATAAGTACCTGAAGGTTTCGCGCATTATCAAGCGGCGCACTGTTGCCAAGGAGGCGGGCGACGGCGGGCGCGTGACCATCAACGACAAGCCGGCGAAGCCCTCCAGCGAGGTCAAAGTGGGCGACGTGCTGGAGATTCGCTTTGGCGACAAGCTGAATCGCTATGAGGTGCTGGAGATCAACGAGCGCGCCGCCAAGGCTGCGGCTTCGTCCATGTACCGCGTGGTCGCAGGCGAGGACGACCTGTGAACTGGGTGATTTTGGTGGCCGGTGGACGCGGCGCGCGCATGGGTCTGACGGAAAACAAGGCGTTCGCACCGCTGTTGGGTGCGCCGATGCTGGGCCGTTCGTTGTGCGCACTGGCCGAGAGCGGCGCTTTCAGCGGCGTGGTTGTGGTGGTAGGGCCGGGGGAGAGGGAGCGCGCCGGGGCGATTGTCGATGCCTGCGCGCCGAGCATCCCGGTTCGGTTCGCGCAGGGCGGCGAGGATCGTCAAGCCTCGGTGTACAATGGGTTGGCTGAGGTGCCACCCGATGCGGAGTGCATCGCGGTGCACGATGCCGCGCGCCCGCTGGTAAGCGACGCGGTGATCTGGGCTTGCATGGCCTCGGCGCGCGACTACGGCAGCGGGGTGGCGGCGGTACCGCTCAAGGATACGGTAAAGCGCGTGGATGCCGAGGGTTTGGTGCGCGATACGCCGCTGCGCGATGAGCTGCGCGCCGTACAGACGCCGCAGGCGTTCCGCGCGGGGCTGCTGCGCAAGGCGCACGAGCATGCGCTGAGCGTCGGCCAGCGCGCCACCGACGATGCTGCACTGGTGGAGGCGCTGGGCGTACCGGTGCGGCTGACCCAGGGGGACAACGAGAACCTAAAAGTGACCACGCCCGAGGACATTGCGATCGCCGAGGCGATCCTGATGTGGCGGCGAAGGAGGAGCTCGGCCATGAGCAATAACGATCCATCCATCGAAAAGGCGCAGAGCGCTGTGGCGGAGTTGCCGTTTCGCGTGGGTCAGGGGTACGATGTGCACCGGCTGGTCGAGGGGCGCGAGCTGATCCTGTGCGGCGTGCATGTGCCCCACGAGCGCGGGTTGCTGGGCCACAGCGATGCGGACGTGGCGGCGCATGCGCTCAGCGATGCACTGCTGGGCGCGGCGGGGCTGGGCGACATCGGGCGGCATTTCCCGGATACCGATCTGGCTTACGCGGGCGCGGATTCGCTCCGGCTGCTGGCCGAGGTGGTGCGCAAGGTGGCGGCGCTCGGCTATGCGGTGGGCAATGTGGATGTGACCATCGTGGCGCAGCGACCCAAGCTCGCGCCGCACATTCCCGCCATGCAGGACAACTTGGCGCGGGTGTTGGGCATTCCGCACAAGGCAATCAACGTGAAGGCCACCACCACCGAGCAGCTGGGCTTTGAGGGAGAGGGCGCGGGCATGTCGGCGCAGGCCGCAGCCCTGATCGTGCGAAGCGGGTCTTGACAAAAGCATCCGCTGCGCATATTATATTGAACAACAATTGTATATGGCGCGCGAGGATGCGGGTGGCGCCGCGGAGCGCGGGGTTGAAAAGTGGACGGGCGAGGGAATCTCCCGTCAAAAAGGGTGGAACCGCGGAAGAACAACTTTCGTCCCTTTCCGGGCGAGGATTGTTCTTTCGTTTTTCTTTTATTTCGTTTTCGATTTGGAAAGGGGAGTTTACGATGCCGGTGGAAAAGACCATGGACAAAATCGTTGCGCTGTGCAAGAATCGCGGCTACATCTTTGCGGGTTCGGAAATCTATGGCGGGTTGGCCAACACCTGGGATTACGGCCCGCTGGGCGTGGAATTCAAGAACAATGTGAAGAAGGCCTGGTGGCGCAAATTTGTGCAGGAGAGCAAGCACAACGTGGGCGTGGATTGCGCCATATTGATGAATCGCCAGGTCTGGGTGGCTTCCGGCCACGTGGGCAACTTCAACGATCCGCTCATGGATTGCAAGGCCTGCAAGGCGCGATTCCGTGCCGATAAGCTGATCGAGGATTTCTCCAACGCCCAGGGCGAGGAGATCGTGGCCGACGGCTGGAGCAACGAGCAGATGGAAGGCTTCATTGCCGAAAAGAAAATTCCCTGCCCCACCTGCGGCAAGCACGAGTTCACCGGCATCCGCAAGTTTAACATGATGTTCAAGACCCATCAGGGCGTGACCGAGGATAGCTCCAATGAGATTTACCTGCGCCCCGAGACCGCCCAGGGCATGTTCGTCAATTTCAAAAACGTGGTGCGCTCCACGCGCCGCAAGCTGCCCATGGGTATCTGCCAAATCGGCAAATCGTTCCGCAACGAGATCACGCCCGGCAACTTCACCTTCCGCACCCGCGAGTTTGAGCAGATGGAGATGGAATTCTTCTGCAAGCCCGGCGAGGATCTCGAATGGTTCGCCTACTGGCGCGGCTTCTGCCGCGATTTCCTGACCAACCTGGGCCTCACGCCCGGGAACATGCGCCTTCGCGACCATTCTGCCGACGAGCTTTCCTTCTATTCGAAGGCGACCACCGACATCGAGTTTCTGTTCCCGTTTGGCTGGGGCGAGCTTTGGGGCATTGCCGACCGCACCGATTACGATTTGAAGCAGCACCAGCAGCATGCGGGCGAGAACATGGAGTACCTCGACCCCATCACCAACGAGAAGTACGTGCCCTACGTGGTTGAGCCCGCGGTGGGCGTGGACCGAATGGCGCTGGCCTTCCTCTGCGATGCGTACGACGAGGAGGAGATCGCCGAGGGCGACACCCGCGTGGTGCTGCACCTGCACCCGGCGCTTGCGCCCTACAAGGTATCGGTGCTGCCGCTGCAGAAGAACAAGCTGGGCGAGCTGGCCACCTCGGTTTACGATAAGCTGGCCAAGCAGTTCTCGGTGGAGTACGACGACACCGGCTCCATCGGCAAGCGCTACCGTCGCGCCGACGAAATCGGCACGCCGATGTGCGTGACCGTCGATTTTGACACGCTGGAGAAGGGCATCGTCACCGTGCGCGATCGCGACACCATGAAGCAGGATTTTGTGCACGTGGACGATTTAGCCGCCTACATCGCGCAGAAAATCGAGTTCTAAAAACGAATTTGCAAAATCCAGAAGGAATTTCCTAAAACCAGTTTTGACGATTGCATGGCGCGGACACCTGTGATACAATGGGGGAGCGACGAAAACGTACGTTCTCGTTATTGGGCAAAAAAGCGGGCGTCCGCGCCGTGCTTTGCTCCCGTTGGAGGCATAAATCCTCCGGGCGAGCGTACATATTTCCCGGAACGGGAGCGGACGTACATAATTCCCGGAACGGGAGTTGGAAGAAGGGCAACATATTGGCGGAGCATGTAGGCGTTGTATCGCTGGGCTGCAGCAAAAACCGCGTCGATACCGAGCAGATGCTGGGGCTGCTGGCAGAGGCGGGATACACGATAGAACCCGATCCGGCGAGGGCCGAGATCATCATCGTCAACACCTGTGGGTTCATCGAACCCGCGAAGCAGGAATCCATCGACTCCATATTGGAGATGGCGCAATACAAGCAGAGCGGACGCTGCCGTCTGCTGCTGGTGACCGGCTGCCTTTCCCAGCGCTACGGCGGCGATCTGCGCGCCGAGATGCCCGAGATTGACGGCATGCTGGGTGTGGGCCAGTACGATAAGCTGCTGGAGATGATCGCGGGCGCGGGCCGGGGCGAAAGGCCGCTCTACGCGGTGCCATGCAACGACTTTTTAGAAAGCGATCGCGTGCTGACCACGCCGGAATACAGCGCGTACGTGAAGATTGGCGATGGCTGCGACAACCGCTGCAGCTACTGCGCGATCCCGCTCATTCGCGGGGGCTACCGCTCGCGGCCCTTGGACGACATCGTGGGCGAAGTGCGGCGGCTGACGGCGCGTGGCGTGAAGGAGATCACGCTGATTTCGCAGGACACGACGCGTTTTGGCACCGATTGGAGCGGGGGCGCGAGCCAACTGCCTGCGCTGTTGCGCGAGGTGGCGGCGCTGCCCGGCGTGGAATGGCTGCGCACGCTGTATTGCTACCCGGCGCGGGTGGATGAAGCGCTGCTCGATACCATGATGGCGCTGCCCAACGTGTGCGGATACATCGATCTGCCGATCCAGCACATCGTGCCCCGCCTGCTGACCGCCATGAACCGGCACGGCACCGCCGAGCACATCCGCCGCATGGTGCGGGCTATTCACCAGCGGGGCATGGCGCTACGCACCTCCATCATCGTCGGGTTCCCCGGCGAGACCGAGGCCGATTTTGAGGAGTTGCTGGCCTTCGTGCAGGAGGCGCGCTTCGACCGGCTGGGCGCGTTCGCCTTCTCGCCGGAGGAGGATACCCGCGCCGCTGAGATGCCCGACCAGGTTCCGGAGGAGGTCAAGCAGGCGCGGCTCGATCGACTCATGGCCCTGCAGCAGGGGATTTCCGTCGAAAGCAACGCGCGCCGGGTGGGCTCGACCTGCCGCGTGCTGATCGAAGGCAAGGGCACGGACGGGCTGTACGTGGGCCGATCGGCCTGGGAGGCCCCGGAGATCGACGGAAAAATCCTGTTCCGCTCACCGAATCCGCTGAAGCCCGGCGACGAGGCGACGGTGCGCATCACCGCCGCGCAGACTTACGATCTGATAGGAGAAGCGCTATGAATTTGCCTAACAAGCTGACCTTGCTCCGCATCGCGCTGGTGCCCGTGTACCTCATCCTGCAATCCCTCAATGCGCAATGGGTGCACTGGATTGCGCTGATCGTGTTCTTCGTGGCCGCGATGACCGACCTGATCGATGGCCGCTTGGCGCGGGCGCGCGGCCTGGTGACCAACTTCGGCAAGTTCATGGACCCCATCGCGGATAAGCTGCTGGTAATCCCTGCGGCGGTGCTCATGGTCGCGCAGGGTCAGCTGATGCCTGTATGGATGTGCATCGTGTGGGTGGCGCGGGAATTCGTCGTGTCCGGTTTGCGGATGGTGGCGGTGGAGCGCGGGCTGGTCATCCCGGCCGGAATGTGGGGCAAGATCAAGACCGTACTGCAAATGATCGCGCTGATGATGCTGACGGTCAACCTGCCCGGATTGCGGGTGCTTACGACCATCGTGCTCTATGCGGCCACGCTGCTAACGCTGGTTAGCGCGGTGCTATACGTGTGGGAGGGGCGCGCGGTGCTCCGAGAATCGCCCGCTTCCAATAAGGGGGCAGGGCTGTGATCGCTGAAATCCTCTGCATTGGCACCGAGCTTTTGCTGGGGCAGATCGTCAATACCGATGCGCAATACCTCTCGCGCGAGCTGGCGGCGTTGGGCATCAGCGTGCACCATCACACCACCGTGGGCGACAACCCGGCGCGGGCCGAGGCTGCGCTGAAGCTGGCGCTCAGCCGCGCCGATATTGTGATCACCAGCGGCGGCTTGGGCCCTACGGAGGACGACCTGAGCAAGGAGATCGTTGCCGCGTACTTCGGGTTGCCCATGGAGCTCGACCCGCTCTCGCTGGAGGCGATTGAGCGATTCTTTGCCGGGCTGCACCGCGAGATGTCACCCAACAACCGCAAGCAGGCCTGTTTTGCCCGTGGGGCGATCATACTGCCCAACGAGCGGGGCACCGCACCGGGCTGCATCGTGGAGCAGGGCGGGAAATGCGTGATTCAGTTGCCCGGGCCGCCCCGTGAGCTCAAGCACATGTTTGCCGCCTTTGTTGCGCCCTACCTGCGCGGCAAGATTTCGGGCAGCATTACCTCGCGGTACCTGCGAATTTTCGGTATGGGCGAATCCGAGGTCGAGACACGCATCCGCGATTTGATCGAGGCGCAGGCCGACGCGAAGCCCGGTGAGCCTGCGGTGACGATCGCGCCCTACTGCAGCCTGGGCGAGGTGCAGCTGCGGGTGACCGCGCTGGCGGAAACGCCCGAGGCAGCGCATGCTGCCATCGCGCCTGTCGAGGCCACGCTGCTGGATCGGCTGGGCGCGGTGGTGTATGCGGTGAGCGATACCGCCGAGGATAGCTTAGCCCACTATGCGGTGGAAGCGCTGCTGGAAGCGGTCAAGACGGTGGCGGTAGCCGAATCGTGCACGGGCGGCTTGGTCGCCGCTTCGCTGGTAGAGGTTCCGGGCGTATCGGCGGCGCTGATGGAAGGCCAGGTCACGTATTCGAACGCGGCGAAGGTGCGCTGCCTGGGCGTATCGGAGCAGGTGCTGGCGGCGCACGGCGCAGTTAGCGAGCAGACGGCTCGGGGGATGGCTGAGGGCTTGCGCGCGCGGGCGGGGGTGGACATTGCGATCGCCACCACCGGCATTGCCGGGCCGGACGGCGGCACGCCGGAGAAGCCGGTGGGGCTGGTCTACGTGGCAGCGGCGACGGCCCAGGGCACGCAGGTGACCGAACTGCGCCTGCGGGGCGAGCGCGACCGCATTCGCGCCATGGCGACGCTGCACGCCCTCAACGCCATCCGACTGGCGGCGCGGGCATAACGCAAACAGACCGAGGGTCGCGAATGAAACTGCAACCATGACGAACGGCAATCCAACCGCGAACGCATTCAGCGCGGCGGCGCACCTATTATAGACGCACCTCAGACGCACATCGAGCCACATCATAAAGCCACTGCCGGGAAAACACCCGGGGAAAGAAGGAGCACATGGCAGCTGAGAAGACCACCAAGCGCGCGGCCGAGGCCGAGGGCAAGGCGAACGACGAACGCAAGAAGGCGTTGGACGCGGCACTGGCCAGCATCGAGAAGCAGTTTGGCAAGGGCGCGCTCATGAAGCTGGGCGAGAAGGGCGCGCAGAACGACATTCAGGTGATCTCCACCGGGTGCCTCGATCTGGACATCGCGCTGGGGGTGGGCGGTATCCCGCGCGGCCGCATTATCGAAGTGTTTGGTCCGGAATCCTCCGGTAAAACCACGGTAGCGCTGCACGTGGTCGCCGAGGCGCAAAAGATCGGAGGCACCGCCGCGTTCATCGACGCGGAGCATGCGCTCGACCCGGCCTACGCGCAGAAGCTGGGTGTCAACATCGACGAACTCTACGTCTCCCAGCCCGATACGGGCGAGCAAGCGCTGGAGATTTGCGAAGCGCTGGTGCGCTCCGGGGCCATCGACATCGTGGTGATCGACTCGGTAGCGGCGCTGGTGCCCAAGGCCGAAATCGACGGCGAGATGGGGGATTCCTTCGTGGGCCTGCAGGCCCGCCTGATGTCGCAGGCGCTGCGCAAGCTGACCGGCGTGATCAACAAGACCAACGCCACCTGCATCTTTATCAACCAGCTGCGCGAAAAGGTGGGCGTGATGTACGGCAGCCCGGAGACCACGCCGGGCGGCCGCGCGTTGAAGTTCTATGCCTCGGTGCGCCTGGACATCCGCCGCGGCGAGCAGCTCAAGAACGGCGCGGAGGTGCTGGGCAATCGCACCAAGGCCAAGGTGGTTAAGAACAAGGTGGCGCCGCCCTTCCGCATAGCCGAATTCGATATCCTCTACGGCGTGGGCATCTCCAAAGAAGGAAGCCTGCTCGATATGGCCGTGACACGCGATATTATTCACAAGAGCGGCGCATGGTTCAGCTACAACGATCAGCGCATTGGCCAAGGCCGTGAAAATGCGCGCAATTACCTGCGCGACAACCCTGCGGTCGCCGAGGAGATCGACACGATCATCCGCGCCGCGCTGCGCGCGGGAAAAATCGAGGGCAAGCTGGAGACCGAAGCCGACGATGGCTCTGCGTCCACGGCCGACACTGCCGAGGAATAACGCCGGGGAAGGGCGCTGGAAAACAGCAAGATTGAGCCGCATGGTGATGCGCCTGAGAGGGCAGCCGGCGGCTTTTTCATGGGCTCTGTTACGCAAAGAAGTTACGTGCTGGCTCATGAAACCTTTGACTTGACAGCGGACAATCATATCGTTATAATACATGCGATACATAAGGATTTCTAGGCGTTGTGGCTGGGAAAGCTTTCGAACCAACCTGTTGGGTTCCCTCGCCGGGTGGAAGCCCGGACGATTCATTATAGAAGGAGAGGATTTTCACATTGGACTGGTTATGGATTGTTCTCGCGGCGCTGGTCGCATGTGTGCTCGGCGTCACGGTGGGATACTTCTATCGGAAGAATCGCCACGAAAAAAAGATTGGCCGCACTGAAGAATACGCGAAGAATCTGTTGGAGGATGCGCAACGCCGCGCCGAGGAAAAGAAAAAGGAAACCATGCTCGAAGCCAAGGAAGAAGTGCTTCGCCTCAAGACCGAGCTGGATCGCGAAATCCGCGATCGCCGCACCGAGATTCAGCGCACGGAGCGCCGCCTGGTACAGCGCGAAGAAACCATGGACAAAAAAATGGACAACCTCGAATCGCGAGAGGAGACGCTCAACAAAAAGCATGAGGATTTGCAGAAGCTCAATGACGAAGCCCAAGCGCTGCACGACCGTCAGCAGACCGAGCTAGAGCACATCGGCCAAATGACGCTAGATGAGGCGCGCCAAGTGCTCATGAGCCGCGTGCAGAAGGATGCCTACCACGACGCCGCTGTGCTGGTGCGCGATATTGAAGCCCGCGCCAAGGAAGAGGCCGACAAGAAGGCGCGCAACATCATCACTCTGGCCATCCAGAAGTGCGCTTCGGATCACGTGGCCGAGACCACGGTGTCGGTGGTCAACCTGCCCAACGAGGACATGAAGGGCCGCATCATTGGCCGCGAGGGTCGCAACATCCGTACGCTGGAGACCGCGACCGGCGTCGATCTGATCATCGACGATACCCCTGAAGCCGTCATCGTATCGGCATTTGACCCGGTGCGCCGCGAGATCGCGCGAGTGGCGCTCGAAAAGCTGATCGCCGATGGCCGCATCCACCCCGCCCGCATCGAGGAAATGGTCGACAAGGCCCGCAAGGAGGTCGACAACCAGATTCGCGAGGCCGGCGAGCAGGCGGTGTTCGAGACCAATATGCACGGCATCCATCACGAACTGGTCAAGCTGCTGGGCCGCATGCGCTACCGCACCAGCTACGGCCAGAACGTGCTCAAGCATTCCATCGAAGTTTCGCATCTGGCCGGGCTCATGGCCGCCGAACTGGGCGCGGACGTTACGCTGGCGAAGCGCGCCGGTTTGCTCCACGATATCGGCAAAGCCGTGGACCACGAGGCCGAGGGCACCCACGTTTCCCTGGGCGGAGAGCTGGCCCGCAAGTACCGCGAATCGCCCGACGTGATTCACTGCATCCTGGCCCACCACAACGATGTGGAGCCGCAGACCATTGAAGCCGTGCTGGTGCAGGCTGCCGACGCTATTTCGGCCGCTCGCCCGGGCGCACGCCGCGAATCGCTGGAGAACTACATCAAGCGCCTCGAAAAGCTGGAGGAGATCGCCAATTCGTTCGCGGGCGTCGAAAAATCCTTCGCCATCCAATCGGGCCGTGAAGTACGTATCGTCGTAAAGCCCGAGGATGTGAACGATGCGGGTACGCTCATCCTGGCCAAGGAGATCGTGAAACGCATCGAAAAAGAGATGGAATATCCGGGACAAATTAAGGTAAATGTAATACGCGAAACCCGTGCGACCGAGTTTGCCAAGTAGCTTAAGGCAAGGATATACAAGGGTTTTCGTTCCTGCCAAAGACTGCTGGACTGTAAAAACAGACCAGCAGTCTTTCTTGTGCGAAGGGTGGGGCAGCGAAGCTCAAATCATGGTTTAGAATTGCCATTTTCAACACAAGGGTTACAAAACGTGTTATAATTTGTAACATCTTGGGATTTACGGCGCAAGCCATAGTGGAGGGTTCAGTTATGTTCAAACGGGTCGTTGCTTTTTGCGTGTGTGTTCTTCTGATTACTTTGTCCCTTCTTCCTAGCTTTGCGGGGGCAATGCCGAATACTTCGGGAAGCGTGGATGGCAAGATCGAAGCGTATGGCGATGCGCCTGCGGGCGATTCGACGGAGCCGACGGAGAAACCGACGGAGAAGCCAACGGATGCTCCCACGCAGGCCCCTCCTCAGACGCCGGGGGAGGCCGAAACCCCGGAACCTTCCGACGCGGGCGGGCAGGGAACGACCGAATCTTCCGAGGAGCCGGAGACTTCGGACGGTCCAACGGAAGAACCCACGGAAGAGCCCACCGAAGAACCTACAGAAGAGCCTATAGAAGAAATCCCGATGGGCATTCAGCAGATCGGCGATAGCCTGGTGCTTTTTGGTGCGCCGGACGTGAAGCCCTACGGCACGGCCGAAGAGTTTGCGGCTGAAGTGGTGCGCCTGGTCAACGTTGAGCGCGCCAAGGTGGGCGCAACACTGGTTTCCGGCGGGTACGTGAACCTGAACAATGCGGCGTTCAAGCGCGCGCAAGAGTTGCTCACCAAATACAACTCGGATCATACGCGTCCGGACGGATCGTCGTGCTTTACGGTGCTGCCCGAATACGGGATCAGCGGCTACACCTATGCGGGCGAGAACATCGCCGCGGGCTTCACCACCCCGCAGGCGGTAGTGGACGCTTGGATGAATTCGCCCGGCCACAAGCAGAATATTCTCAAGAGCGGATACCTCTATCTGGGTGTCGGCTATTCCTACAGCGCCAGTACCGAATATAGGCACTATTGGACGCAGCTGTTCCTTACGGTGGCGCCGACGCTTTCGCTGCAGGCGTTGACCGTGGGGCCGGAAGCCAGCAAGCAAATGAAGGTTACCGCGAATCCTTCCCACGACGCGTTGCCGCTGCAATGGAGCAGCGGAAACACCGCAGTGGCTACGGTGTCGAGCAGCGGCGTAGTTACCGGCGTGGTCGATGGCACTGCCACCATCACCGTGAAGCTGAATGTTCCCGCTTCGCCTTCGCCCATCGTGGTGCAGACCACCGCGATTGCCACGGTGCGTACAATTCCGGCCACTGCGGTTCAATTGGATTATGACAACGTGCTCATCAACAAGGGCAGCAACAAGGCGCTGGTCGCCACCCTGAGCCCGGAAGATAGCACCGACCGGATCACCTGGTCATCCGACAATACCGCCGTTGTGACGGTGAACAGCAGCGGCACGCTGACTGGCATCGCCGTAGGCAACGCGGTTGTAACCGCTCGCGCGACCAGCGGCGTGACGGCGACCTGCATCGTGAAGGTCACTGTGCCGACCACCAGCCTGACCGTGAGCCCGACGACCGCGACCGTAAACAAGGGCAAGTCGCTGACGCTGACGATGACCCGGTTGCCTGCGGATGCCAGCGATTCATTGGTTTGGAGCAGCAGTGATGCCACCGTGGCCACGGTAGATGGCGGCGTCATTACCGCGCTGAAGGCCGGTAGCGCCACGATCAGCGCGGTGGCAGGAAGCGGAAAGACCGCGACCTGCGCCGTGACAGTGAATGTGCCCGCAACCTCGGTTTCCTTTGCGGAGACCTCGAAGATTATGTTCCGCGGAGCCGCGCAGACGTTAGCCGCAACGCTGCTGCCTGCGGATACGACCGATACGATCACCTGGTCGTCCGACAACACGGCGGTTGCCACCGTTTCCCCGGCGGGTGTTGTGACCCCCAAGGCGGCGGGTACAGTCGTGATCAAGGCCTATGTCACGGCCACTTTGCAGGCGACCTGCACCGTGACCATACAGGTGCCGCTGACGCAGCTCACGCTCAGTAAGGCCAGCGCGATCGTCGTCAAGAACACGACGCTGCAGCTGACCGCCAACAAGGTACCCAGCGATACCACCGACGCGGTGTTGTGGGAATCGGACAACACGGCCATTGCGACCGTTTCGCAAGCCGGGTTGGTCACCGCCATCGCCCCCGGCCAAGCCAACATTCGCGTGTACAACACGACGCGGGGCCTTTCGGCCACCTGCGCGGTGCAGGTTACCGTGCCTGCCACCAACGTAGAACTGGATAAGAACTCGCTCCTGATCCAGACCGGTCTGCAAGAGACGCTCACGGTGACGCTGGAGCCCGTGGACTGCACCGAGATCGTTAGCTGGAAAAGCAGCGCGCCCGGGGTAGCCACCGTGACCGAGGGCGTGGTAAAGGCCATAGCGCCCGGCAAAACGATCATCACCGCCAAGAGCGTCAGCGGTAAGCTTGCGGCCTGTGAAGTCACGGTGTGGAAGCCCGCCGACAGCGTCAAGCTGGGCAGCGCGACTGCCAGCCTCATAAAGGGCAAGGCCCTGCAAATGGTTGCGACCCTGACCCCGTCCAATGCCAACACGCCCAGGACTTGGGCTTCGAGCGCGCCGGGCATCGCCACGGTGAGTGAAACCGGTTTGGTGACGGCGGTGGCTCCGGGCAGCGCCAGCATCACCGTAACCACGATCAACGGCAAGAGCGCGACCTGCGTGCTTAGCGTGACAGCTCCGGCGACCGCCGTAGCGCTCAGCGCGACCATGCTGCCCGTGCAGTTTGGTGAGACCGGCACGCTGACGGCCACCCTTACGCCTGTTGATTCGACGGATTCCGTGAAATGGTCGACCAGCAACGCTGGGATCGCTTCGATATCGGGCGGCGTGGTCAGGGGCATCAAGCCCGGAATTGCGACCATCACAGCAAAGAGCACCAGCGGCAAGTACGCGACCTGCACGGTTGTTGTGTGGAAACCTTCGGACAGCGTGAAGCTGAGCAAGACGAAGGTGGCGATCCTCAAGGGCAAGACGGTGCAGCTCTCCGCGAAGGTCTCGCCGACCACCTCGTTTGCCCCCGTGAGCTGGACGAGCAGCGATCCAGCCGTGGCGACGGTTTCGGGCACCGGATTGGTGCGGGGAATCATCGCGGGTACGGTGACCATTAAGGCCACCACCATCGATGGCAAGCAGGCGACCTGCGAGGTCAGCGTCACCTCTCCTGCCAAGCTGGTTACGCTGAACCAGACCGCGCTAGCCCTTCAGGTGGGCACGAGCGGCACGCTTGCCGCGACCCTTTCGCCCGATGATTGTACCGATAGTATCAGCTGGCTTACCTCCAGCGCTAAAAAGGCAAAGGTTGTAAACGGAGTGGTGAGCGCCCTCACGCCGGGTGTGGTGACGATCAAGGCCAGGAGCACCAGCGGCAAGTACGCGGCCTGCGTGGTCACGGTGTGGCGGCCCGCCGACAGCGTGAAGCTGAGCAAGAGCACGGCTTCGCTGGCCAAGGGTAAGACACTGCAGCTGACCACCAAGGTGCTGCCGAGCGGATCGTATACGCCGGTGAGCTTCGCGAGCGCCAATGAGCAGATCGCGACCGTGAGTTCGACGGGCAAGATTACCGCCAAGGCCGCGGGCACGACGACCATCACCGCGACTACCGCGAACGGCGTAACCGCGACCTGCGAGATCAACGTTACTTCGCCGGCCACCAAGGTTACGCTGAATTCCACCAGCCTGTTCATCAAGCTGGGCCAGACGGGCACGCTCGCGGCCACGCTTTCGCCGGACGATTGCACCGATAGCGTGAAGTGGTACACCAGCTCGTCCAAGATTGCGACGGTCTCTCAGACGGGCGTAGTGAGCGCGATGAAAGCGGGCAAGGCTTCGATCAAGGCCAGGAGCAACAGCGGCAAGTATACCACCTGTGCGGTGACCGTATGGACGGATCCGATTAGCGTCAAGATCAGCAAATCGGCCATTACGCTTACCAAGGGGAGCGCGTCGCGCCTTTCGGCCGTCGCTTCTCCCTCGAGCGCGAATGCGCCTCTGGCCTGGAGCTCCGATCACCCGCAAATTGCCTCGGTGAGCAGCTCCGGCGTGGTAACGGCGGTGTCGGCGGGCACTGCGACCATCACCGTGAAGGCGGGAGATACCGTGACGGCCACCTGCGTGGTCACCGTTCCTAAGCCTCCGGCCTCCCAGGTGGTGCTGCCGGCGGCTATGCCTCGCCTGCTGGTGGGGGAAACGGTGCAGCTGGAGCCGACACTGCTTCCTTCGGATACTGCGGACACGGTGACCTACTCCTCTTCGAATCCGGCGATCGCAACGGTGTCAGCCACTGGTCTGGTGACTGCAGTCGCGCGCGGAAACTGCACGATCATCGTGCGGGCCACCAGCGGGGTCACCGGGAGCTGCGTCATCAACGTAACGCTGAATTAACCGAAGCACGCGCCCATGCCCCATAAAACAGATGCACAAACAAAAGCGAGGCTCTCGAAGGAGTGCCTCGCTTTTGCGCGGGTCTATGCGGCCTTTGCTCCACATATTCCTACGTGAGGTGGTGCCATGATGTCGCGACGCAGAGGGCGGAGCGGGCAGGGGGGCGGGGTCTACGGGCCGCTGATGTGGGCCTGCATCTTCTTGTTGTGCGCGCTGTGCGCGTGGGCGGTACAGAAGGGGTTCTGGGCGCGCGGTGCAATCGAGCCGGATGCGGAGATCGTGCTTCGGCCTAAGAGCGCTACCGCGATAGAGGGCGAAGCAGCGCGGTGGAGCATTGCGATGTACGATGCACAGGCGGGTGAGGTGCGCGCGCTGCCGATCGAGGAGTACATCGTCGGCGTGGTGGCCGCGGAGATGCCCGCATCGTTTCACGAACAAGCGCTGTGCGCTCAAGCGGTGGCGGCGCGCACCCGGGCTGTGGCCAGCATGCGGCGACTGGGCGGGAGTGGATGCAACCGGCGCGACGATGCGGACGTATGCAGCGACAGCGCGCACTGCCAAGCCTGGGCGAGCGACGACGAACTGCGCCAGCGATGGGGGGAGGAGTACGCGAGCCTGCGCACGCGGGTAGCGGAGGCGGTGCATGCGACCAGCGGGCAGGTAATGACCTATGCAGGGGAACCGATCCTGGTGCTGTACCATGCGGTGAGCGGGGGCGCGACCGAGGACGTGGAGCACGTGTTCGCGCAGGCGCTGCCCTACCTGCGCGGAGTGGAAAGCCCTGGCGAGGAAGCGGCGAGCCGCTACGAGAGTGAGCAGCGCTTTTCCTGCGCACAGGCGGCGGAGGCACTCAATGCCGCCTTTCCCAAGGCGGGTTTGACGGCGGACGGTTTATCCGCGCAGCTCGCCGTGGAGGATCGCTTTGATTCAGGACGGGTGGGCAAGGTGCGGCTGGGCAAGGCGATGGCCGAGGGCACGGAGTTTCGCCGCGCGCTGGGCCTCTATAGCACCAACTTCACCCTGACCTTCGAGCAGGGCGAGCTGGTGATTCGCCAGCGCGGGTACGGTCATGGCGTGGGCATGAGCCAGGTGGGCGCGGATGCCATGGCGCGCGCAGGCCAGGGCTACACCGCCATATTGCGCCACTACTACGTGGGCGTTTTGATCGAGCAATGGTAAACCGAGCAATGATAAACCGAGCAATGATAAATCGAGCAATCACAAAAATGCGAGTGAAAAATGCCGTGATTCTCCGCGCATCGGTGTGCCGCTGTATCACACAGCCCATGCAGGGGTACACTGTGTGCGGAGGTGTTTTTTATGAGCGGATTTCGCGATACATGGAAGAGGATTCAGGAGGGCGGCCGGGTGATCTCCCAGCGCTGGAACGTGCTGATGGAGCGGCAGGGGTTTTACGTAATGCTGGGGATTTGTGTGGCGATCATCGTGGGCACGGCGATTTGGACGCGCACGGGCTCGCCGCCGGTAGAGCCGCCGGAAAGCCTGCAGGAGGGTGCGGAGGCGGGCAGTGAGGCCGACTTCGTGCAGCGCTTGAGCGACGTTACCTGGACCGGAGAGCAGCCGGAGGGGCTTGAAACCCTCGAGAACTACGATAGCCTCGGAGATGCGCAAAGCGTGCTGGGCGCGGGTCAGGCGGGTGTGGGCCAAACGGAAACGGGCGGCGAGGATTCGCATCTGGCCGCGGCCCGGAGCACGCCCGATAACCCGGCGCTTTCTTGGCCGGTGAAGGGCGAAGTGCTTCGCACACACACCGGCGTGGAGCCGGTATTCCTGCCCACCTTAGGCGCATGGGCCACCCATGACGGCATCGACATCCAAGCCAAGCCGGGCGATCCGGTCAACGCCGCGCTCAGCGGCACCATCAGCGCAGCCTACGAGGACCCGATGCTGGGCAAAGTGATCGAGGTGCAGCATCCGGGCGGCTTCGTGACCCGATACACCGGGCTGGCGACGCTGGAGCTGCTCCGCGTCGGCGATCCTGTAAAAACTGGCCAACTGCTTTCCCCGCTGGGCGATCTGGGAGCGCAGGAGAGTGAGGACCCTTCGCACCTGCACTTTGAGGTGCTGCGCGACGGCGAATGGGTGGACCCGCAGGAGTACCTGGTGGACCCATAATACTACTCCCCGCTAGATCTCCAGCATATCTCACGGATCTTTTTGCGAATGACGTTGTCGCGCTTCGGTTAGCGTAGCTGCTGGCTACGCCACCCTTAGGCTCCTAGCCATCCGCAAAAATCTTCCGCGATCTATTGCGTGAAATCTAACGAGGAATAGTATAACCGGCTTCGAAAAGAGCGGCTGGAAAGCGTCCGATACAAAAAGGGGGGGCGGCGGTATGTGTGGTATTATGGGGTATGTGGGTGGGCGCGAGGCAAAGGATATCCTGCTTGAGGGCCTGGCGCGGCTGGAGTACCGGGGATACGATTCCGCGGGCATCGCTTTGATGCACGGCGGCGCGGTTGAGGTGCGCAAAGCAAAGGGGCGCTTGGACAACCTGCGCGCGCAGATCGCCGAGCATCCCGTGGCGGGTCGTGCGGGTATCGGCCACACGCGTTGGGCCACCCATGGTGAACCCTCCCAGGTCAATTCGCACCCGCACACCGACCAGCAGGGCGCAATCGCCGTGGTGCACAACGGCATTATCGAAAACTATGCGCCGCTCAAGGCTTGGCTACAGCAGTGCGGCTGCGTGTTTCATTCTGAGACGGATACCGAGGTGGTGGCGCACTTGCTCCATCAGCTCTATGCCGAGCATCCGGGCGACATGGAACGCGCCATTGCCGGGGCGATGCGGCGCATCCAGGGCAGCTATGCGCTGGCGATTCTCTGCACCGACACGCCCGACGCGCTCTACTGCGTGCGCAAGGATAGCCCGCTGGTGGTGGGTTGGGGGCAGGGCGAGCAGTTCATCGCTTCGGATATACCGGCGATGTTGCCCTTCACCCGCGAGGTGTACCCGCTGGAGGATGGCGAGATCGCCACGCTGCGGAGCGAAGGCATTCGCGTGCTGGACGCGCTGGGCAGCGAGAAAAAGGTGGTTCCCCAGCACATCGATTGGGAGGTGGCCGAGGCGGAAAAGGGCGGCTATCCGCACTTCATGCTCAAGGAGATGCACGATCAGCCCAAGGCCCTGCGTGATACGCTGCACGCCTACGCGGACACCGCCACGGGCCGCGTGCGTGAGGAGCTGATGCCGCTCAACGCCGCCGATGCCCGGGCCCTGCGCCGCGCGGTGATCGTGGCCTGCGGCACCGCCTACCATGCGGGCATGATCGGCAAACATCTGCTGGAGAGCTTGGCCGCGCTGCCTGCCGAGGTGGATATCGCCTCCGAATTCCGCTACCGTGAGACGTTGCTGGAGCCCGGTGAGCTGTGCATCGCCATCAGCCAATCGGGCGAGACCGCCGACACGCTGGCCGCGATGCGCAAGGCCAAGCAGGCGGGGCTGCGCGTGGTTGCCATCACCAACGTGGTAGGCAGCACGCTGGCGCGCGAGGCCGATAGCGTGCTCTACACGCGTGCGGGTCCGGAGATCGCGGTGGCCTCCACCAAGGCGTACAGCACGCAGCTGCTGATGCTGGCGCTGCTGTCCCTTGATTTAGCCGGGAAGCGGGGCCGCATGTCGCCCGATCGGTTCGGTTGCATGCTGGCCGCCCTGGCCGCGTTGCCTGAGCAGGCTGCGCAGGTGCTGGCACGGCACACCGACATCCAGCGCTTCGCCAGCGCGCACTTCGATCAAAGAAACGTGTACTACATCGGGCGCGGGCTCGATCGCGCGCTGGCCATGGAGGGCTCGCTGAAGCTCAAAGAGATCAGCTACACGTTTTCCGAGGCATACGCCGCCGGGGAGCTCAAGCACGGCACCATCGCGCTCATCGAGCCGCGCACGGTGGTGATGGCGCTCTGCACCCAGCCGCGCCTGGTGGAGAAGATGCGCTCTAACATACAGGAGGTGCGCGCGCGCGGCGCGTTGGTGCTGTGCGTATCGCCGGAAGGGGTGGAGGTGCAGCAGGACGAGCGCTGGTCCATTCCCGATACGCTGCCCGAGCTGGCACCGCTGCTGGCCGTGCTGCCGCTGCAGCTATTCGCCTACTACATGGCGGTGGAGAAGGGCTGCGATGTCGATAAACCCAGGAATCTGGCGAAATCGGTGACGGTGGAGTGATGTGGGGCGGGTCGCCCGTCCATGGTTTTTGAGCGGCGGCAATTGTAAAGTTCGCGGCGCTATGGTACCATCTTCCTATCCGTGGTTCCCTTTTGCAAAAGGGGGGACGGGGAGGAGACGCCGCCATGTACGACCGACGCGCTGAGTTCGGGCTCTATTGGCCGCTGCTGATCGAGCAGTTTTTGTCCACCACGGTGGGGATGCTGGGCACCCTCATGGTGGCGGGCATTGGCGAGCATGCCATGGGCGGCGTGGGGTTGGTGGACAGCATCAACCTGGTGGCCAACGGCGTGATGGGCTCGATCGCCAGCGGCGTGACCGTGGTGATCGCGCAGTGCGTGGGGCGCGGCGAGGAGCGGGGCGCGAGCAAGGTGGCCCTGCAATCGCTGGTGGTGATGATCTACGGCGCGCTTGCGCTGGGCGTGCTGCTGGCGCTGGGCCGCGTGCCGATGTTGAGCGCTCTGTTTGGCAACGTGGACTCGCAGGTATCGCGGGTGGCGCAATCGTACCTGGTCGCTTCTTCGCTCAGCATGCCGCTCCTGGCGGTGTTCAACGTGGCGGCGGGCATCAAGCGCGCTGCAGGGGATAGCCGATCGCCCATGGTGGGCGCGCTGCTGGCCAATTTCGCCTACCTCGGCGTGGCTTGGCTGGGCGTCCACGTGTTGGGCTGGGGCATCGGCGGCGTGTGCGGCGGTGTGATCGCTTCGCGCATCGTGTCGGCGGGGTTCATGTGCTGGGTGCTGATTCGCCATCCGGGGCGGGTGGCGCTGCCGCGATTCTCGCTGCGCCATTCCCTGCGCGTGGATCGCGCCACGCTGCGCCCGGTGATCGCGGTGGCGGTGCCGCTGGGCGCGGATTCGCTGATATTCAACGGCTGCAAGGTTCTGGTGCAGGTTTTTATGGCGGGCATGGGCACTGCGGCGCTGGCGGCCAACGCCATTGCGGGGCCGATCACCGGCTTTGCGCAGCTGACCGGGCGCGCTTACCAGACGCTGGTGGTTACGGTGGCGGGCCAGACCTACGGCGCGGGGGACGTGATGGGCGCGCGCAGGCACACGCTGCGCATCACGGCCATCTCCTCGGCGCTGCAGGTCGCTACGGTCGCGCTCTACTTCCTGCTGCAAACCCCGTTGCTCGCGCTGTATACCACCGCGCCCGACACGCTGCGCATTACGCGGGACGCGTTGTTTTGGACGCTGCTGGCCACACCGCTGAGCTGGAGCGCAGCGTTTGTGACGCCCAACGGACTTCGGGCCATGGGCTATGCGCGGTACACGATGTGGATATCCATCCTCAGCATGGTATGCGCGCGCGTGTTTGGCGCGTGGCTCTTGGGCGTGAGGCTTGGTTGGGGCGTGCCCGGCGTGTACCTGGCCATGGTGCTCGATTGGTTTGTGCGCGGCGCATTTTACGTATACAAAACCTACTCGATCAAGCCCAGCACCTGCTCGGCGGACTTGAGCCCATCGACGGCGGCGGACAATATGCCGCCCGCATAGCCCGCGCCCTCCCCGGCGGGGTAGAGCCCGCGAATGGAGGCCTGCCCATCGGGGCCGCGCGGAATGCGCACCGGCGAGGAGGAGCGGGTTTCCGGCGCGGTGAGCAACGCATCGGGGGCCGCGAAGCCGTGCACCTGGCGGTCGAACCGGGGCAGGGCCTTGCGCAGCGCATCGAGCACAAAGGCGGGAAGGCAGGCGCGCAGATCACCCAGCGCGACGCCGGGCAGGTAGGTGGGGGATACGCTGCCGAGCGCGCGGCTTTCGCGTTGCGCCAGCAGATCGCCCACCAATTGGGCGGGTGCGCGGTAATCGCCCCCGGCGGCGGCGAAAGCGGAGCGCTCCCATTCGCGCTGCAGCGTCACCCCGGCCAGGGGATGATCCGTAGGAAAATCGGCGGGGGTGATACCCACCAGCAGCGCGCTGTTGGCGTTTGCACCATCGCGCGAGAACACGCTCATGCCGTTGGTGCATACGCCGCCCGGCTCGCTGGCGGCGGCGACCACCTGACCGCCAGGGCACATGCAGAACGTGTATACATCACGGCCACTGGGCAGATGGGCGACCAACTTGTATTCGGCTGCGCCCAGCGCCGGGTGGCCCGCAAACTCGCCGTACTGCACGCGGTCGATGGCCGATTGCGCGTGTTCAACGCGCACGCCGACCGAGAACGGCTTTTGCTCCATGCGCAGGCCGACACTGTGCAGCATCTCCAATGTATCGCGGGCGCTATGGCCGATGGCGAGCACCAGCGCGGAGGCTTCGAGCTGACGAACGGCCCCTTTCGTGCGCACGGTGATGCCGCGCAGCGTGCCCTGGTGCACGTCCAGCGCGGTGACCTGGGTGTGGAAGAGCACTTCGCCGCCCAGCGCCAGGATGCGCTCGCGCAGGCTGCGCACCACGAGGGCAAGGCGATCGGTTCCGATGTGCGGCTTGGCATGATAGAGAACCTCCTCGGGCGCGCCGTGCTCGGCCAGCGTCTCCAGCACCCTGCGGCAGCGCGGGTCCTGAATGCCGGTGTTTAGCTTGCCATCGGAGAAGGTTCCGGCTCCGCCCTCGCCAAATTGCACGTTGGATTGCGGGTTGAGCTCGCCGCTGCGCCAAAAGGCATCGACATCGCGCTTGCGCTGCTCGACGGGCGCGCCGCGTTCGAGCAGCAGCGGGGCCCAACCAGCCTCGGCCAGCTGCAGCGCGGCAAACAACCCGGCGGGCCCCGCGCCCACCACCACGGGCCGCACAGCAGGCGCGGGCGGATAGACCGAGCGCGCGGTGGGCGGCGCGGGCTTCACAACGTTGATTTGCGGGGGTGCGCGGCGCGAGGCGGCTTCGGCTTCGGCTTCGTCAGAATCGAGCCGGGCTTCTATTGTGAGCACCAGGCGCACGTCGCGTTTATCGCGGGCGTCCACGCTACGCTTGCATAGGCGGCATTCGTGCACTTGCGAGGGGGGAACGATGGCGCTGCGTGCGGCCAGCGCGCGCAAGGCATCGGCGTCGAGCGCCGTGCCGGGGGTGACCGAAAGGTTGCTGATGCGTATCATATCGTTACTTCCTTATACGCGCGATATGCGCGCTGTTTGATTATGCTTGCGCTGCTTTCTTTGCTTGCGCTGCTTTATTTACTCGCGCTGTTTCCCTTGCTTGCGGTGTTTCATTCTGCTTGCGGTGTGATGAGATTGCCCGCGGCGGCGCGTCCGGCCACCAGGCCGGAGGCCCAGGCGAACTGCAGGTTGAAGCCGCCGCATGCACCGTCGACGTCCAGCAGTTCCCCGGCGGCGTATAGACCGGGCACCAGCAAAGATTCCAGCGTGTCGGAATCGAAATCCCGCGCATCGATGCCTCCGACGGTGATCTGCGCCTGCTCGAAAGGCTGCACGCCGGTGACCGGGAAGCGCCAATCGCCCAGCAGCGCGGCGAGCGCATCGATCTGCGCATCGCTTAGCGCGGCGCAGGGCAGGTCGAGCGGGATGGAGGCCGCCTTGCACAGCGCTTCGCCGATGCGGCGCGGCAACAGCCCGGTGGCGAACTGACCGGCGGGCGTTTCGGCGAAGAGGGTGCGCCGGTGCTCCGCCAACGCGCGCCGCTCGGCGGAGGAGTGATCGGGCAATAGTGCGAGGCGCACCTGCACATCGCGGCGCGCGGCCAGCGCGGGGGCGGCCTCCCGCGCCAGCGAAAGCGTCGCGATGCCGGATAGTCCATAATCGGCAAACAGCACCTCACCGCGCTCCGCGTGCGCAACCTCGCCCGCGATGATCAGCGCGGCCTCAGCCTGCGCGCGCAAGCCCTTGAGCGCGGTGAGGGCCGGATGATTGCAGCGCAGCTGGACCAATGCGGGGAAGCAGGGTGTCAGCCGGTGACCTAGCGCGGTCAGCAGCGCGTATCCGCTGCCATCGCTGCCCAGCTGCGGCGAGGCCTTGCCTCCGGCGGCGGCGACCACCCGATCAGGGTGGAGCGAGGCGCCATCGGCCAAGGTGAGCGCAAAGCCCCGCTTGGCCGGAGCCAGGGCGCGCACCGGTTGCCCGCAGCGGGTCTCCACGCCCAGGCGTGCGCAGGCCAGCCGCAGCACGTCGAGCACCGCCGAGGCCTGCCCCGCGTGGGGGTAAACGCGGCCCTCGTCCTCCTCCTGCCAGAGCAGGCCCAGCCCTTCGAACACCGTGAGCACGGCGCGCGGCGGAGCGGTTTTTAGCAGCCGGGCGGCCAGCGCGGCCCCGGTGCCGTGGTAGTGCGCGGCTTGGGCATGCAGGTTGGTCAGGTTGCAGCGGCCATTGCCGGTGGCCAGCAGCTTGCGGCCCACGCGGTCGCAACGCTCGATCACCGTGACCTGCGCGCCCGCCTCGGCGGCGGCTATCGCGGACATCAGTCCGGCAGCACCGCCGCCGATCACCGCCACTTTGGGCGAAAGGGAAACGCTCATGCGGGTCCTCCTTTTTTGGGGCATCGAGATATTGATGATATTATAACAAGAATCGAGAGGACATGCAACGGCAATATCCGCTTTTAGCTTAATGAGAATTGTTCCTGATAATTTTTTGCAAAGGCCTAGACTTTTGTGCCGGAGCGCGGTACAATAGAAAAGGCTGGAAAGCCAATCACAAAGCCCCAAATCGGGGAAAAAGGAGCAACATCATGAAGAAATATGTATGCAGTCTGTGCGGTTACGAATACGATCCCGCGGCTGGCGATCCGGACAACGGCATCGCGCCCGGCACGGCCTTCGAAGATCTGCCCGAGGATTGGGCCTGCCCGCTGTGCGGCGCCGGCAAGGAGGCGTTTGAGGAGGCGTGAGCTTGAATCCTATCGAACTCAAACCGGGCATCTACTGGGTAGGAGCCATTGATTGGGCGCTGCGCAACTTCCACGGCTACACGACCGAACGGGGCGCTACCTACAACGCATACCTGATTGTCGATGAAAAAATCGCGCTTATCGACACGGTGAAAGCGCCGTTTGCTGCCGAGCTTTTTGCCCGCGTGGAGCAGGTGGTGCCGCTGGAATCCATCGATTATCTGGTGAGCAATCACGTGGAGATGGATCATTCCGGCGCGATCCCGGCGGCGCTGGAGCGCATGCCCAAGGCCCAGGTAATCACCAGCTCGCCCCAGGGGCTCAAGGGTTTGACCGCCCACTATGGCGACCGGGGCTACCAGGCCGTGAAGGCGGGCGATAGCCTTTCGCTGGGCAAGCGCACGCTGCGCTTCGTGCCCACGCCCATGCTCCACTGGCCGGACAACATGCTCACCTACTGCCCCGAGGAGCGCATCCTGTTTTCTAACGACGCTTTTGGCCAGCACATCGCTTCGGCGGAGCGCTTCGACGACCAAGCGCCGATGGATCAGGTGATGCAGGAGGCGGCCAAGTATTACGCCAATATCGTGATGCCCTACCCTTCCCAGGTGAAGGCGGCGCTCAAGGCGACGGAAAGCCTGGATTTTGACATGATCGCCCCCAGCCACGGCGTGATCTGGCGCGGCCATATCACGCAGATTGTGGAGGCGTACCGCCACTGGAGCGACAACGCCCCGCCGGAGAAGGCGGTGGTGGTGTTTGACAGCATGTGGCACAGCACCGAGCGCATGGCCATCGAGATCGCCGACGCGCTTGCGGCGCGGGGTATTCCGGCCAAGCTGCGCGATTTGAAGGCCTACCACATATCCGATGTGGTCACCGACGTGCTGGAGGCCCGGTATATCGCGGTGGGTTCGCCCACGCTCAACAACAACCTGCTGCCCACGGTGGCGGCGTTCCTCACCTACCTGCGCGGCCTTGCGCCCAAGGGACGCAAGGGGTTCGCGTTTGGCTCCTACGGCTGGAGTGGGCAAAGCATTGCCCAAGTGGAGGAGATGCTGACCGCCTGCGGCGTGGAGATCGTCTGCGAAAAGATGCGCCAGCCCTACGTGCCCGATGCGGCCGCGTTGGCCGCGCTGCGCGGGCAGATCGCGGGCCTGCCGCTGTAAACCTTTAATCGAAAACCTTCAATCATCTTTGCACATTTCGGGGCGTTGTTTTTTGACAACGCCCCCAAAAGCGTATTTTGGAGGGAAAAATATGGACAAAACAGCACTGCATAGGGTAAGCTATGGGTTGTACGTAACCGGTGTGCAGCAGGGCGATGGGTTTGGCGGATGCGTCGTGGACGCGTTCATGCAGACCACCGACACGCCTGCCACCGCGCTGCTCTGCAGCATGCAGCGCACGTTTTCCAACGCGCTGATCAAGGAGCATGGCCGGTTTACGGTTTCTGTGCTGCCCGCGAATGTCGATCCGCTGGTGATCGCCAACTTCGGGTTCCAATCGGCGCGCACCGCCGACAAGTGGGCGAACGTGGCGCATACGATGCACGATGGATTGCCCGCGCTCGATTGCGCGTGTGCGGGCATGCTGCTGCGCGTGACCGATCTGCGCGAGCTGGCGACCCATACCCTGTTCTTCTGCGATATCGAGGATGCATGGGTGGGTGCCGGGGAGCCGCTGCTCTACGCGGAGTATCAGCGCAGCATGAAGCCTGCGACCCTGGCGGCCTTCCAGGCGCTGCAGCAGAGGCAGAAGGCCGGTGCCGACCGGAGCTGATGCGCCTGCGAGCGGACAACATGGGGGCCGATGTCGGCCGAGCGGAGCGAAGTGCTCGAATCGAGAGCTTAAATCGGGAGCTTAAATCGAGAGCTTAAAGCTGGAGCTTAGTATTGAGGTGAGTGGAATGAAGGGGACGAGGTTGAATCGTTGGATCGCGATTGCGTGCATGGCGCTGTGGATCGCGCTGGCGGCTTTGCCGGTGGCGCACGCCGGGGCTAGCACCACCGAATGGGTGTCGATTGGGGGCCGGGAGGTGGAGCTGAACACCCGTCAGCTGGACCTTCGCAATTGCGCGCTGACCGACATCGCCGCGCTTTCGCGGCTGACCAAGCTGCAGGAGCTGGACATCTCTGATAACGAGATCGGCGACCTATCGCCGCTGACCGAGCTTATCCAGCTCAAGAAGCTGCGCGTGGCAAACAACGCGGTGGTCGACATCGCGCCCCTCGCCGCGCTGATCAACCTGAAGGAACTGGACCTGAGCGAAAACCAGATCACCTCGGTTGAGCCTTTGGCCGCAATGGAGGCTCTGCACACGCTGGTTGCGGGGAGCAACCAGATTACCGACCTGCAGCCGCTGGCTGCCCTGCCCGCGCTCCGGGAGCTGCGCGTGCAGTTCAACCCTATCGAGGCGCTGACGGCGCTGCAGGCGCTGGCCGAGCTAAAGAAACTGGAGCTTAGCACGGACGATTTGGATCAGATGGCGCTGCTCAAACAGGTGAAAGATTTGACCCTTTGGGGCGGCGAGTTCACCGATCTGCTGCCGCTGGTGCGCATGAGCAAGCTGCGCAGCCTCTCGCTCAGCAGCAGCGCGCTGACCGACATCACCCTGCTGCCGATGCTGACCAAGCTGGAGCGCTTGCAGCTGATTGCCCCCGGTCTGACTGACATCGTTCCCCTTTCGCAGATGCAGAAGGTGAAGTTCCTGGCACTGACCTGCGCGGAGCTGCCCGACCTAAGGCCGGTGAGCAAGATGCCCGCGCTGACCGAGCTGGAGCTCAGCAGCGTTACGCTGGAGAGCGTGGATGCGCTGGAGACGGCCAAGAAGCTGCGCTCGCTCGTGCTGGCGGTCGATGGATTCCCCGACCTTTCGCCGATTGGGCGCATGAAGCGCCTCAAGACGCTCACCGTGCAGTCCGATTCGATGACCGACCTTTCCATGCTTGCGAAGTGCACGCAGCTCGAAGCGCTGACCGCGCGCGGCATGAAACTGGCCGACATCTCCATCGTCGAAAAGATGAAGAACCTGGAGACGGTGTGCATCGACAGCGATACCGGGGTGGATATCGCGCCGTTGACCGGACTGAAGAAGCTCAAGACGGTGACGCTGTGCGGTGCGGCCTACAGCAAGAGCGAAACCGAGCAGCTGAGCGCGCTGTTTGAAAAAGCGAAGGTGCTGTTCGAGTAGCCCGGCGCATGGGGGATGCATCCCCCGCCACAATGAAGTCTTCCCCAGGGAGGGCCAGAGAGCCCGCCTGAAATACGAATAACGGAGTATGAAATGATCAGTACGCAAAACCTAACCCTCAGTTACAGCGGAAAGCCCCTGTTCAAGGATGTCAACGTCAAGTTCACGCCCGGCAACTGCTATGGCCTCATCGGTGCAAACGGCACGGGCAAATCCACCTTTCTCAAAATCCTGGCCGGTGAGCTGGAGCCTACCCACGGCGAGGTTTCGATCACCCCCGGTGAGCGCATGGCCGTGCTCAAGCAGGATCACTTCGCCTACGACGCGGAGGAAGTGCTGACCACGGTGATCATGGGCCACAAGCGCCTGCACGAGATTACGGTGGAAAAGGAAGCGCTGTACGCCAAGGCCGACTTTACGGAGGCGGACGGCATCCGCAGCGCCGATCTCGAAGGCGAGTTCGCCGAGCTGGGCGGCTGGGAGGCCGAGGCCGAGGCCGAGCGCATTCTTTCGGGCTTGGGCGTTGATCTTTCGCTTTCCCACGCCAAGATGGGCGACCTCGATGGCTCGCTCAAGGTCAAGGTGTTGCTGGCGCAGGTGTTGTTTGGTAACCCCGACATCCTGCTGATGGATGAGCCCACCAACTACCTCGACATTCAATCGATCCGCTGGCTGGAAAATTTCCTGCTGGATTTTCCGAATACCGTCATCGTCGTTTCCCACGATCGCCACTTCCTGAACAAGGTCTGCACCCACATCGCGGATATCGACTTCGGCAAGATTCAGATGTACGTGGGCAACTACGATTTCTGGTATGAGTACACGCAGCTGGCCGCCCGCCAGCTCAAGGATCAAAACAAAAAGACCGAGGCCAAGATCAAGGAACTGCAGGAGTTTATTCAGCGGTTCAGCGCCAACGCCTCCAAATCCAAGCAGGCTACCAGCCGCAAGAAGCTGCTGGACAACCTGACCATGGAGAACTACTCGCCCTCCTCGCGCCGCTACCCGTTTGTGCACTTTAAGCCCGACCGCGAGATCGGCAACGATCTGCTGCGCGTGGAGGGCCTTACCAAGACGATCGGCGACCGCAAGGTGCTCAACGACATCTCCTTCATGCTCATGCCGGGCGAAAAGGTGGCCTTTGTGGGTACCGACGAGCTGGCCAAGACCACGCTATTCCAAATCCTGGCGGGCGAGCTCGAGCCCGATGCGGGCAGCTTCCGCTGGGGCGTGACCACTTCCCAGGCCTACTTCCCCAAGGACAACGGCGCTTTCTTCGATGGCGTAAGCTTCAACCTCATCGATTGGCTGCGGCAATTCTCGGTGGAGCAATATGAGGCCGACATCCGCGGCTGGCTGGGCCGCATGCTCTTTTCCGGCGATGAGGCGCTCAAGCCCGCCAAGGTGCTCTCCGGCGGCGAGCGCGTGCGCTGCATGCTGGCCAAGCTGATGCTCTCTGGCGCCAACGTGCTGCTGCTCGACGAGCCCACCAACCACCTCGACCTGGAGGCCATCACCGCGCTGAACACTGGCATGACCGAGTACACCGGCTCCATGCTGTTCGTGACCCACGATCACCAGTGCATGCAGACGGTGGCCAACCGCATCATCGAGATACTGCCCGGCGGCATCATCGACCGCCGCGAGAACTACGATGAGTATCTCGACAACCCTGACGTGCCCATACTGCGGCAAAAGCTCTCGTAACCGTGTTTTATTACAAATGGATTAAAACGGGGCGATAGGCAGGGAAGCGCATGTTCCTTTTGCGCTTTTTCTGCTATAATTGATTCCGCTGCCGCTCAGCGTTCAAATCATCCCTGCTTTCTTCATTCGTGTTTCCATGCCCAAGCCGCAGCGAAAGGACGAAATCTGTGGAAAAAATCCGCCGCGAGAAAAACTGGAATATTCCCAATGCGCTGACGATACTGCGCCTCGTTTTACTGCCCGTATACGTGTGGCGCTACCTGGCGGGCGACATGATCGGCGCGCTGGTGGTGTACCTGGTGGTGCAGGTTTCCGATTTGCTGGATGGCTACATCGCGCGCCACTGGAACCAAGTCACCGACTTTGGCAAGCTGATGGATCCGTTGGCCGACAAGCTCATGCTGCTCACCGTGCTCATCTGCTTTGGCGTGCGCGGCAAGCTGGAGTGGTGGGTGATCGCGCTGGTGCTGGGCAAAGAGGCGCTGATGATCGTGGGCGGCGTGTACGCGCTGCGCAAGAAAATCGTGGTGGCGGCGCTGAAGATTGGCAAGGTGGCCACCGGGCTTTTCGCGCTGGCGGTGGTGGGTATACTCATCAACAACGAGTACGGGATACTGGGCGTGCTGCCGCAGGTGCTGCTCTACGCGGCGGTGGCGGTGACGCTGGGGGCGCTGGGTGTATACATCCGCAATTTGCGGAACGTGATGGACGGGCGCAAGGTGACCCAATAAGGCGGCCCCAAAACGAAAAATGGTTGCACGCGTGCATGCGCTGTGCTATAATCCCTTTGTTATGGATACGGGCGGTCCTCTGTGCGCTTGCCAAGCGCTCATGAACGTCTATGAGGAAAGGAGACTATGCAAATGAGCGAAATCATCCGTTCCCTGGAGCGTGAGCAACTGCGCACCGACCTGCCGAAGTTTGCGATTGGCGATACCATTCGCGTGTTCGTGAAGGTTGTGGAAGGCAGCCGCGAGCGCTTGCAGGCCTTCGAAGGCACCGTGATGGCCAAGCGCAACGGCAGCGTCCGCGAGACGTTCACCGTCCGCCGCATGTCCTATGGCATCGGTGTGGAGCGTACATTCCCGCTGCATTCGCCGCGCGTCGATCGCATCGAAGTGATCCGCCGCGGTAAGGTGCGCCGTGCGAAG
This sequence comes from Eubacteriales bacterium, assembly GCA_031553615.1. Lineage (GTDB taxonomy): Bacteria > Bacillota > Clostridia > Christensenellales > Aristaeellaceae > WQXF01. The sequence goes on from JAVBLJ010000005.1 coordinate 41,573, forward strand.
CTGTACTACCTGCGTGCTTTGTCGGGCAAGGCGGCCAAGATCAAGGAAGCCGCCCGCTAAAAGTGCAACCACGGGCCGCAAGCCAAGCATATTGGCTTGCGGCTTTTTCCATGCTCTGCTACAATACGGTAAGGACTGTGATTCGCAGGGCTTGTGCCCGCGTGACCATAACGGAACAGCAATGGAAAGGGAAAAGCATGCAGATACAATGGTACCCGGGGCACATGGCGCGCGCCAAGCGCCTGCTCAAGGATCAGCTGAGCCGCGTGGATGTGGTGCTGGAGCTTTGCGATGCGCGGCTTCCGGCCTCGAGCCGCAATCCGGACCTCGATGCGCTCTGCGCGCACAAGCGGCGCGTGGTGGTGCTGAACAAGGCCGACTTGGCCGAGGAGAGCGTCACCCGCGCCTGGATTGTCCACTTTGAGCGGCAGGGGCTGGCGGCGGTGCCGTTTGTCGCCTCGCGCGGGCGGCCCAAGGAGATACTTTCCCGCATCGAGAAGGCGGTGGCTGATGTCGTGGCGCATCAGGCCGAGCGCGGCGTGCGCAAGACGGTGCGCGCTATGGTGGTGGGCGTGCCCAACGTGGGCAAGTCCACGCTGATCAATTGCCTGCGCGGGCAGGCCATCGCCAAGACTGGCGACCGTCCCGGCGTGACCCGTTCCAACCAATGGGTGCGCGTGACGCCCTATTTGGAGTTGCTGGACACGCCCGGCCTGCTCTGGCCCAAGCTGGAGGACACGAACGCCGCCCGGCGTATGGCCTATATCGGAACGATTCGCGACGAAATCATGGATCAGGAACAGCTGGCCTTTCGTTTAGTAGAAGAGCTGCTGAAGGTGCGCGAGCCGGTGGTGACGGAGCGCTATCACCTCAAGCCGCCGTACGGCGAGGGGTATGCGCTGCTCGAAAATGCGTGCAGGGGGCGCGGCTGGCTGCTATCCGGCGGTGCGCTGGATACCGACCGGGCGGCGGCGGTGATCCTCGATGAATTCCGGGCGGGCAAGCTGGGCCGGGTCTCCATGGAGAGTCCGCCCGCGAAGCGCGCGCAGCCTGCCCCCCAGGCGCGGGGGAACGAGCCCGCGCCGGAGTTGGCCGCCGAGGCTGCGCAGCTCGACGGGGAGAAGCCTGGGCAACCAGAGACCAGAGAACCCGGCGCGAGGGAGCAGAGCGGGGCGGAGGAGCAAGGCGATGCGTGACGAAGCGGCCCGGCTCGCGGGCTTGACCGAGATCGATCGCGCGCTCTGGCTGGAGGGCCGGAGCTTTGCGGGCATCGATGAGGCCGGGCGCGGCCCTTTGTGCGGCCCGGTGGTGGCGGCCTGCGTGGTGATGCCGCCCGATCCGCTGATCGTGGGCGTGAACGATTCCAAGAAGTGCAGCGAGGCGCGCCGCGAAGCGCTGTATGAGCAGATCGTGGAGCGCGCGCTGTTCGTTGGAGTAGGCGAGGCTACGGTGGAGGAGATCGACGAGCTGAACATACTCTGCGCCACCAAGCTGGCCATGCGCCGCGCCGCCGAAGGCGCGCCGTGCGGCCTCTTCCTGGTGGATGGCAATCAGCCGGTCGAACTGCCTGGCGAGGTGCGCACCCTGGTGGGCGGCGATGCGCGCTGCTACAGCATCGCGGCGGCTTCCATCGTTGCCAAGGTATCGCGAGATCGTGCCATGCGCGCGCTCGACGAGCGTTACCCGGGCTACGGCATCGCCAAACACAAAGGCTACGGCACGGCTGAACACTGCGCGGCCATCCGCGCGCTGGGGCCCTCGCCCATTCACCGATTGTCCTTTCTGCGCAATATACTGGGGGAGAGCCGATGAACACGCGGGAGCAGGGCGCGCAGGGTGAGGCGCAGGCGCTGGAATACCTGGGTGCGCGCGGCATGACGCTGGTGATGCAGAATCTGCGCTACCCGGGCGGCGAGGTCGATCTGGTGATGCGCGACGGCGGTTACACGGTGTTCGTGGAGGTCAAGCGCCGCGAGGGCACGCGCTACGGGGCTGGGCGGGAGGCGGTGACGCTCACCAAGCGCCGCCGCATCTGCGCGGTGGCGCTGCGGTATCTGCAGGCCCATGCGCTGCTGGGCACGCCGGTGCGCTTCGACGTGGTGGAGATTCACGGCCGGGAAATCGTCCATCTGCCCAACGCGTTCCCGTATACGCCGCCTGCGCGCGGTAAAGGCTTTTTCTGATGCCAACAAGGCTTACTTTAAAAGGCGGCTCGGAGCTATACGCGAAGAAGACCGTTTCAGTTTACGGCGCGCCTTGCGCCGAACCTGGGGAGGAGCAAACTGTGCGAAAAATTGCCGGATTGATGCTGTGGTTGGGTTTGTGCTGCGTGCTGCTGATGGGCTGCGCGTCCGCGCCCGCGAAGCTGGGCGAAAACGTGGTGCGCAACGGAGGCTTTGAGCTGGGGGAGGGCGCTGTGCCCGAGGGGTGGAACTCGGGCATGTGGCTGACCGGCCAGGGCATTTCCGCCGTGGAGCGTACCGGCGAAGGTCACCAGGGCGAGGCATCCGCGTTCGTGGAGAATATGGAGTACAACGACGCGCGCTGGGAGCAAACGCTTACGGTGCAGCCCAAGACGCTCTACCGCTTTAGCGCCTGGGTGCGCGCCGAAGGCTGCGACCCCGCCCAGAAAGGTGCGAACCTTTCCATCAAGGACATCTACGGCACCTCGCCGGATTTGCACGATACCAAGGGCGAATGGGTCTACATCGAGCTGTTCGGGCGCACCGGCGAGGGTCAGAAGCAGGTGACGCTGATGGCCCGCGTGGGCGGCTACGGCTCGGAAAACATCGGCAAGGCTTGGTTTGACGACATCGAGGCCTGCGCGGTGAGCGATCAGGATTTGCCTGCGGGCGCGGTGCTGCTGGGCAACCTCAAGCCGCAGGAGGCCGCTGTTAAGAAGGAGGATGAGCCGCGCGCGGCGGGCAAACCGGGGCTGGAGACCTTCTTTATGCTAGCCGGGATTGCGGCGCTGTTTGCCGTCATCTTCCTGGCGCTGGGCTTGGGCCGGGAGCGCGAGCCACAGCCCGTGCTGGAAAAGCGAACCCCTTGGTCGACCCCGCTGATCGTAACGCTGGGCTGCGGTCTGCTGGTGCGGCTGCTGATCGCCTACCTCTCGCCCGGCTACGAGACCGACGTGAACTGCTTCACTGCCTGGTCGGGGCGCATGGTGAGCAACGGCCCGGGGCTGTTTTACGGGGAGCAATACTTCTGCGATTATCCGCCGGGGTACATGTACGTGCTCTGGCTCAACGGCGCGCTGCTGCGGCTCTTTGGCGTGAGCGGCAATGTGTTTGCGGCGCGCCTGATCCTGCGCGCGATGCCCATCGCCTGCGACCTGCTGGGCGCGTACCTGCTCTATCGCTTTGCGCGCAAGTCGCTGGGCGAACGCACGTCCATCGTGCTCACGGCGATCTACGCGTTCAACCCGGCGGCCATCGTCACCGGCGCGGCCTGGGGTCAGGTGGATTCGGTGCTGGCGCTCGGGCTTTTCGCTACGGTGTGGTTGGTGGAGCAGCGACGGTGGAAATGGGCGCTGCCGCTCTACGTGCTGTGCGTGCTGGTGAAGCCGCAGGCGCTGATGGCCGGGCCGCTGGGTCTGCTGGCGCTGATCGCACAGTGGGTGGCCGACAAGGAGAACCGCAAGGCGACGCTGCGCGACGCGGGCATTGGGCTGGCGATATCGCTGGCCGTGGCCGCCGTGATCGTGCTGCCCTTCTGGGGCAAGCAGGAGGCGGATTGGCTGCTGGTGAAGTACGCGGGCACGCTGGGCTCCTACGATTATGCCACGCTGAACACAGCCAACCTGCTCTACCTGCTGGGCGGAAACTGGGAAAAGGTGGCGGAGCTTGCGTTTGCGGGCATCAGTTGGAACGCGCTGGGCATTTCCGGGATGGTGCTGGTGTTTGCGCTGGTGACTTTTCTATACGTCCGCGCCAAGCGGGCCGACATCCTGTGGGCCTGCTCCGCGCTACTCTTCGCGGGGCTGTTTATGCTGGGCATTCGCATGCATGAGCGCTATCTGCTGCCCGCGATCCTTTTGCTGGGCGGCGCTTACGTGCGCAAGCGGGACGATCGCTACCTGATCGCCCTGATCGGTTTCAGCGCCACGATGCTGATCAACACCGGCATGGTGCTAGTGTTCGAGCACCTGATCGCGCCCTACGTGTGGGTGGGCAAATCGCTGGCGGTGATCAACCTTTGGCTGCTGGCGCTGCTGGGCTGGACGGGCTGGGAGGATGCGGCGGGCAGGGCTCCGCGCGCTTTCCGTGCGCCCACGAAGAGGGTATGCGCGCCCGAAGATGCGTTCAACGCGCCTGCCGACGCGCTGCGGAACCCGCGCGACCATCGGCTGCACATGAGCATCCGGGATTGGGGCATCATGCTGGCGATCACGCTGGCGTACCTGCCGCTGGCTTACGCAAACCTGGGCAACACGCAATCGCCCACCAGCGTGTGGAAGCCGGGCTCGCCCGAGGAGCAGGTGATCTTCGACCTGGGCGAGGTGCGCGATTTTACGATGTGTTACTTCGGCTTTGGGGAGACGATGAACGATGCGTTCACGGTGGCGTTCTCCAACGACGGCGAGGAATGGACCGAGGAGAACGCGGGCCGCATGGACGGCGGGATTTGCTTCCGCTGGGTGGATTACGAGTACCCGATGCTGGGCGAGGACGGCGTGCAGCTCTACGATTCCGATGGGGATGCGCGCTGGCTTTCCGATTCCGGCCAGACGACCGCACGCTACGTGCGCCTGACCGCCGATGGCCGCAACCTGGAGCTTTTTGAGGTAGCGTTCCGCAACCCCGAGGGCGGGATTTGGCCGGTGACGGCGAAAAGCGGCGCGGGGGTTACCCAGTACAGCGTCGCCTTGACGCTGCTGACCGATGAGCAGGATACGGTGCCCGACAAGCACAGCTTCATGAGCGGCACTTACTTCGACGAAATCTACCACGCGCGCACCGGCTACGAGTTTGCCAACGACATCCACACCTTCGAGTGGACGCATCCGCCGCTGGGCAAGTTGCTGATCATGCTGTGCATCCAGCTATTCGGCATGACCCCGTTTGGCTGGCGCTTTGCGGGCGCGACGGTGGGTGTGCTGATGCTGCCCACGCTCTACCTGCTCGCCAAGCAGATTTGGAAGCGCACCGATTTGGCGACGTTTGCCACCCTGCTCATGGCGCTGGATTGCATGCACTTGACGCAGACGCGCATCGCCACCATCGATAGCTACCCGGTGCTGTTCATTATGCTTATGTATCTATTTATGTTCCGATACATGCAGATGAGCTTCTACCACCAGAAGCTTTCGAAAACGTTGATACCGCTGGCGTTGAGCGGCCTGGCGACCGGGCTGGCCATTGCCAGCAAGTGGATCGGACTCTACGCGGCGATCGGGCTGGCGCTGCTGCTCTTCTACACACTGTACCGGCGCTTTGCCGAATGGCGCTATGCGCAGCGCATGCGTGAAGAGGACCCTGAAGGGGACGAGCAAACGCTGTACTTCTGGCGCAACACCGCGATTACGCTGGGCTGGTGCGTGCTCTGGTTCCTGGTGGTGCCCGCGCTGATCTACTACTTCTCGTATGCGGTGCAGTTCCATGCCGACGGCGGGCTGACCTGGAAGCGCTTCTGGGATTTGCAGAATTCGATGTACCGCTACCACAGCCAGCTCAAGGCTACGCATCCCTACGAATCCAAGTGGTGGCAGTGGCCCATCGTCGCCAAGCCGATGTGGTATTACAGCACCGATCGGCTGGCCGGGAACCGCGTCTCCACCATACTGGCCTTCGGCAACCCTGCCGTTTGGTGGGGCGGCCTGATTGCGCTGATAGCGGTGTTCTGCGGCGTGATGGCCCGCTGCGTGCGCGGCCTGCGGGTACGCTCGTTCGGCCTGCGGGTGGAGGAGAGTGAGGGCTCTCGCGGGATGCTGTTCACGGCCGCGCTCCTGCTCATCGGCTTCGCATCGCAGTACGTGCCCTGGGTGCTGGTGCCCCGATCGACCTACATTTACCATTACTTCGCCAGCGTGCCGTTCATCATTCTTTGCATGGCGCAATGCGCGGAATGGGGCTTTAAGGATAGCAAGCGCTTGGGCTACATCGCCTGCGGCGCCTACCTGCTGCTTGCGCTTGCGCTGTTCATCGCGTTCTTCCCCTTCGCCAGCGGCGCGCCGATGAGCGAGACCTGGGCCAAGGCGATGCAATGGGCGTTCCCGCTGCCCTACTGACGAGGGCAGCAGGGCGCTAAACGCGACGCGGTTTTATAAGAGATTGAGAGATTGTATAAAAGACGATTGTACAAAAGACAGGGGAGGGATGCCCGTGCTGGCGAAATTGCTGGGCTTTGGGCTGCAGGGCATCGAGGGGTTTCCGGTGACCGTGGAGGTCGATATTTTTGAGGGCATGCCGCTCTATGAGCTGGTGGGTCTGCCCGACGCCGCGGTGAAGGAAAGCCGTGAGCGCGTGCATTCCGCCCTCAACAACAGCGGATTTACCCCGCCGATCGCGCGGGTGACCATCAACCTGGCCCCTGCCGATGTGCGCAAGGAAGGGCCTGCCTTCGATCTGCCGCTGGCGCTGGGCATCCTGATGGCTTCGGGCCAACTCGCGCTGCCCGGTGCGGGCGAAGCGGGTGAGCTCGATTACCGCAAGCGGCTTTGCCTGGGGGAGCTGGCGCTGGGCGGCGAAGTGCGCCCGATCCACGGCGTGCTGCCCATGGTGATTGCGGCGCGTGCGCAGGGCGTGGAGGAAGTGCTGCTGCCCGCCGAGAGCGCGCCGGAGGTGGCCTGCATCGAGGGGCTGCGCGTGATTCCGGTGGCGACGCTGCGCGAGGCGGTAAACCACCTTTCGGGTCGTGCGCCCATTGCGCCGCAGGTGCAGGTGCCCTACGGCAGCTACCGCACAAAATTATTGCCACAGAACGATCTTTGCTCGGTGCGCGGGCAGTGGGGCGCGAAGCGTGCGCTGGAGATCGCGGCGGCGGGCGGTCACAACCTGTTGATGATCGGCCCGCCCGGCTCCGGTAAGACCATGCTGGCGCGCTGTTTGCCCGGCATATTGCCCGACATGTCGTTTGACGAGGCGCTCGAAACCACGCGCATCCACAGCGCGGCGGGCGTGATGAGTGCGGGCGGCGGGCTGATGACGCAGCGTCCGTTCCGTTCGCCGCATCACACCGCTTCCCCGGTGGCGCTGGTGGGCGGCGGATCGCGGGCAAAGCCGGGCGAGATTAGCCTGGCACACGGCGGCGTGCTCTTTTTGGATGAGCTGCCCGAGTACAACCGCATCGCCCTGGAGGCACTGCGCCAGCCGCTGGAGGATGGCTTCGTATCGATATCGCGCATCAACGCGCAGGCGCGCTACCCCTCGCGCGTGATGCTGGTGGCCTCCATGAACCCCTGCCCCTGCGGCAATTTTGGCAGCACCACGGCGCGCTGCCGCTGCACGCCCAAGGCGATTCGCCAATACCTCGACCGCATCTCCGGCCCGCTGCTCGACCGCATCGATCTGCAGCTGCAGGTGGAGGCTGTGCCGGTGCAGGACATCGCGCAGCCCATCACCGAGGAGGGTTCGGAGGCAGTGCGCGCCCGGGTGAACGCCGCCCGGGAGGTGCAGCAGGCCCGGTTCGCCGATGTGCCCGGGCAATACTGCAACGCGCAGCTCACCAGCGCACAGCTGGACGAGTACTGCCACCTGGACGAGGTGAGCATGTCGCTGTTGCTGCGCTCGATGGAACGCTATCACCTCTCCATGCGCACCTACACCCGGCTGATCAAGGTGGCGCGCACCATCGCCGACCTTGCGGGTGCGCGGGATATCGCTGCCGAACACATGGGCGAGGCCATCCAATACCGAAACCTTGATCCGCAATATTGGGGGAATGAAGCATGAGCGGCGAGCGGGAGCTTTGGCTTTGGCTGGCCGCTTCCGGCATTACGCCGCTGCAGTTTGCCAGCCTGATGAACGAATATGGCAGCGTGGAGGGCATTGGGCGCGCGTTTCACGGATACTCGGTGCGGCAAGACGCTTCGCCGATCAGCTTGGCGGCGATGCGTCGCTTGCGGGAGGCCGCCGCGCCCAGCGCCATGAACGAGCTGGAAAGTGCCATGAAGCGCAACGAAATGCAGCTGGTTACGCGTGAGGATGAAGGTTTTCCGCCGTTGCTTCGTTATTTGGATGAGCATGCGCCCATCGCGCTATTTGTGCGCGGGCAGACCGACCTGCGCTGCCCCCGCACGTTCGCCATCGTGGGGACGCGCACCTGCACCCGCTACGGCGAGCAGGCCACCGCGCACATCGCTGCGCAACTGGCCGCCGAGGGCGTGACCGTGGTATCCGGCATGGCGCGAGGCATCGATACCGCGGCGCACATGGGTTGCCTTTCTGCCCACGGGCGCACCATCGCGGTACTGGGCTGCGGCGCGGACATCGCCTATCCGGCGGAGAACCGGCAGCTGATTCAGCGCGTGCTGGATAGCGGCGGTTCCATCGTATCGGAATACGCGCCGGGCGTGCCGCCGATCTCCCGGAATTTTCCTGTTCGGAACCGCATCGTAAGCGGCATGTGTTCGGGGGTGCTGCTTATTGAGGCGTCGGCGCGCTCGGGCGCGATGATCACGGTACGGCTCGCGCTGGAGCAGGGCCGCGAGGTGTACGCGCTGCCCGGCCCGGTCACCAGCCCCACCAGCGAGATGCCGCTGGCATTGGTGCGCGAGGGCTGCCAGATCGCGGCCAACGCGACGGACATCCTGCGCACCATTCGCTGGCTGGGCGAATCGGAAGAGCTTGCGCCTTCCCCGCCGGTGCGAACGGCCCCGAAACCAGACGCACCCTCCGCGAAGCGGCCCGTTCGCCAGCCAGAGTCTGCCGCGGCACTGGGCGCGGGGCCCGATTGGTCGGCGCTCTCCGCGCCGCAGCGCAAGGTGGCGGAGGCATTGAGCACGGGAGGGTTGGCGTTCTCCGAAATCCTTGTGCGCACCGGGCTTCCGGCCGCAGAATTGAATTCGCACTTGACAATGCTGGAATTACAAGGAATAATAGTACAGTTTCCGGGGCGCATCTATGCGCTGGACAAGTGAAAAGCTAGACTCGGCATTGCAACGACCGGGCCTTACGGCCCACCGCTCGACATAATGGCCCGAAGTCACTCTCGACTAACCGCTCGACATATGGGAGGAAAGCTGCATTGAACGCAAAGCTGGTCATCGTTGAATCTCCGGCCAAGGCGCGCACCATCCAGAAGTTCCTGGGCAAGGGCTACAAGGTGGAGGCCTCCAACGGCCACATCCGCGACCTGCCCAAGAGCCAGATGGGCATCGACATTGAAAACGGCTTTGCGCCAAAGTACATCACCATTCGCGGGCGCGGCGACATCCTAGAGAAGATCCGCAAGGAAGCGCGCAACGCCAGCAAAATCTACCTCGCGACCGACCCTGATCGCGAGGGCGAAGCCATATCCTGGCACTTGGCGCAGATATTGGGCATCGATCCCACCGAGCCCTGCCGCGTAGAGTTTAACGAGATTACCGCCAAGGTAGTCAAAAACGCCATCAAGCAGCCCCGACCCATCAACATCGAGCTGGTCAACGCGCAGCAGGCGCGCCGCATGCTCGATCGCCTGGTGGGCTACAAGATCAGCCCCTTGCTGTGGATGAAGATTAAGAAGGGGCTCAGCGCGGGCCGCGTACAATCGGTGGCGACGCGCATGATCGTGGATCGCGAGCAGGAGATCGACGCGTTTATTCCCGAAGAGTATTGGGATATCAGCGCGCAGGCCGCCATCGGCAAGGCCAAGGGCACCAAGGTGAACGTCCGCTTTGCGGGCTTGGACGGCAAAAAGACCGAGCTGACCAGCGAGCAGGCCACGCAGCAGGCGAGGGAGCGCATTGCGCGCGCCAAGTTGGCCGTGCAGACCGTGAAGCCCGGCGAGCGCCGCAAGAACCCCGCCGCGCCCTTCACTACTTCCAACCTGCAGCAGGAGGCCTCGCGCAAGCTGGGCTACACCACCGCCAAGACCATGCAGATCGCCCAGGAGCTCTACGAGGGCATCGACGTGGGCGGCGCGGACACCCACGGCTTGATCACCTACATTCGTACCGACAGCGTTCGCATCTCCGATGAGGCGCTGACCGAGGTGCGCGGCGTGATCCAGGAGCGCTACGGCAAGGAGTATCTGCCCGAGGAGCCCAACATCTACAAGGGCCGCAAGAGCGCGCAGGATGCGCACGAAGCCATCCGCCCCACCGACATGGCGCTGCAGCCCGATCAAATCAAGGCCAAGCTGACCAAGGAGCAGTACAACCTCTACAAGCTGGTCTATAACCGCTTTTTCGCCAGCCAGATGAATCCGGCGCTCTTCGATACGCTGACGCTGGAGATCGCGGGCGATGGCGTTGCCTTTCGCTTCTACGGCGAAAAGACGCGCTTTGCGGGCTTCACTGCCGTATACGAAGAGGGGACTGACGACGAGGTAGAGCAGGTGGAAACTACGCTGCCCCAGGCCACGGTGGGCGATGCGGTTATCCTTTCGGACATCGCCAGCGCGCAGCACTTCACCCAGCCGCCGCCCCGCTATACCGAGGCATCGCTGGTGCGCGCGCTGGAGGAGAAGGGCATTGGCCGTCCATCGACCTACGCGCCGACCATCTCCACCATCCTGGCGCGGGGCTACGTGATGCGCGAAAAGAAGCGCCTTTTCCCCACCGAGCTGGGCATGATGGTCACCGGCATGATGGAGCAATACTTTGAGCGCATCGTCGATATCGAGTTCACGGCGGGCATGGAGGAACAGCTCGACGCCGTTGAAGAGGGCACGATGCAGTGGAACGACGTTATTTCGCAATTCTATGGCCCCTTCGAAAAGACGCTTCAGGTGGCCGAAGCCTCCATTGAAAAGGTGGAGGTAAAGGACGAGGAAAGCGACGTGGTGTGCGACAAGTGCGGCGCGATGATGGTCTATAAAATGGGCCGCTTCGGCAAGTTCCTTGCCTGCCCGCGCTTTCCCGAATGTCGCAACACCAAGGCGCTGCAGGTTGAAATCGAAGCGCCCTGCCCCAAGTGCGGCGCCAAGCTGCTGGAAAAGAATTCGCGCAAGGGCCGCAAGTTCTACGGCTGCGAGCGCTACCCGGAGTGCGACTTCGTATCCTGGGAGATGCCGGTGGCGGCGAAGTGCCCGGTGTGCGGCGGATTCATGACGCTCAAGCGGGGGCGCAAGGGCGAGGTTTGGCACATCTGCGCCAACGCCGAATGCAAGCACCGCGTCGAGGTGGAGGAATCGGACGAGGTCGGCGAGGATGGGGACGAGTGAGCGATTTTTCTTTTGCTTGTAAATCCCTTTTGCTTGTAAATCCCTTTTGATTGTAAAGGAACGGCTTGTGATATGAAAGAGGCAACAAGGGCATTGGTGGTGGGCGCGGGGTTGGCGGGCTGCGAGGCGGCCTGGCAGCTGGCTCGGCGCGGCGTGCCCGTGTGCCTGATCGATATGAAACCGGAGCGCCGATCCCCGGCGCACCATAGCGACGCTTTTGCCGAGCTGGTCTGCTCCAACTCGTTGCGCGCCGACAGCTTTACCAATGCCGTCGGCCTGCTCAAGGAGGAGATGCGCCAGCTCGGTTCGCTGATCCTGCGCGCCGCCGATGCGACCGCCGTACCTGCGGGCGGGGCGCTGGCCGTGGATCGCGAGGGGTTTTCCGCGCACGTGACCCAGGCGCTGCGCGAGCATCCGCTGATCGAGATCGTGCAGGGTGAGGTGACCGAGGTACCGGACGCGCCCTGCGTGGTGGCGACCGGGCCGCTGACCGCCGACGCGTTGGCTGGGAGCATCGCGGCGCTGCCCGGAATGGAGGCGCTGCACTTCTACGACGCGGCGGCCCCGGTGGTCACTCTGGAATCGCTGGACATGGACAAGGTTTTTCGGGCCAGTCGCTACGGCAAGGGCGATGCGGATTACCTGAATTGCCCCATGAACCGCGAGGAGTACGAGGTGTTTTGCGAAGCGCTGATTGCCGCCGACTGCGCCGAGGTGCACGGCTTTGAGGAAACGAAGGTGTTCGAGGGCTGCATGCCGGTGGAGAGCATGGCGCGGCGCGGCCCGCTCACCCTGGCGCACGGGACGATGAAGCCGGTGGGCCTGCCCGATCCGCGCACCGGGCGCGTGCCCTATGCGGTGGTGCAGCTGCGGCAGGATGACGCCGCCGCCACGCTCTACAACCTGGTGGGATTCCAGACGCGGCTGAAGTTCGGCGAGCAACGCCGCGTGTTTGGCATGATTCCCGGGCTGGAGCACGCCGAGTTTGCGCGCTATGGCGTGATGCACCGCAACACGTTCCTGCACTCGCCCGGTGTGCTGGATGCGAATTATCAAATGATCGCGCGGCCCGGCGTGTACTTCGCGGGGCAGATGACCGGGGTGGAGGGCTACGTGGAATCCGCATCGAGCGGGCTTGTGGCCGGGGTATCGCTGGCGCGGCAGCTGCTGGGCCTGCCGCCCGTCGACTTCACCGGGCGTACCGCCATCGGCGCGCTGGCGCACTACGTCGCCGCGCCCAACAGCGCCTTCCAGCCCATGAACGTGACGTTTGGCCTGCTGGAACCCATGGGCAAGCGCATCTCCGGCAAGAAGAACCGCTACGAGGCGGTGGCCAACCGGGCTTTTGACGTGATCGAGGCATTGCGCAGCAATCCGCTTTCAGCGGATTTTAACCCGTGAAAGCGATATTCTAATGCAAAAGCGATTGCCGAAAACCGGTAATCGCTTTATAATAACGGCAACCCATAACGAGGGATTTTGAGCGAAGAGATTCCCAATGAGGGGATTCCAAAGGGATGTATCCCTTTGGCAGGGTCCAGGGGCAGCGCCCCTGGAAAGGAGGAGCCAATGGAGATGAGAGGAACCACCATCTGCGCCGTGCGGCGCGACGGCCAATGCGCCGTGGCAGGCGACGGGCAGGTGACCTTGGGCGAGCATACGGTGTTTAAGGCGCATGCGCAAAAGGTGCGGCGGATATTCGGCGACAAGGTGGTGACCGGGTTCGCGGGATCGGTGGCCGACGCTTTTTCGCTGTGCGAGCGGTTTGAGGGGAAGTTGACCCAGTTTGCGGGCAACCTGCAGCGCGCTGCCGTCGAATTGGCGCAGGAATGGCGCAGCGACAAGGCGATGCGCAAGCTGGACGCGATGCTGATCGTGGCCGACGCCGAGGATTTGCTGATCGTATCCGGCACCGGCGAGGTGATCGCCCCCGACGACGGCGTGGCCGCGGTGGGCAGCGGCGGCAGCTACGCACTGGCGGCGGCCCGTGCGCTGCTGGAAAACACGCAGCTGAGCGCCCACGAGATCGCCGAAAAGGCGCTGCACGTGGCCGCCGATATCTGCGTGTACACCAACCATAACGTGATTGTGGAGGACGTGTGATATGGCCGTACAGTTGACGCCCAAGGAGATCGTGCGCGAGCTGAACCGCTTTATCGTGGGGCAGGACGAGGCAAAGCGCGCTGTGGCCGTCGCGCTGCGCAATCGCTACCGCCGCGCGCAGCTCCCGGAAAAGGTGCGTGAGGAGATCACGCCCAAGAACATACTGATGATGGGGCCCACCGGCGTGGGCAAAACGGAGATTGCGCGCCGCTTGGCGAAGCTGGTGGAAGCGCCGTTCATCAAGGTGGAAGCCACCAAGTTCACCGAGGTCGGCTATGTGGGGCGCGACGTGGATTCCATCGTGCGCGATTTGGTAGAGGCTTCGATTCGCCTGGTGAAGGACGAGGCCAGCGAAAGGGTGAAGGCCCGGGCGACTGTGCTGGCCGACGATCGGCTCACCCAGCTAATCGTCCACCCCAAGCGCAAGGCCAGCAATCCCATCGACGTGTTTCTGGGCAACAAGCCCAAGGAGCCCGAGCTTTCCAGCGAGGAGCAGCAGGAGATATCCAGCAAGAAGGACGAGGTACGCCAACAACTGCTGCGCGGCGAGCTGGAGCAGATCGAAATCGAGATCGAGGTCGAGGACACGCCGCAGAATGTGGAGGTCAACGGCGCGAGCGTGAACATCGGCGACATGATGGGCGGTATGCTGCCCAAACGCACCAAGATGCGCCGCGTGAAGGTTTGCGAGGCGCGTAAGATACTGATCGCCGAAGAAGAGGGCAAGCTGATCGACATGGATGCGGTGACGGAGGAGGCCATCCGCCGCGCCGAGCAGGACGGCATCGTGTTCATCGACGAAATTGATAAGATCGCCGGGCGCTCGGCGGGCGGCCACGGCCCGGACATTTCCCGCGAGGGTGTGCAGCGCGATATACTGCCCATCGTGGAGGGCAGCACGGTCAACACCAAGTATGGGCCAGTGAAAACCGACTTCATGCTGTTTATTGCGGCGGGCGCGTTCCATGTGGCCAAGGTGACCGACCTGATCCCTGAATTGCAGGGCCGTTTCCCGGTGCGTGTGACGCTCCAATCGCTGACGTGCGAAGATTTCCGCGCGATACTGACCCAGCCGGAGAACGCTATCACGCGGCAATATGAGGCGCTGCTGGGCGTGGATCATATCCGCCTTTCGTTTGCGCCCGATGCGCTGGACGCGCTGGCGCTGGCGGCCTTCCTGGCCAACGAGACGCAGGAGGACATCGGCGCGCGTCGGCTCAACACCGTGTTTGAGCAGCTGCTGGAGGATATCTCCTTCAACGCGGGCGGCGATATGCCCGAGGTGGAGGTGCACATCACCGCCGACTACGTGGCCCAGCACCTGGGCGACGCCAAGCAGCGCGATTTGCGGCGGTACATCCTGTAAAGGCGGCGCACAAAACGAATACAAAAATGCCGCACAGAGCGGAGGATAAACGCTCTGTGCGGCATTTTCGTACAAAGAACATCTTTTTCCAGATGCTTTTGCGCAGGAAAATCAGATGCTTTTGCGCAGTAGGGCGATGTCATCGGCGAGCGCTTGCTCGTCTAAACCCGGCGCGCGGCGGTACTGCAGGCACAGATCTGCCTCGGGCGTGTGCCTGCGGTAAAGCGCCAGGAATTTTTTCATATCGAAGGTGCCATCGCCGATGCGGGTGTGGCGCGCGCTGGAGCCATCGTTGTTGTGTAGATGGTAGCAGACGATTTTCGGGGCCAGCGCGGCGATGAGGCCGCCGGCATCCCAGCCAAGCAGGTGCAGGTGGCCGGTGCTCACCGCGCACCGCGCTTCGGGGTACCGATCGAACAGCGCGACAAACTCCTCTTGATTCAGGAGGGGAAGGCAGCGGTTCGAAAGCCCGAAGTTTTCGATGCATAGGGTGATCCCCGAGTTCTGCGCTTGTTCGAGCAACAGCTCCAGGTTTTGCAGCCACTGGCGCTGGAGCAGCGGGTGGCCCGCCGGGGGAATCCAGCCATCGTTGTGGTGCAGCGTGACATAGGGGCTGTTGAGGCGCTTGGCGATATCGAAGGCGTAGCGGAACGCTGCCAGCAGCGCGGTTTGCGCGGGGGAATCGGGTTCGCAGGCGCAATCCACCCCGATGGAAGGGCCGTGCACGCGCACCGGGTATTCGGGGGAAGAGGCGGCAAACGATTCCAGCTGCTCCACATAGTGGTGAGAGAAGGTGTGGGCGAACACTTCCACACCGACGGCATGCTGCTCGGCCAGGCGGGAAAGCATATCCAATCCGGAAAGGCCTTCCTCTAACCCGCAGCATAGGTTGCTGACCAAAATCATCCAAACACTCCTTCCCACAAAGCTGAAACCATGGTATCATGATAGCAAATTTGGAAATGCATAGAAATGGTATTTGCGCTCAAAAACAGTGTTTTTGACTGATCAAAACCGTTTTAGGCCGAATAAAATCGTTTTAGGCCGATCAAGGAGGGGAGAGCGCGGTGTGGACCGCCATTGTAATCGACGACGAGCCGCTGATTCGGGAGTTGCTGACCAGCTACATCGAATGGGCGGAGCTCAATATTCAGGTAGTAGAATCGTGCGAGGACGGCCTTACTGCGCTTTCGCGCATCCGCACGGTGCGGCCCGACATTGTGCTGACCGACATCAGCATGCCGGGAATGGGGGGCATCGAGCTGCTGGAGCGGCTGAGCGAGGAGCGGCTGGGCTGCGAGGTGATCATCGTCAGCGCCTCCTCAGAGTTTGCGCATGCGCAGCGCGCGGTGCACCTGGGCGCTTTCGACTACCTGCTAAAGCCCATTGGGGCTGAGATGCTGCGCGCCTGCCTGGTACGCTGCCTGCGCAGGCTGGACGCCGCGCGTCAGGAGGCGCGCCAGGATGCGTTGCCGGTCAGCGAGCGCTATAGCCCCTACACCCAGCGGGCGCTGCAACTCATCCACGCGCACTACCGCGAGGCGATCCACCTGGAGGAGGTGGCCGAGGAGATCGGCATTTCCAAATCCCACCTCAGCAAGGTATTCAAGGACGATACGGGCAATGCATTCAACGAATACCTGATCGCCTACCGCATGAACGCGGCGCACGCACTGCTGCGCGAGGGCACCTACAAAATCTACGAGGTGGCCGCCATGGTGGGGTATTCCGACGTAGTGCATTTTTCCAAGATGTTCAAAAAGACGTTTGGCACCTCGCCCAAGCAGAGCTCTAGCCTTTGATTTCGCCAGAGATCACGAACCTTTTTTGCGCCGCCCGCTTTGTGAGGCGGCGCTTTGCGCATACTATCGCGAAAGGCTTGGCCCGAAATGATTTGAGTTGGAGCGTGATGCGCCCGTGATTGAATTGACGGACATTCGCAAGGTGTACTCCATGGGCGGCACGGCGGTCGCCGCGCTGGATGGGGTTTCGCTTTCCATACAGGCGGGGGAGTTTGTGGCCATCGTGGGGCCTTCGGGATCGGGCAAGAGCACGCTGATGCACATCATGGGTTGCCTGGATCAGCCGACCAGCGGTCGGTACATGCTGGATGGCGGGCTGGTGAGCGATCTGCGCGGCAGCGCGCTGGCCACCATACGCAACCGCAAGATCGGCTTCATATTCCAGGGCTTTCAGCTATTACCGCGCCTGAGTGCGGTGGAGAACGTGGAGCTGCCGCTCACGCTGGCCGGGGTGGAGCGGCGCATACGCCGCCAGCAGGCCGCCGAGGCGCTGAACAACGTAGGCCTGGCGAGCCGCATGGAGCACCGGCCCATGCAGCTTTCGGGCGGGCAGCAGCAGCGGGTAGCCATCGCCCGGGCGCTGGTGAGCAAGCCGCCGGTGTTGCTGGCCGACGAGCCCACCGGCAACCTCGATCCCCAATCCAGCGCCGAGGTGTTGGACATCCTGCACGGGCTGCACGCGCAGGGCAATACCATCGTGCTCATCACCCACGACGTGGGGGTGGCGCAGCAGGCCGCGCGCCGCATTGCGGTAAAGGATGGCAGCATCGTGCCCAGCGAGGGCGCTTGGCAGGGTGCAGGTTGTTAGCCTTGATTGTTAGCACTCTTCGACGATGAGTGCTAAAAACCGCTTGACACTCGGGCGTATCAGGCTTAGAATAGGGTGTGCGATGCGATTATCGCGCAAAAAACCATACCAAAGGAGCACGTTCGACATGCAAAAGCAGACGGGAAGCGTCTCGATCCACGCCGAAAACATCATGCCAATCATCAAGAAATGGCTGTATTCCGATAAGGATATTTTCATTCGCGAGCTGGTGAGCAACGGCTGCGACGCCATCACCAAGTACCGCATCGCTTCGGGCGATCCAGAGGAAGGCCGCGTGCGCGTGGTGGTCGACGAGGCCGCGCACACCCTGCAATTCATCGATACCGGCATCGGCATGACCGCCGAAGAGGTGGGTACCTACATCAATCAGGTCGCGTTCTCGGGCGCGGAAGAGTTCCTGAAGAAATACAGTGAGAAATCCGGCGACAGCAGCGGCATCATCGGCCATTTCGGCCTGGGCTTCTACTCGGCGTTCATGGTGGCCGATCAGGTGACCATCGATACCCTGAGCTTCCAGCCCGGCGCGACCGCGGTGCGCTGGACCAGCGCCGACGGCATGCAGTTTGAGATGGAGCCTTCGGATTGGGCGCAGCGCGGCACCTGCATCACCCTGCACCTATCCGAAGCCGAGCTGGAGTTCACCCACCTCCACCGCGTGCGCGAGGTGTTGGAGCGCTACTGCGCGTTCCTGGCCGTGCCCGTGTATTTGGAGGAGATCAAGCCCGAAGGGGTCGCGGCTGACGCGGAGCCGGTCGAGGAATCCGAGGGCGACGACGACGCCGAGCGCGGTGAATCCGCCGAGCTGCCCGCCCTGCCCAAGCCGATCAACGACACCAAGCCGCTTTGGCTCAAGCAGCCCAGCGAATGCACCGAGGAGGAGTACAAAAACTTCTACCGCAAGGTGTTCCACGAGTTCGAGGAGCCGCTCTTCTGGGTGCACCTGAACGTCGATTACCCCTTCCGGTTGCAGGGCATCCTCTATTTCCCGAAACTCAAGCAGGATTTCGGCGGTATGGAGGGTCAGATCAAGCTCTTTAGTGGGCAGGTGTTCGTGGCCGACAACATCAAGGAAGTCATCCCCGAATTCCTGATGCTGCTCAAGGGCGTGATCGATTGCCCGGATTTCCCGCTGAACGTGAGCCGCTCCTTCCTGCAAAATGACGGCTACGTGCGCAAGCTTTCGGCGCACATCACCAAGAAGGTGGCCGACCGGCTCTCCGGCATGTTCACCACCGAACGCGAGACCTACGAGAAATATTGGAACGACATTCATCCGTTCATCAAGTTCGGCTGCATGCGCGATAAGAAATTCTACGAGCGCATGAAGGATTCGCTGCTGCTGGAAAGGGTGGACGGCGGCTTTGTGACCCTGAAGGAATACGCGGACGCGAACGGCGAAAAGGCCCCCGACAAGGTGTACTATACCAATGACGCGGCGCGCCAGGCGGCGACCATCGCGCTCTACCGCGCGCAGGGCATCGACGTGGTGAAGCTCGATTCACCGATCGACGTGAACTTCATTTCCTTTATGGAATACGGCGGAGGGGATAGCAAGCTGCGCTTCGCCCGCGTGGATGCCGACGTCGCCAGCCTGGCTGACAGCGATGCCGCCGATGCCGTCGAGCTGGACGTGACCAAGCTGGAGGCGCTCTTCCGCAAGGCCACCGGGCAGGCGGAGCTGAAGGTGGAGGCCAAGCCGCTGCGCGCCGACGCCATGCCCGCCATGCTGGTGGAGGGCGAGCAGAGCCGCCGCTTCAAGGAAATGAGCCGGATATATGGAGATATGTCCTTTGCGATGCCCGACGATTACACGCTGATCCTCAATCGCCAGAGCGCCACGGTGACCTCGCTGGCCGCCTGCGCCGACGAGGAGCGCGCCGAGCTGCTGGCGAAGCAGCTCTACGATCTTGCGATGCTGGCCAACGCGCCGCTCAAGCCCGAGGAGATGACCGCCTTCCTGGCGCGCAGCCTGCGGGTGGTGGAGCTGCTGGCGAAGTAGAAGAGCCAATCGATGCATAGCAAGCGCCCGTGCGGGACAGGACCGTGCGGGCGCTTGTGTATGGGAGCGATATTCATTTTTGTTGTCGGACTAGATATCGATTTTTCGCATTAATTCTTGGCGGGGATTTCATCGGCTGCGCGATTGCGATGGGTATACTGCACGGTAACATCGATTAACGCGCCGTTTTGATCGGCGGTCACGCTGTAGGAAAAGCCTCGCAGATTGCGATCATGCGCTTCGTTGGGCTCAGTCTGCTGCGCCTCGGTCAGCTCGGCTACCATTTGCTCCGTTTCCGCTTCGGTTAGGGTGGGTTCCATGGCCCGCATCGCGGCGCGAGCCAGGGCACCAAAGGCCTCGGCGGGCGCTTCCTTGCCGGGGGCGGAAAGCTTGGCGATGTAGACTGTAATCGGCGTGGCTTCATCGAAAATGATTTGCCGCACACATACCGTGCCGCCCGCCGCCGTGGTCTCGTACACCAGCCATTCCGGGGCAGGGTTTGGCGCGTAGAGCTGCTCGGAGTAGGGCGAGGCCGCGAAGGGCGCGTCCAGCGGCAGGCCGATTTCCTGCGCTGCTTGCGCCATGGCCTCGCGCCATAGGGCGGGGGCGGCGGGGGTGGCGTAAACGAGGAAATAGCTGGCGGCATCGGCATTAGCGCCGACCGCGAAGGATGCGAACGCCAACACGGCGGCAAGCGTGGCAGCACCGATTTGTGCAAGAGTTTTTTTGCTTACGTTCCAATTCATAGGCGGTCTCCTTTCGTGCGTCGGGTGTTTTCTGTGCGTTGAGTATGGGTTCATAATATAAACGCAACAGAAGCAGAGTCTATTGCTATGTGTCATGATAAATTTTCCAAAACCAAAATACAAAAATCTCGAACACATGTTCACATTTTGGCGGAGATGTGCTATACTCTCTCCAGCACACGCGGGAGGGGATTTTTGCATGGAAATTCGCGTTGCCCGGTCCGCCGATTTGGCGGAGGTGTACCGGCTGCTATGCCTGCTGGAGGCGAAGGAGTTGCCCGAGCAGGCGTTTGCGCAGGTCTACGCGCACAACCAGGCTGAACCGTTGATCCGCTACCTCGTGGCCGAGGTCGAGGGGGCTGTGCACGGCTTCGTGAGCCTGCACATGGATTGGCACCTGCACCACGGCACGCTGGTGGGCGAGGTACAGGAGCTGATCGTGGACGAGGCATACCGCGGGCAGGGCATCGGCAAAGCGCTGCTGCAGGCCGCCCTTTGCGAGGCCAAGCAGGCGGGGTGCTCGCACCTGGAGCTCAACAGCAACTTCCGCCGCACCGACGCCCACGCGTTCTACGAACACAACGGCTGGACCAAGGCCCACTACAACTTCACGTACAAGCGCTTGCACGAGGAATAGCAGGAGGATAAGATGGAAGGACGCTTCGTACTCAAATCGCCGTTCTCCCCGCAGGGCGATCAGCCGCAGGCCATCGAGGCCCTGGCGCGCGGCGTGGAGGAAGGACTGAGCGCTCAAGTGCTGTTGGGCGTGACCGGTTCGGGCAAGACGTTCACCATGGCCAGCGTGGTCGAGAAGGTGCAGCGGCCCACCCTGGTGATCGCGCACAACAAGACATTGGCGGGCCAGCTGCACGCAGAGCTCAAGGAGTTCTTCCCCGATAGCGCGGTGGAATACTTCGTGAGCTACTACGATTACTACCAGCCCGAGGCGTACATCGCTTCTTCGGATACCTACATCGAGAAGGATTCCTCGATCAACGACGAGATCGAGCGCATGCGGCACAGCGCGACCGCGGCGCTATTGGAGCGGCGCGACGTGATCGTGGTGGCCTCGGTTTCGTGCATCTATGCGCTGGGCGACCCGAAGGAATACTACGATCAGATGGTTTCGCTGCGGCCCGGCATGCGCATGGATCGCGAAGCGCTGATTCGCGCGCTGGTGAACATCCAGTACGAACGAAACGATGTGGAGTTTGCCCGCGGAAGTTTCCGGGTTCGGGGCGATGTGGTGGAGATTATTCCTGCGAATAGCGATGAAATGGCGATCCGAGTGGAGCTGTTCGGCGATGAGATCGAGCGGCTCTCCCATGTGGAGGTGGTCACGGGACGCACCCTGGTGGTGCTGACCCACGCCATGATCTTCCCCGCCACCCACTACGCCAACTCCCGCGAGAGCATCGACGCCGCCATCGAGCAGATCGAGAGCGACCGAGACGCCCGCGTGGAGGAGCTGCGCGCCGACGACCGCCTGCTGGAGGCGCAGCGCCTGCTGCAGCGCACTAGCTACGATATCGAGATGCTGCGCGAGATCGGCTACTGCACCGGCATCGAGAACTACTCGCGCTACTTCGATGGCCGCACGCCCGGCGAAGCGCCCTTCACCCTGCTGGATTACTTCCCCGACGATTATCTGATGATCATCGATGAATCCCATGCCACCGTGCCCCAGGTGCGTGCCATGTACAACGGGGATCGCGCGCGCAAGACCTCGCTGGTGGAATACGGCTTCCGTCTGCCCTCGGCCTTCGACAACCGGCCGCTGCAGTTTCCGGAATTTGAGGAGCGGGTGGGCCAGGCGATCTACGTGAGCGCTACCCCTTCGGCCTACGAGATGGGGCTTGCGCAGCAGGTGGTGGAGCAGATCATCCGCCCCACGGGCCTGCTGGACCCCGAGGTGACGCTGCGGCCTGCCCAGCACCAGGTCGACGACCTGCTGGGCGAGATTCGCGCCACGGTGGCGCAGGGCTTCCGCGTGCTGGTGACCACGCTGACCAAGAAGATGGCCGAGAGCCTGACCGACTACCTGAAGGAGATGGAGGTGCGCGTCAAGTACCTGCACTCCGATATACAGACCATGGAGCGCGCGCAGATCCTGCGCGACCTGCGGCTGGGGACTTTCGACGTGCTGGTGGGCATCAACCTGCTGCGCGAAGGCCTCGATCTGCCCGAGGTTGCGCTGGTCGCCATCCTCGACGCGGACAAGGAGGGCTTCCTGCGCAGCGAAGTTTCGTTGGTGCAGACCATCGGCCGCGCAGCCCGTAACGTGGAGGGCCGCGTGATCATGTACGCCGACGCGATCACCGACAGCATGATGCGAGCCATCGCCGAGACCAACCGCCGCCGCGCCATCCAGATGGCGTACAACGAGGCCCACGGCATCACGCCGACCTCCGTACAGAAGGCGGTGCGCGACCTGATGACCATCAGCCAATCGCCGGACCGCGCCGGGGCCAAGGTCGATGCTTCGCTGAGCGAGGAGGAGCGCACGATGCTCATCGACCGGGTCGAGGATCAGATGCTGCAGGCTGCCGCCAACCTGGATTTCGAGCTGGCGGCCAAGCTGCGCGACCGGCTCTTCTCGCTCAAGGGCGATGCGCCGCCCGAGCCGGAGCTGCAGCAGAGCAAGCGCAGACGGCTGAAGAAACCGAAATATTAAGGATCACGATTCCGCCTTCCGCGCCTCGAAAGCGCGCTGCATACAGGCGCCAGCTATTGGCAAAGGAGCACGACGACGGTGACGAACAAGATTTACATCAAGGGCGCACGGGAGCACAACCTCAAGAATATCGATATCGAGATACCGCGCGACAAGCTGGTGGTGTTCACCGGGCTTTCGGGCAGCGGAAAATCCTCGCTGGCCTTCGATACGCTGTATGCCGAGGGGCAGCGGCGATACGTCGAGTCGCTTTCGGCCTACGCTCGCCAGTTCTTGGGGCAGATGGAGAAGCCCGATGTGGACTACATCGAGGGGCTTTCGCCCGCGATCTCCATCGATCAAAAGAGCACCAGCCGCAATCCGCGCTCTACTGTGGGCACGGTCACCGAGATACACGATTATCTGCGCCTGCTCTACGCGCGCATCGGCATACCGCATTGCCCGATTTGCGGCAAGGTGATCCACCAGCAGAGCGTGGACCAGATGGTCGATCAGGTGACTGCGCTGCCCGACGGCACGCGCCTGCAAGTGATGGCCCCGGTGATCCGCGCGCGCAAGGGCGAGTACATCAAGATGATGGACGAACTGCGCAAGCAGGGTTTTGTGCGCGCGCGTGTCGATGGGGAAATATACGACCTGGGCGACGTGCCCGCGCTCGATAAGCAAAAGAAGCACACCATCGAGGTGGTGGTGGACCGAATCATCGTGCGGCGCGACATGCACTCCCGCCTCACCGATTCGTTGGAGACTGCGCTGAAGTTGGCCGGCGGGCTGGTGCTGGTGGATGCGGGCGAGGCAGGGGAGATGCTGTTTTCGCAAAACTACGCCTGCCCGGATTGCGGCGTGAGCATCGAGGAATTGGCCCCGCGCATGTTCTCGTTCAACAGCCCGTTTGGCGCGTGCCCCACCTGCGGCGGCCTGGGCACGCTGATGAAGATCGATCCGGCGCTGATCATTCCCGATTGGAGCCTTTCGCTGAACCAGGATGCGATCCAGGCCACGGGCTGGCGCACCGCCGACCCGACCTCCATGGCCAACATGTTCTTTGGCGCGCTGGCCAAGCACTACGGCTTTTCGATGGACATGCCCATGCGCGACCTGCCCGAAAAGGCCATCAAGGTGCTGCTGTACGGCACAGAGGGGGAGAAGCTGACCATTCAATACGAGCGCCAGCACGGCAGCGGCAGCTTCACCGCGCCGTTCGAGGGCATCATCCCCTCGCTGGAGCGCCGTTACCGCGAGACCAGCAGCGACGGCATGAAGGAGCTCTACGAGGCCTACATGTCTGAAACGCCCTGCGAGGCCTGCCACGGTCAGCGCTTGAAGCCCGAATCGCTGAGCGTCACGGTGGGAGAACGCTCCATTGCGCAGGTTTCCGGCATGGCGGTGCTGGAGGCCAAGGCCTTCTTCGATGGGCTTTCGCTTTCGCCCATGGAGCACATGATCGCCCACCAAATTATGAAAGAGATTCACGCGCGACTAGGCTTCCTGGCCGACGTTGGCCTCGATTATCTCTCGCTTTCCCGCGCCGCGGCCACCCTCTCGGGCGGAGAGGCGCAGCGCATCCGCCTCGCGACCCAGATCGGCAGCAGCCTGGTGGGCGTGCTCTACATACTGGACGAGCCCTCTATCGGTCTGCATCAGCGCGACAACGAGCGCTTACTCGCCACCCTCAAGCATCTGCGTGATCTGGGCAACACGCTGGTGGTGGTGGAGCACGATGAGGACACCATGTACGCCGCCGATCAGATCGTGGACATCGGCCCGGGCGCGGGCATCCATGGCGGCGAGCTGGTGGCGCAGGGCACGGTGGAGGAGATCAAGGCCAATCCGGCCTCCATCACGGGGCAATATCTGAGCGGCGCGAAATGCATCCCCATACCGAAAAAGCGCAAGAAGGCCACAGGCATGCTGCGCATACGCGGGGCGCGGGAGAATAACCTCAAGAACGTGGACGTGGACATCCCGCTGGGCGTGATGTGCGTGGTGACCGGCGTTTCGGGCAGCGGTAAATCTTCGCTGATCAACGAGATCGTATACAAGACCTTGGCCCGCGACCTCAACCGCGCCAAGCTGCGCCCCGGCCTGCACGACGGCATCGAGGGCGTCGCCCAGCTGGACAAGGTGATCGACATCGATCAATCGCCCATCGGGCGCACGCCGCGCTCCAATCCGGCCACCTACACCGGTCTCTTCGACCTGATCCGCAAGGTGTTCGCCCAGACCCCCGACGCGAAGGAGCGCGGCTACAAGGAAAACCGCTTCTCGTTCAACGTGAAGGGCGGGCGGTGCGAGGCTTGCTCCGGCGACGGCATCATCAAGATCGAGATGCACTTTTTGCCCGACATCTACGTGCCCTGCGAGGTATGCAAGGGCAAGCGCTACAACCGCGAGACGCTGGAGGTGCGCTACAAGGGCAAGAGCATATTCGACGTGCTTGATATGACGGTGGAGGACGCGCTCACCTACTTCGAGAATCACCCCAAAATCTTGCGCAAGGTGCAGACACTGTACGACGTGGGCATGGGCTACATCAAGCTGGGTCAGCCCAGCACCACGCTTTCGGGCGGCGAGGCGCAGCGCATCAAGCTGGCGACCGAGCTTTCCCGCGCCTCGACCGGGCGCACCATGTACGTGCTCGACGAACCGACCACCGGTCTGCACATGGCCGACACCCATCGGCTGGTACAGGTGCTGCAGCGGCTGGTGGAGGCGGGCAACTCGGTGCTGATCATCGAGCACAACCTGGACGTGATCAAGACCGCCGATTACCTGATCGACCTGGGGCCGGAGGGGGGCGACCGGGGCGGCAACGTGCTGGTCTGCGGCACGCCCGAGCAGCTATGCAAATGCGATGAGAGCCACACCGCGCGCTTCCTGAGGCCGGTGCTGGCCCGCAAATAGTCGTACGGGCGAGGAGGAATAGGTGTGAAGCGCACATTGATGCAGGTTTACGTGAAGAGCAGCGAGGAAGCGGTGGCGCTCTATCAAAAGGCATTCGACGCGCCGCTGTTGGTGGCCTATCCCAACCCTAACGGGGGCTACATGCACTCCGAGCTGGATGTGTACGGGCAGATTCTGGCGGTTGCCGAGTTGGAAAAAGAGGACGCCCGGATCGCCACCAAGATGATGCAGTTTTGCCTGCACTTCGGGGAGGGCGGGGAGGAGTGCGTGCGCAAGGCGTACGAGCTGCTTAAGGAGGGGGCGAACATTGAGTGGCCGATGGGCCCTTGCGATTTCAGCCCGCTGATGGCCTCGTTCGTGGATCGTTTCGGCGTGTATTGGTGTCTCTTTGTGTAAGGATAACCGCTGATTTAGGGCTGGGCGGCGTGCTCATAGCACATTGGCAAGGGACGGCGATTCGCGCACCGGCAGGTTTTGCAGCGCGATATGGGTATCGGCGATCTCGCGCTGCGTACTGGGGAAGTCTTCGGCGCGGATGGCCGCTTCCAGCCGGTTCAGCGCGAGATCGACCAGGTCGGTATCGCGGTGGGATACGAAGATTTGGATGCTTGGCTTGCGGTTGTGCCAATCGTTGAGCAGTGCCTTGGCTTGGATGGCAGCATCGGCCCAATCGCCACTCTGGATGGCGATGTGCACCTGCTCGAGTTCATGCAGCAGCACGTCCGTGGCGTGCTGGGTAAGGAGAAGTGAAAGGAAGCCGGTGACCAGTACCAGCAGTAACGAGATAGCGACCATCCATCGCTTGAACAGCATTGGAAACCTCCTGCCGAATGCGTTACCATGTTACGTTCGCGGGGTCCAGCGCCTGCACGATGTGCAGCTTGCCCTGCGTGCCCGCAGCTTGCACGAGCAAGCGGCCCCGGGTGTCGAGGGAGCAGAGAAATACCTCCTGCGGCCCCGAATAACCGAGCGGTTTCAGGCGAGCGGTGAGCCAAGCCGCATCGAGCCCGCCCAGCTCCAAGTTGGCCTGTTGCAGCCGCCCATCGAGCACCAGGGTCAGCGGCACGCCCTCGTAACCGGTGGCGATGGCCATGTCCCTTGGTGCGAGCGGACGGCTGGAGGAATTGGGGAACACGCTGAGCGCGCCGTTGGTCTCCAGCACGGCCGTGCCTACGTCGGCGGGATTCAGCACGCCCCGGTTGCGCACCGCTTCCATCAAATCATTCAGATCGTAGCAGAGGCGCTGTAGCTCTGCGACCTGAACCTTCCCATCGCGGATCAGTACACTGGGCGTTCCGCATATCCAGCCGCGAAACCGCTCGAAGCGCATGCTGAGCAGCGTGATCACCCCATGCGCCATCAGCAGCGCTAGGATGGAGAGCGCGCCGTAAAGCAACGGCGTACCGGTATCGCCCATGGGCGAGGCGGCTAAATCGGCGATCAAGAGCGTGATGACGAATTCAAAGGGCTGCAATTGGGCCATCTGCCGCTTGCCCATGCAGCGCACTACCACGACGGTGAGCGCGAACAGCAGCAGGGTGCGAAAGAATACGGTGAACACAAAAATCCCCCCTCATACCGGACTTAGCATGCCGGTTTGGTGGGGGATTCATCCATATAACAGTACGGATTGGAACGGAAAATCCGCGGAAAATCTGCGCGGCTTAGGCGAAGGACTCATACTGCGCGAGCAATGCATCCAGCGCCCGCAGGAAGGCGCGGTGCTCTGGACAGGCCCAGAGCAGGGCCAGGGCGGTGCGGCTTGCGGCCACGAAGGCCGGATCGAGGGCGGGCAGGCCGTGGGGCATCAGCGGGCAGACCGGCCATGCGCGCGGATCGAGCTTAAGGAAAAAGCCTTCGCTGCCTTGGCGCGCATCGATTCGCGCACTCAAAGGGAACAGGCGGCAAGCCAGGGGCCGTTCCTCGCGGGGGCAGGTGCCTTCGCAGACCAGCAGCGGCACCGCGCGGTTTTCGATCTCCCAATCGGTGGGCATCACCTGGGCCCAGGCCTGATCGGGGCCATAGAGTGACTGTTCGCCGGGGAAGAGATACATGCCGCTGGGTTGGCCATCCGCCGTGGCGGGTTGGCAACAAGCCGCGCCGCAGAGACGACCGCAGTCGGTTTTCAGCGGCGTGACATCGCACAGCAGCGTGCGTGCCGCGAGCAGCGCGGCGTGCGAAGCGGAATCGGGCGCGTAGGGGAGACGCTCGGTTTCGGGGTGCTGGGCCATGAAGGAACCTCCCTTGAAATGAGTGGTTTTGCCCAAATCAGTGTAGGTGTTCGCGCCGCGCTTGTCAATCCCGCCCAGGAAAGGTATAATACAAGGATACGGTGCGAGAGGGGGAGGGGCATGCGGATGCTGGAGACGCCTTGCCTGGTGGAGCGCCGCCAAGGCGAAGGCGCGGGCGGCGCGCTTTGGCAGCTGCGCTTGCCAGAGGATGCCGACGTGCTCCTGGCCGCCTACGCGGGGCAGGTCCAGCTGGTGTACATCGATCCGCCCTTTTGCACCGGGCAAAATTTCGAGATGCGCATGCGGGTGGGGGAGCGCGGCTGGCGGACCGGTTCGCCAAGGCTCACCTTGCCCGCCTACGACGATGCTTGGCCGGACGAGGCCGCATATCTGCGCATGATGGAGGGTATGCTGCGCGCCGCCCATGCGCTGCTCAAGCCCGAGGGCACGCTGTTTCTGCACGTCGATCCGCGCATGCAGGCTCCTCTGCGCCTGCTGCTGGACCGAATATTCGGCGCGAAGAACTTCCTGAACGAAATTATCTGGGCCTACCAGAGCGGCGGGCGCGCGGCCAAATACTTCAGCCGCAAGCACGATGTGATCCTCTTTTACCGCAAGAGCGCGCGCTACTTCTTCGATATTAAGGCGGTGCCGGTGCTGCGCGGCGAGCAGCGCGCCAACCACATGCGCCGCGCGGTGGATGGGCAGGGCCGCGCCTACCGCAGCATCACCTCGGGCGGAAAGCAATACGTGTACTACGACGATGAACCTGCCTACCCGGGCGACGTGTGGCAGGACGTTTCCCATCTGCAGCAGAAGGATCCGCAGCGCACCGGGTACGATACGCAGAAGCCTATCGCGCTGCTGGAGCGCATCATCCGCTGCGCATCACGGCCCGGCGACTTGGTGGCCGACCTGTGCTTTGGATCGGGCACCACGCTGGTGGCGGCGGCGCAGGAGGGGCGGCGCTACTTGGGGGTGGATTGCGGGCTCCCCGCCCACGCGGTGGCCCGTAAGAGGCTCTTGAGCTGGGCGACGGATCACCGTCATACCAGCGTGGAGACCCGGATGGCCGTGGAGGCCCAGCTGTTTCCGGCGATTGGCTTCTACGAGGCGACGCTGACCGCTTGCACGCCCGATGCGGAGCTGCGAGCCCTCGAGGTAGGCGGCAAGCCGTTGTCCGGCCTGGATGTGATCGACCAATGGTCGGTAGGATTCCTGCGGGGCGATGAGTTCGTTTCGCTGACGCATGCAGCGCGCACCGCCACCCGTCCCGCGCTGGCCACGGTGTTGGAGATGCCGATGCTCTCCGGCGAACCCGCGCTGTGCACGGTGGACGTGCTGGGGCGCAAGCAGGTATTGAGGTGGGAGGGAAACCATGCATAACGGATACATCGTATACCTCATGCGCATGATCGCCGAGCAAGGCGCGATTGCTTCGCTATACTGCGATGCCAATGATCCCGACAACTACCAGGGGGCGTTCATCGAGCAGGTGAACATGAAGCATGCGCTGATCGCGGCCATCACGCCCTGGGGGAAGCTGGACGGCTGGTGGGTGCGCCGCACCTCCGATATCCAGCAGGCGCTTTGCGGCGAGGAGCAGGAGCTGCGGCTCAATTTCCTGCTGCACTATCACCAGCAGCAGCACGTGCCACTGCTGCCCACCGAGCTGCCCGCTGAAACCGATTGGATGCAGGCCGTGCTCGAGCTGGCGATTCGCGAGCAGCGGCTGGTCAGCCTGTTTACAGCTACCGAGACCTTTACCTGCAGACCCTTGCAGGTGGACGACCTGCGCGTGACGGTGCGGGTGCTCGATCTATTCGGCCAGCCCGAGCCCGAGGACGAGAGCTTTGCGTTGCGCGAGATCGAAGCGCTTTCCATCGGCACCGAGGAGGAGCAAATGTACGGCATACTGAGCAATTATTTCCCGCAGGCCGGCCTACAATAATACCCGAGAACGCGCGAGCGCACACGGAGGATCCATGCAAATTACGATACTGACCCTGTTTCCCGAAATGGTCGCGCCAGTTTTGGGCGCGAGTATCCTTGGCCGAGCGCAACAGAATGGGCTGATATCGGTGCGTGCACTGGATATCCGCCCTTTTTCGGATCGAAAACACAAGAACACCGACGATGCGCCCTTCGGCGGCGGGGCGGGCATGGTGATGACTGCGCAGCCCATTTGCGACGCAATGGCTTACGCTACCGCACACGAGGACGGTACGCCCTTCGCGGGGCGGCGCATCTACCTTTCGCCCCGGGGCGCGGTGCTTACCCAGCGTAAGGCCGAGGAGCTGGCGGCGCTGCCCGAGCTGGTGCTGCTCTGCGGGCACTACGAGGGGGTCGACCAGCGCGCTCTCGACCTGTGCGTGGACGAGGAGCTTTCTATTGGCGATTACGTGCTGACCGGGGGCGAGCTGGCGGCCATGGTACTGGCGGATTGTGTGGCGCGGCTGCTGCCCGGCGTGCTGGGCTGCGAGGAATCGGCGCGCACCGAAAGCTTCTCCACCGCAACCGGCGGGCTGCTGGAATACCCGCACTACACGCGCCCCCGGGTGTTCCTGGGCTTGGAGGCGCCGGAGGTGCTGCTGGGGGGGAACCACGCGGAGATCGAGGCGTGGCGGTTTGCGCAGAGCTACCGGATCACGCGGGAGCGCCGCCCCGAACTGCTGGAGGGCCACGCGTGGACCAAGGCCGAGCGAAAGATCATCGACCGGCTGCAGGAGGAACTGCACGAAAAAAGCGAATAATCGAGAAATATTTCACGAATATATGGATTTGCCCTTGCAATCAGGGTGGACAGGCTGTATGATATTCAAAATATCCGAACGGCTCCGGTAAATCGGGGTTCGAGAGGACGGAATCGGGAGCGATTAGGGGCGAGTGAGACGAGGGTAGAGCGCTTTTCAGCGCGAGAAAGAGGAGGATGATGCTGGTATGCTGCAGAAGGTAGTTCGGGAAGGGCTCACGTTTGACGATGTGCTGCTGGTGCCGCGCCGCAGCGAAGTACTGCCCAAGGATGTGGATTTGTCGACGCAGTTGACGTCGAAGATCCGGTTGAGCATTCCGCTGCTTTCATCTGCGATGGATACGGTCACCGATGCGCGCATGGCCATCGCCATGGCCCGCGAAGGCGGATTGGGCATCGTCCACAAGAACATGACCATCGAGGAGCAGGCCAGCAACGTCGACAAGGTCAAGCGCTCCGAGCACGGCGTCATCACCGATCCTTTCTACCTCTCGCCCGATCACCTGGTGGCCGATGCGCAGGCCCTGATGTCCCGCTACCGCATCTCCGGCGTGCCCATCACGCGCGAAGGCAGGCTGGTGGGTATCCTCACCAACCGCGACCTCCGCTTTGAGACCGATGATTCGCGCAAAATCAGCGAGGTGATGACCAGCGAGCGGCTGGTTACCGCCCCGGTGGGCACCAGCTTGGCCGAAGCCAAAGCCATCCTCGCCAAGCACACGATCGAGAAGCTTCCGCTGGTCGACGACCAGTTCAATCTGCGCGGCTTGATCACCATCAAGGACATTCAGAAGGCCAGCAAATACCCCAACAGCGCCAAGGACGCGGGCGGTCGCCTGCTCTGCGGCGCGGCGATCGGCGTTTCGAAGGACGCGGTCGAGCGCATCGAGGCGCTTCTGGCGGCCAAGGTCGATGCGCTGGTTATCGATACCGCCCACGGGCATTCCGCCGGGGTGCTGCGTCAAGTGGAGGCCATTCGGGCGCGGTTCCCGGGCGTGCAGCTCATTGCCGGAAACGTAGCCACCGCCTCCGCCACCCGCGCGCTCATCGAGGCCGGGGTGGATTGCGTGAAGGTGGGCATCGGCCCTGGCTCCATCTGCACCACCCGCGTGGTGGCGGGCATCGGAGTGCCGCAGATTACCGCTATCGCCGATTGCGCGGAGGAGGCCGACAAGCACGGCTGCTCCATCATTGCCGACGGCGGCATCAAGTATTCGGGCGATATCACCAAGGCTATCGCAGCCGGGGCGCATGCGGTGATGCTGGGCAGCCTGCTGGCTGGCACCGAGGAGGCCCCGGGCGAGCTGGAGCTGTACCAGGGTCGGCAATTCAAGGTGTACCGCGGCATGGGTTCGCTGGGCGCGATGGCAGCGGGCAGCAAGGATCGCTACTTCCAGGACGATGCGAAGAAGCTGGTGCCTGAGGGCGTGGAAGGCCGCGTAGCGTACAAGGGACCGCTTAGCGACACCGTGTATCAGCTGGTGGGCGGCCTGCGCGCGGGCATGGGCTACTGCGGCACGGGCAGCGTGGACGCGCTGCGCCGTGATGGCGAATTCATGCGGATCACCAGCGCGGGCCTCATCGAGAGCCACCCGCACGACATCCACATCACCAAGGAATCGCCCAACTACACCCGATAAGCACAGACAAAGCGAGGGCCGCACAGCGATGTTCTGTACAGCCCTCGTTTTTTTGATACAAATATTTTTGATGCAAATATAGCGGTCAGGCGCGCTCGAGCAGCGCGTGTGTCGCATCCATCAGCGCGATCATGTCGTCGCCGTTGTTGCCATTGCCAACGATGGTTTGGCGGAAGGCGGGGTAATCGACGAGGCGCACCGCATCGACCTCCTCGCGTTGCAGGATTAGCTGCCGCTCGGAAAAGGCGGCAGTCACACCCCACATCTCAACGAAGCAAAAGCCTTGGTGTTCCAGCCTGCCGCCGAACACCAGCGAAGCCGGATCGAGCGCCAGCCCCAGCTCCTCCTGCGCCTCCCGCACCGCGCCTTCGCGACCGGTCTCGCCGCTGCGCACGCCGCCGCCCGTGAAATCCCACTGGCCGGGGAAGTATTTCTTCGCCATGGAGCGCTTTTGCAGCAGATAGCGCCCCTGCGCATCGCGAAGGAGCAGGATGGTGTGCAGAAAGTATTCGCCGGGCTGCAACCGTTCGTTCATGGCGACGGTTCGCCCGGTCGGCTCGCCGGACGAGGCGTAGATATCGCGCATTTCGGGCTCGCGCATTTCTGGCATAAGGGTTCCTCCTGCGGTGATGGATGCATTGTGTGCCGCCTTATTTTAGCACAACGGCGTGCCCTTGTGAAAGGCGCGAAAGAGTGCGGTTTTGGGCATCGCTATGCGCCTTTTGGAGGTTCGCCAGCATGATTGGGTGGTTTTCTATTTACGGGCGCCGATGCAATTGATATAGTAGACTTCGCCGGGCAAGACGCCGGCACTAAAAAACGAAGGAGTGAACGATTATGTCTTACGGACTCATACTGGGAGGCGGCATTGCCGCTGCGCTGATTTTGCTGGTCCTGATCGCCGGTTACGTGAAGGCTCCCCCGGACACCGCATTCATCATTTCGGGTTTGCGCAGACGTTTGGTGATCGGCAAGGCCGCCATCCGCATCCCCTTCCTCGAACGCTTGGATAGGCTGAGCCTCAAGCTGATCTCGGTGGACGTGAAAACGGGTTCGTTCGTGCCCACGGCGGAATTCATCAACATCACGGTCGATGCCGCTGTCAAGCTGAAGATCGGTACCGATCCCAAAATGCTCACCGATGCCGCCGAAAACTTCCTGAACCGCAACGACGATTACATCACCACCATGGTGCAGGACGTGCTGGAAGGCAACATGCGCGAGATCATCGGCCAGATGCGGCTGGAAGAGATGGTGACCAACCGCAAAACCTTCGCCGAAAAGGTGCAGGAGAACGCCGTGCCCGACATCAACCGCATGGTCTTGGAGATCATCAGCTTCAACGTGCAGAGCTTCTCCGACCAGAACGGGGTCATCAACGACCTGGGTATCGACAACATCAGCCAAATCAAGAAAAAGGCGGCCATCGCCAAGGCCGAGGCCGAGAAGGAAATCGCAAAGGCCCAGGCCCAGGCCAGCAAGGAAGCCAACGATGCGCGCATCGAGGCTGAGACGCAGATCGCCATGAAGAACAACGATCTGCGCATCAAGGAGGCCGAGCTTAAGAGCCTGGCAGACCTCAAGCAGGCCGAAGCCGACGCTTCCTATAGCATTCAGGAGCAGGAGCAGCGCAAGACCATCGAGATCAAGAACGCTGACGCCAACATCGCCAAGCAGGAGCGCGAGGCGGTGCTCAAGGCCAAGGAGGTCGAGGTCACCGAGCGCACGCTGGAGGCCACCGTTAAAAAGAAGGCGGAGGCCGACCTGTACGAGCGCCAGAAAAAGGCGGAGGCCGAGCTGTTTGAGCGCCAAAAGCAGGCCGAGGCCGAGCTGGTGGAGGCGCAGCGCCAGGCCGAAGCGCAGAAGGTGACGGCCGAGGCCGAGCGCTTTGCCAAGGAGCAGGAGGCGGAGGCCGCTCGCTTTGCGAAGGAGCAGGAGGCCGAGGGTGTGCGTAAGCTGGGTTTGGCCGAAGCCGATGCGATCCGCGCCAAGGCGGTGGCCGAGGCCGAGGGTATCGACAAAAAGGCCGAGGCCATGCGCAAGTACGGCGAGGCGGCGGTGCTGGAGATGTACTTCGCCGCGCTGCCCGAAATCGCCCGCAACGTGGCCGAGCCGCTCTCCAAGGTCGACAAGATCACCATGTACGGCGAGGGCAATAGCGCCAAGCTGGTGCGCGACATCATCCAATCGACCAACCAGGTTTCCGAGGGATTCACCGAGGGATTGGGCATCGATCTGAAGGCGCTGCTGGCCGGATTCATGGGTGGTCGCCTGGGCTCCCCGCAGCCGACCGCGGCAATCATCCCCGCGCCGAAGCCGGAGCAGGACGCATAACACGCTGACCCGGTTGCGCAAAAACCGAATATTCAAACGGATATTTATAGGAAGCAAGCTGGTGATTTCGCATTTCCAGCTTGTGTTTCTTTGCATTCCGGGCCCAAATGTGATATGCTAACCATATCATGCGAAGTTCACAGTGTGGACACAGGATCGCCACAAACCACCGGTTTGTTGCAAAAGGATAGCGGTGGCATATTGTCGGCATACTATACAGGATTAGCAGATTGCACATGCTTTCCTTGGTTGCAGGTGCGGCCTGCGGCCATGCGACCCTGTTGAGGAGCGAGGAGATACAGCGATGCGGGACATGATACTGGTGCTCAGCTACGATGCCGACTTTGGCAACAATGTGGCGCGGAGACTGCGCAGCGAGCACGTATACTGCAAGCTTGTGCCCAAGGATATTTCGCTGGAGCAGGTGCAGCGGGAGAATCCGGCGGGCTTGATACTCGCGGGGGGCGTGGGCGGACGCGGCGGGCACGGGCACGATGCGGAAGCGCTGGCTTCGCGGTTGTTGGAGACCGATATCCCCGTGCTGGCCTTGGGCAGCGCGGCGCGCACGCTTTGCGAAGCGGTAGGGGGCCAAAGGACTGAGGACGTTATTGAAAAATGCGCCGTTTCCGTTACCTATCACGAGGATCGGCTGTTCAGCGGCGTGGAGACGGGGGAGCGTTGGCTGGAGCACGCGCACAACCTGGTGCTTCCAGAGGGATACAAGGCCATTGCGGAGACGGAAAATACCGTGGTTGGTTTTGCGCACGTGGAAAAACCGCTCTATGGTCTGCAATTTCAAGTAGAGAAGAACGACCCGGACGGCATGGCGATACTGCTCAATTTTGTGCACAGCGTTTGCAATTGCACCGCCTGGTGGGAAGAAAGCGCCTTCGCGGAGCGCGCCAAGGAAGAATTGCAGCGCACCATCGGCGAAGGTCGGGCGATCTGCGCGGTCAGCGGCGGGCTGGATTCTACGGTGTGCGCGTTGCTGGCGCACAAGGCCGTGAGGGAAAAATTGCACTGTGCGCTGATCGACACCGGATTGCTGCGCCAGGGCGAGGCCGAGTGGGTCATCGCGCAGCTTGCGGAGCTTTCGTTGGAGGTGCGGCGCGTCGATGCCCAGGAGCGCGTGGAGAAGGCGCTGGCCGGGGTGACGGACAAAGGGCGGAAGAGCGAGATCGTGCAGCGCGTGATCGACGAGGAGTTGGCAGCCGAAGCCGACCGGATCGGCGGAGTGACTGTGCTGCTGCGGGGCACCAACTATAGCGACGTGCTCCAGGGCACGCCCGATTCGCAGGGCGAAGGTGCCGCCGATGCGCACAAGGATGGGCGCGCGGTCATCGAACCGTTGCGCGAACTTTTCCGCGACGAGGTGTATCGCGTGGGCGAGCTGCTGGGGTTGCCGACACAGATGCTGTGCCGCCAGCCCTTCCCGGACGCGGGTCTGGCGATGCGCATATTTGGCGAGGCGACAACGGAGCGGCTGGCGACCGTGCGAGCGGCCGACGCCATTCTGGAGCACGAGATCGAGCAGGCGGGTCTGGCCCGCAAGCTTTGGAAATACTACGTGCTGTTGGCCCAGATGCCCGAGGGGGAGACTGCCGGGCAGGTGATGCTCCTGCGAGCGGTACAGCGCAGCGATTCGACCGCCACTCCCGCGCGCCTGCCGTACGATCTGATGGAGCGTGTGGTGGAGTGCATCCAGCGCGAGCTACCGGGAATCGCCCGGGTGGTGTACGATGTGACCTCATCGGTGCATGCGCACAAGGAGCTGTAGTTTCGCGCAAGGATTCGCTTGCGCGCCAGAGCCTGATTTTTGCAGGAGAGGCGGAAACGCCTCTTTTTTGTCGGCATGTTTCAAAATCGACCTATTTCAAAGTCAATCTATTTTAAAATCGACCTATAAATGGCGAATAAAGGAGAAAAAGGGGGAGAATGGGCGAGAAGTAGCACATTTTGCGCCTGGAGGACACACCCGGCGCAAGGTGCATGCAATGGGCAAAAAAATCCTTGTTTACAAGGCCAAAAAAGCGAAAAAAGTGCTTGCAATTGCAGGGGGCATTGTAGTACAATGTTAAAGCTGTCGCAAAAAGGCATAGCTATGCCTATGCCTGCGCAGTAAAGAAGGCTCGCAGCGAGCCTGGTGCAAGGGCGTTGCCCGCTGCGCCGGGGCCGAAAGGCGGCTGCAAGGGATGAAACCGCAGATTGCCACCGATGGTCGGCGGGGAACTGCGGCGGACCAGTCCGACAATCGGGCGACGGGCACAGGCACCTTCGTGAAAATTCCCTTTTAATTGCTTGGGGACACACACGGCTGGGTGTACTGTGCACAACAAGGAGGATGCATCATGGCTGAACAGAAAATCCGGATCAAGCTCAAGGCGTACGAGCACAACCTCATCGACCAATCGGCTGAGCGCATTGTCGAAACCGCCAAGCGCACCGGCGCAAAGGTATCGGGCCCGATCCCGCTGCCGACCGAGAAGGAAATCGTCACCATTCTGCGCTCGCCCCATAAGTACAAGGAGTCCCGGGAGCAGTTTGAGCAGCGCACCCACAAGCGCCTCATCGACATCCACAACCCCACCCCCCGCACCGTGGACGCTATGATGAAGCTCGATCTGCCCGCCGGTGTCGAAATCGAAATCAAACTGTGACGGAGGTGTTCAAGATGAAAAAAGCTATCGTTGGCAAAAAGATCGGCATGACGCAGGTCTTTACGCCGGACGGCCGCTTGCTTCCGGTCACGGTGATCGAAGCCGGCCCCAATACCGTCGTGCAAAAGAAAACCATGGAAAAGGATGGCTACGAGGCCATTCAAGTCGGATTTGACACCTATGCTACCGAGAAGCGCGCCGAGAAGTTGGTCAACAAGCCGCTCAAGGGGCATTTCAAGAAGGCCGGTGTGGCACCGACCCGCCGCCTGCGCGAGTTCCGCCTGGACGATTGCGCCGCCTACGAAGTTGGTTCCGTGATCAAGGCCGACGTATTCGCCGAGGGCGAGATCGTCGACGTGACCGGCACCAGCAAAGGCCACGGCTTCACCGGCGCCATCTACCGCTGGAATCAGCATACCGGCCCCATGAAGCACGGTTCGAAGTACCATCGCGGCCTGGGCTCCATGGGCGCGAACTCCTCGCCCTCCCGCGTGTTCAAGAACAAGCACATGCCCGGTCACCTGGGTGTGGAGCAGGTCACCATCCAGAACCTCACCGTGGTCCGCGTGGATGCCGAGCGCAACCTGCTCCTGGTTAGGGGCGCGGTGCCTGGCCCGAACGGCGGCTACCTCACAGTCCGCAACGCGGTCAAGGCCTAGACAGGCTCCCAGCCAGAAAAGGAGGAAACGTGCATGCCTACTATTGCAATGAAGAACCAACAAGGCGCGTCCGTGGGCGAGATTGAACTCTCCGATGCGGTATTTGGCGCCGAGATTAACGAAGCCGCAATGCATCTTGTCGTGCGCAGCCAATTGGCTGCCAAGCGCCAGGGCACACAGTCGGCCAAGACCCGCGGCGAGATCCGCGGAGGCGGCCGGAAGATCTACCGCCAAAAGGGCACCGGCAACGCCCGCCATCACTCCAACCGCGCTCCGCAGTTTACCCACGGCGGCGTGGTGTTC
The DNA here is from genome assembly GCA_031553615.1 of Eubacteriales bacterium. Classification (GTDB taxonomy): domain Bacteria; phylum Bacillota; class Clostridia; order Christensenellales; family Aristaeellaceae; genus WQXF01. Next base: position 79,882 of record JAVBLJ010000005.1, read on the forward strand.
GCTCCCAAGCCCCGCGATTACGTGATCAACGTGCCGCGCAAGGTGAAGCGGTTGGCGCTCAAGGGCGCACTGACCGCCAAGGTGCAAGACGGCGAAATCATCGTGTTGGACAAGATCGTGCTGGATCAGCCCAAGACCCGTTTGATGGTTGACGTGCTTAAGAAGCTGGCCGTCGAGAAGAAGGCGCTGTTGGTACTGCCCGAGCGCGATGAATCCGTGCTCCGCGCCGCTTCCAACATCCCCGGCCTCAAGACCGCTTACGTCAACACCATCAACGTGCTGGACATTCTGGGCCACGACATGTTTATCATCACCGAAGCCGCCGTAAAGCTCGTCGAGGAGGTGTACGCGTAAATGAGGGATCCTCACGATATTATCCGCCGCCCGGTTTTGACCGAAAAGGCGTACGACGGTTTTGAGGCGAAGTGCTACGTGTTCGAAGTGGATATCCACGCCAACAAAACCGAAATCAAGCAGGCGATTGAAAAGGTGTTCGATGTCAAGGTGGCGCGCGTAAACACGCTGCGCACCCTGGGCAAGATCAAGCGCCAGGGCCGCACCAGCGGCCGTACCCCGGAAATCAAGAAGGCGTACGTTACGCTGAAGCCGGATTCGAAGGGCATTGAGTTCTTCGAAGGCATGGCCAACTAAGGGAGGGAAAGCAAATGCCTATCAGACTGTATAAGCCGACCTCTCCGGCCAGGCGCTTCATGTCGGTGCTGACGTTCGAAGAGGTTTCCAAGAAGGAGCCGGAGCGCTCGCTGGTCGAATACCTGAAGAAGCACGCCGGTCGCAATGCCCATGGCCGCATCACCGTTCGCCACCAAGGCGGCGGAAACAAGGTTAAGTACCGCATCATCGACTTCAAGCGCAACAAGGACGACATCCCCGCGAAGGTAGCGGCGATCGAATACGATCCCAACCGCTCCGCGTTCATCGCCCTGCTGCACTACGTCGATGGCGAAAAGCGCTACATCCTGGCCCCCGAAGGCCTCAAGGCCGGAGACAAGGTCGTCTCAGGCGAGAAGGCCGACATCATGCCCGGCAACGCGCTGCCCATCCGCTTCATCCCGCTGGGCACGCTGATCCACAACGTGGAGATCAAGCCCGGCAAGGGCGGGCAATTGGTTCGCTCGGCCGGCATGGCCGCGCAGTTGATGGCCAAGGAAGGCGAGTACGCTCAGGTGCGTCTGCCCTCCGGCGAAGTGCGCAAGATTCCCATGAACGCCCGCGCCACCATCGGCACCGTGGGCAATCGTGATCATGAAAACGTGCGCTTGGGCAAAGCGGGCCGCGTTCGCCACATGGGCATCCGCCCCTCTGTCCGCGGCGTCGTCATGAACCCGAACGATCACCCGCACGGCGGCGGCGAAGGCAAGAGCCCGGTCGGTATGCCCGCTCCGGTAACCCCGTGGGGCAAGCCCGCGCTCGGCCTGAAGACCCGCAAGCACAAGAAGTACTCCAACAAGTTCATCGTCAAGCGCAGAGGCGCCAAGTAAGCCGTCAATCTACGCGGTATAGACGCGACATTCAAGAAGGAGGCACCCTATCACATGAGCAGATCAGTGAAAAAGGGCCCATATGTCAACGAGCGGCTCTTGGCCAAAATTGTTGAGATGAACAACAGCGGCAAGAAGGCAGTGCTCAAGACCTGGTCCCGCGCATCCACGATCTTTCCGGACATGGTAGGCCACACCATCGCGGTGCACGACGGCCGCAAGCACGTTCCGGTGTACGTAGTGGAAGAAATGGTCGGACACAAGCTTGGCGAATTCGCCCCCACGCGGACCTTCCGGGGTCACGCCGGTGAGAAGGCTACCGCCCGAAAGTGACAGGAGGAGTGAAACCGCATGGCCACTAGATCTCGTGAGAAATCCAAGCTGCGCAAGGCGAACCGCGACAAGCGGCCCCGTGCCATCGCGCGCTACATCCGTATCTCTCCTCGCAAGGCCCGCACGGTGATCGACCTGATCCGCGGCAAGCGAGTGAACGACGCGCTGGCGATCCTGATGTATACCCCCAAGGCGGCATCCCCTGTGGTAGAGAAGCTGCTCAATTCCGCCATTGCCAATGCCGAGAACAACCTCAGCATGGACCGCAACGATCTGTATGTCGCTGAAGTGTACGCCAACCCCGGCCCCACGCTCAAGCGGTTCGTAGCCCGTTCCCGCGGTAGCGCGTCGCCGATGCTCAAGCGCACCAGCCACATCACCATCGTGCTCGACCAGAAGTAAGGCGGAGGAGGGAAATTCATGGGTCAAAAGGTACATCCCCATGGTGCACGCGTTGGCGTGATCATGGATTGGAGCACTCGTTGGTACGCCAACAAGAAGGATTTTGCCAACTATCTGGAAGATGACTACAAGCTGCGCGAAATGCTGAAGACGAAGCTGAACGCGGCGGGCATCTCTAAGATCGATATTGAGCGCAGCGCCAACAAGATCACCGTGAACGTGTTCACCGCCAAGCCTGGCGTGGTCATTGGCCGCGGCGGCGCGGGCATCGAAGCGCTCAAGAAGGAAATTGAGCTGTTCACCGGCAAGGCCGTCTCGCTCAACATCATGGAAATCAAGAACCCGGAAGTCGACGCGCAGCTGGTGGCCGAGAACATCGCGCAGCAGCTCGAAAAGCGCATTTCCTTCCGCCGCGCAATGAAGCAGTCCCTGGGCCGCGCCATGAAGGGCGGAGCCAAGGGCATCAAGACCCTGGTGGCTGGCCGTTTGGGCGGCGCGGACATCGCCCGCTCCGAGGGCTATCACGAGGGCTCGATCCCGCTGCAAACCCTGCGCGCCAATATCGACTACGGCTTCGCCGAGGCCAAGACTACCTATGGTCGTCTGGGCGTCAAGGTTTGGATTTACAAGGGCCAAGTCCTTCCCAAGCCGAAGAAAATCGCCGCACCGGCAGCGAAAGCCCCGATCATCGAAGGAGGCAAGTAAACCATGTTGATGCCTAAGAGAGTGAAGCGCCGCCGCGTATTCCGTGGCCGCATGAAGGGCAAGGCGCATCGCGGTAACTTCCTGGCCTACGGCGATTACGGCCTGGTGGCCACCGAGCCCTGCTGGGTGACTTCCCAGCAGATCGAGGCGGCCCGTGTCGCGCTTACCCGCTACACCAAGCGTGGCGGCCAGGTTTGGATCAAGATTTTCCCGGATAAGCCGGTGACCGAAAAGCCCGCCGAGACCCGCATGGGTTCCGGTAAAGGTTCCCCCGAATACTGGGTGGCAGTCGTCAAGCCTGGCCGTGTGCTCTTTGAGATCATCGGCGTGCCGGAGGAGCAGGCCCGCGAGGCGCTCCGCCTTGCCCAGCACAAGCTGCCCATGAAATCCAAGTTTATCAAGCGTGAGCAGACCAAGAACGAAGCGGGTGGTGAGGACCAATGAAGGCAAACCAGTTCAGCGAAATGAGCATGTCCCAGTTGCAGGAAAAGGTGAAGGAACTAAAGGCTGAGCTCTTTACCCTTCGTTTCCAGCTTGCTACCGGTCAATTGCAGAACAATATGGCGATCCAGAACGTAAAGCGCGACATCGCCAGGGCAAAGACCATCCTCCGCCAGCTTGAGCTTAAGGCTCAGGCGTGACAAAAACGATAAGGAGGTACCGCTTCCATGGTTGAGAACACCCAGAATGCTTTGGCTGGCGAAGCCCGCGGCATGCGCAAGACCCGCGTCGGCGTCGTCATCAGCGATAAAATGGACAAAACCATCACCATCGCCATCAAGACCCGCGTGCAGCATCCCCTGTATGGCAAGATCATGAACCGCACCACCAAGCTCAAGGCCCACGACGAAGAAAACGCGTGCGGCATTGGCGACACGGTCCGCGTCATGGAAACTCGCCCCATCAGCAAGGATAAGCGCTGGCGCTTGGTCGAGATCATCGAGAAGGCGAAGTAACGCGCCGTGTAAAGGAGGAAAAAGCTTATGATCCAGCCGCAAACTCGGCTTAAGGTTGCGGACAATACCGGCGCGAAGGAGCTCATGTGCATCCGCGTGCTCGGCGGTTCGTTCCGCCAATCCGGCTCTATCGGCGATATCATTGTGGCATCCGTCAAAAGCGCAACGCCCGGCGGCGTTGTAAAGAAGGGCGATGTGGTCAAGGCGGTTATCGTGCGCACGCACAAGGAACGCCGCCGTCCCGATGGCTCCTACATCCGCTTCGACGACAATGCCGGTGTTATCATCAACGATGCAAAGCAACCTCGCGGCACCCGTATCTTTGGACCGGTGGCCCGCGAGCTGCGCGAGAAGGACTTCATGAAGATCGTCTCGCTGGCGCCCGAAGTACTGTAAGGAGGTGGACCAAGTGACAAATCACAATGCCGTTACCAAACTGCACGTCCGTAAAGATGATGTCGTCGTGGTCATCTCCGGCCAAGACAAGGGCAAAAAGGGCAAAGTCCTCTCGGCTCACCCCAAGACGGGCCGAGTGGTGGTGGAAGGCGTTGCCATTGTGACCCGACACCAGAAGGCTCGCCGTCAGGGCGAACCGGGCGGTATCATCCACAAAGAGGCCGCGATCGCCGCTTCGAAGGTCATGCTGGTGTGCAAAAGCTGTGGCAAGGCCACGCGTCACGCGCACAAGTTCCTCGAGGATGGCACGAAGGTGCGCATGTGCAAAAAGTGCAATGCGACCTTCGACAACTAAGAGGAGGATGGGTTCGATGGAAGCACGGCTCAAAGCTAAGTATGACGCCGAAGTAATGCCTGCTATGCAGCAAAAATTCGGCTACAAGAACGTTAACGAGATTCCCAAGCTCCACAAGATCGTGATCAACATGGGTCTGGGCGATTGCAAGGACAACGCCAAATCGCTGGACGCCGCCGTGGCCGATCTGACCGTCATCGCCGGCCAAAAGCCGGTGGTTACCAAGGCCCGCAAGTCGGTTGCAAACTTTAAGTTGCGCGCCGGCATGAACATCGGCGCCAAGGTTACCCTGCGCGGCGAGCGCATGTTCCAATTCGCCGACAAGCTGCTCAACATCGCGCTCCCGCGCGTGCGCGACTTCCACGGCGTATCCAACAAGGCCTTCGATGGCCGCGGCAATTACGCTCTGGGTATCCGCGAGCAGCTGCTGTTCCCTGAAATCGAGTATGACAAGGTGGAGAAGATCCGCGGTATGGAAATGATCTTCGTTACCTCTGCCAAGACCGATGAAGAAGCTAGGGAACTGTTGCGCCTGTTGGGTATGCCGTTCGCGCAGTGATAAAGGAGGTAGAAGCAAGCCATGGCGAAAACTAGCATGATTCTCAAGCAGCAGAGGCCGCCTAAGTTCTCTACTCGCGCCTACACTCGCTGCCGCCTGTGCGGTCGTCCGCACTCCGTGCTGCGCAAGTATGGCATCTGCCGCATTTGTTTCCGAGAGCTGGCCTATGCCGGCCAAATTCCCGGCGTCCGCAAGGCCAGCTGGTAAGCGGTGAGAACACGGAAGGAGGTTTCATAATGCTCGTTACAGATCCCATTGCCGATATGCTCACCCGCATTCGCAATGCGCAGATTGCCAAGCACGATGTCGTGATGATCCCGGCATCCAACATGAAAAAATCCATTGCTAAGATCCTGCTGGAGGAAGGCTACGTGAAGAACGTGGACTTCATTGCGGATGGCATGGCAGGCAACATCAAGATTGCTCTGAAGTACGTGGAAAACAAGCAGAGCGTCATCGTTGGCCTTAAGCGCATCAGCCGCCCCGGCCTGCGCGTGTACGCGCCCTGTGACCAGCTCCCCAAGGTGCTGGGCGGCTTGGGCGTAGCGCTTATTTCCACCTCGAAGGGTGTCATGACCGACAAGGAAGCGCGGAAGAACCAGGTGGGCGGCGAAGTGCTGGCCTACATCTGGTAATCGACGCTCGCAATAAGGAGGTAGGTGTAACGTGTCCCGAATCGGTAAGCTTCCGATCACCGTTCCTGCGGGCGTCACGGTCAATGTATCTGATGATAATACCGTGACCGTCAAGGGCCCCAAGGGCACCTTGAGCCAGAAGGTGAATCGTGATATCAACCTGAAAATGGAAAACGGCGTGCTGACCCTGGGTCGTCCGTCGGACTCCAAGCCCCACAAGGCCATGCACGGCCTGTACCGTTCGCTGGTCAACAACCTGGTAGTGGGCGTGACCGCCGGCTTTGCCAAGAACCTGGAGATGGTGGGCACCGGTTATCGCGCACAGGTGCAGGGCAAGACCCTGACCCTGAGCATCGGCTATTCGCACCCCGTGGTGTTTGAAGCGCCGGCCAACGTCACCTTCGAATGCCCTGCCCCGACCAAGATCGTGGTCAGCGGCATCGATAAGCAGGTCGTTGGCAACCTGGCGGCCGACATCCGCGCCGTCCGCCCGCCCGAGCCGTATCTGGGCAAGGGCATCAAGTACGACAACGAAGTGATCCGCCGCAAGGAAGGCAAGACCGGCAAAAAATAAGGAGGGAGTGAGCGCAAATGTTTTCCAAAAAAGATCGCAACGAAGTCCGCAGGGCCCGCCATCTGCGCGTCCGCAAAAAGATCAGCGGCACGCCCGACATGCCGCGTCTGTGCGTCTATCGCAGCCTGAATCACATCTACGCGCAGATCGTGGACGACAGCCGCGGATGCACGCTGGTTTCTGCCTCCACCATGGACCCCGCCATTCGCGGCCAGCTCGCCGAGTTGGATAAAAAGGGCGCTTCCAAGATGGTGGGCAAGGTTGTTGCTGAGCGCGCAATGCAAGCCGGCGTCAAGTCGGTAGTGTTCGACCGTGGCGGCTATGTTTATTCTGGCCGCGTGGCCGAAGTCGCTGCCGGCGCCCGTGAAGCCGGACTGGACTTCTAATTGAAGGAGGAAAGATTGCATGCAGCGCTTTGAACAGGTCAGCGAATTCAAAGAGAAGATGGTCGCGGTCAACCGCGTCACCAAGGTCGTTAAGGGCGGCCGCAACTTTCGCTTTGCCGCGCTGGTTGTGGTTGGCGACGAAAAAGGCCGGGTAGGATGCGGAATGGGCAAGGCCACCGAAATTCCCGAGGCCATCCGCAAGGCCGTGGAGGATGCCAAGAAGCATCTGGTCCGCGTTTCGCTCAGAGAAACGTCCATTCCCCACGAGGCGGTAGGGTACTTTGGCACCGGTAAGGTGCTGCTCCTGCCCGCCCCCGAAGGAACTGGCGTTATTGCTGGCGGCCCCGTGCGCGCCGTGCTCGAGCTGTGCGGCATCAAGGATATCCGCACCAAGTCCTATGGCACCAACAACCCCATCAACATGGTCAAGGCGACGCTGGCCGGTCTGGCCCAGCTGCGCTCCGTCGAGCAGGTTGCAAAGCTGCGCGGCAAGACCGTGGAAGAACTGCTGGGTTAAGGAGGAACAAGTATGAAGTTGAAAGTAACGCTTGTGAAATCTCCGATTTCCAGCATCCCCAATCATATCAAAGTGGTGGAGGCGCTGGGCCTTCGGAAGCTGCACCATGAAAAGATCCATTACGACACACCCTCCATCCGGGGTATGCTGTTCAAGGTCAAGCATCTGGTGCGCGTAGAAGAGATCCAAGACTGAGGAGGTTTGACATGAAACTGCACGACTTGAGACCCGCGGAAGGTTCGACCACGGCGCCCAAGAGACTGGGTCGCGGCGTCGGTTCGGGCTTGGGCAAGACCTCCGGTAAAGGCCATAAGGGCGCCAAGGCCCGTAGCGGCGGCGGAAAGCGCGCCGGATTCGAAGGCGGTCAGATGCCTTTGGTTCGCCGTATTCCTAAGCGCGGCTTTACCAACATCTTTGCGATCGAATACGAAACCATTAACGTCGAGCGCCTTGAAATCTTTGAGGATGGTACGGTGGTTACCCCGGAGCTGCTCCTGCAAACCGGCTTGATCAAGAAGCTCAGAGACGGCGTGAAGGTGCTGGGTTCCGGCGATGTGACACACAAGCTGACGGTGAAAGCACATAAGTTCACCGGATCCGCAAAGGAAAAGATCGAGGCGGCCGGTGGGAAGGCCGAGGTGATCTGACATGTGGGAAACCCTTAAGAATGCGTGGCGGATTACCGACATTCGCAAAAAGGTTCTCTACACGCTCTTCATGCTACTAATTTATCGCCTGCTCGGTGTCATCCCGGTTCCGGGCATCGACGTGGCGAAGGTTTCGGGCACCATCAAGTCGCTGGGTCTGCTGGACTTCATGAACACCATGAACGGCGGCGCGCTCGAAAAGATGACGGTTATGGCCATGGGCATTACGCCGTACATCAACTCTTCGATCATCATGCAGCTGCTCACCGTCGCCATTCCTGCGCTGGAGCGCATGCAGAAGGAATGCGACGAGGGCCGCAAGAAGCTGGCGCAGTGGAGCCGCTACCTGACGGTCATCCTGGCTTTCGTACAGGCGGTCGGCATGGTATACGCCATGAGCGCTTCCACCTCCGGCACTTGGTTCTCCTACATCCTGATCGGCGTATCCATGGCGGCCGGCACCTCGCTGGCGATGTGGATCGGCGAGCGCATTACGGAGAACGGTATCGGCAACGGCATCTCGCTGTTGATCTTCGCGGGCATCGTTTCCCGTCTGTTCACCTGGTCCGTTTCGGGCATCAACGGTGTGTTCAGCGGTCAGACGAGCTGGCTGATCTTCCTGCTCGTGGTGGTGGGTGGCTTGGCGATGATCGTGGCCGTCACCTTCGTAGACATGGGCGAGCGCCGCGTGCCTGTGCAATACGCAAAGCGCATGCAGGGCCGCAAGATGTACGGTGGGCAGTCCACCCACATCCCAATGAAGGTGAACTCCACCGGTGTGCTGCCGCTGATTTTCGCCTTCTCACTGCTCCAATTCCCGGGCACCATTCTGGCGTTCTGGCCTAAGTCGGGCATGGCTGTTTGGTGGAACGGCTTCCAGTCGAACTGGTTCTACCAGGTGCTGCTGGCGCTGCTGATCTTCGGCTTCACGTTCTTCTACACCAGCATTTCCTTCAATCCGACGGAAATCAGCAAGAACATGCAGCAGTACGGCGGCACCATCCCCGGCATTCGCCAGGGACGGCCGACGACCGATTACCTCGCCCGCGTTTCGAAGCGTTTGACGCTGTTTGGCGCGATCTTCCTTGCGCTGCTGGCGACCATCCCCACGGCCGCGACCGTGATCTCGGGCATGAACCTGCCGTTCGCGGCCTCTTCGCTCCTGATCGCCGTAAGCGTGGCCATCGAGACTACCCGCCAGCTCGAATCGCAGATGCTCATGCGCCACTACAAGGGTTTCCTCTAAGCGCCTGACCGGTGAAGAAAGGAAGCGCCATGAAGATTGTATTCTTGGGCCCGCCGGGTGCGGGTAAGGGCACGCAGGCTGTGCGCGTATGCGCGTACATGGGGATTCCGCAAATCTCCACCGGCGACATTTTGCGCCGCGCCATCGCGGAGGGCACCGAGACCGGCGTGAAGGCGAAAGCATTCATCGACGCAGGTCAGCTGGTTCCCGACGAAGTGGTGATCGCGATCGTTGCCGAGCGGCTTGCCCAGCAGGATTGCCAGAGCGGGTACATACTCGATGGCTTTCCGCGCACGGTGCCGCAGGCCGAAGCGCTCGAAAAGTTCGCCTCGCTCGATGCGGTGGTTAACATCGATATCGCCGATGCGCACTTGGTGGAGCGGCTCTCTGGCCGCCGCGTCTGCCTGAACTGCGGGGGTACTTACCACGTGCACACGCTGCAGGGCAAAACGCTGTGCGAGGCCTGCGCCAACGAGCTGATTCAGCGCGATGACGATAAGGCCGAGACCGTGCAGAACCGCTTGGCGGTGTATCACAAGCAGACCAAGCCGCTCATCGATTTCTACTCGGCCAAGGGCTTGGTGAAAACCATCGACGGAGCGCAATCGCCGGATGACTGCTTTGCGGCCATTCTGCGGGCGCTAGGTGTGGGTTGATGATCGGCATTCGTAATCCGGCGCAGCTGCTGAAAATGCGCGAAGCCGGCGCGCTGTTGCGTGAAGTACTAAAGCAGGTGCGCGGGGAAATTGCCCCCGGGGTGACTACCCGCCACCTGGATCAACTCGCCGAACGGCTCATCCGCAAGCAAGGTGCAATCCCGTCCTTCCTGAACTACAACGGTTATCCGGCCACGCTCTGTACCTGCCCGGACGAACAAGTGGTTCACGGCATCCCCAACGACACACCGCTGCGCGAGGGCCAAATCCTGAGTGTCGACGGTGGGCTGGTGCTGGATGGATGGCAGGCGGACAGCGCCTTTACCGTCGGCGTGGGGGAGATCTCCGAGCAGGCGCGAACGCTGATTGAGGTCACGGAACGCAGCTTCTTCGAAGGCATTTCCCAGGCGTGCGATGGCAACCGCGTCAGCGACATTGGGCACGCCGTGCAGACCTATGTGGAGGGTTTCGGCTTCAAGCCGGTACGCGCTCTCTGCGGTCACGGCATCGGCAAGCAACTCCACGAGGATCCGGAAGTGCCCAACTACGGACAGCCCGGGCGCGGCGTTCGGCTGCGGGCGGGCATGACGATTGCGGTAGAACCCATGATCGTTACCGGGAACTGGCCGGTGCACCAGCTGCACGATGGTTGGACCATCGTGACCGACGACGGCGGGCTGTGCGCTCACTACGAGCACACCATCGCCATTGCGCCGGGCGGCGCGGAGCCCGAGATACTCACGCTGCCAGGCCTCACGCTTGCGCAGGTTCTTTCGGGGGTGAGCATCTGGTGAACCGCATTCCCATGGAACCGGGCCGGGTGGTGCTTTCGAAGGCAGGGCGCGATCGGGGCCGCGCGATGGTGATACTCTCGCTGGATGGCGAGGAGTACGCACTGGTGGCGGACGGCGATCTGCGTACGATCGAGAAGCCCAAACGAAAAAAATTTAAGCATTTGGTCGCAAAACCGGTATGTATTGACACCATTCAGGAAAAACTATCCAGAAGTGTAGTGCTCCTGAACGCCGAGATACGCTCCGCGCTGGAAGTTGCAGGGTTTGGCCGACCGCATACACCGTCCAAGGAGGGGTGAGAGATTGGCAAAGAGTGATAACATCGAAGTCGAGGGCGTGGTTTCCGAAGTGCTGCCCAACGCGGTATTTCAGGTGGACCTGCCCAACGGCCATCGAGTGATGGCTCACATTTCTGGAAAGATGCGCATGAACTTCATCCGCATTTACCCCGGAGACAAGGTAACCGTGGAGCTTTCCCCCTACGACCTCACCCGCGGGCGGATCACCTGGCGGAGCAAAGCGTAACGCCGCGCCGCACGATTGAGGGGCCGCAAGGTAAGCCCCCGAAATGTTTGACGCGATATTTTCCGACGAGGAGGAGTACAGCATGAAAGTCAGACCTTCGGTGAAACCGATTTGCGAAAAGTGCAAAATCATTAAGCGCAAGGGTCGCGTTATGATCATTTGCGAAAACCCGAAGCATAAGCAAAAGCAAGGCTAATTCTGCTATCATGGTGGCTGCGCTGCAGCAGGTTCCTGTCCGCCGAAAGGCCCAGGACCCGCAGGCGCACCAAAATGCAGGAAGGATCGCTTGGGCGGCTGCGCAGGCTTCGGTCTGTGTTCCATGCGACTTTTCATACAGGTCGTCCCCTATTGTCAACTACAGCTGGAGGTGCTTGTAAGACATGGCACGTATATCGGGCGTGGATCTGCCCCGCGATAAGCGCGTGGAAGTTGGCCTGACCTACATCTTTGGTATCGGCAACAAAACCGCTCAGCAGACCTTGGCGGCCACCGGCATCAATCCGGATACCCGCATCAAGGATCTTTCCGAGCAGGACATCAACAAACTTCGTGAGTACATCGAGCACAACCTGAAGGTGGAGGGTGACCTCCGCCGCGAAGTATCGCTCAACATCAAGCGTCTGGTGGAAATCGGCTGCTATCGCGGCGTTCGCCACCGTCGCGGTCTGCCTGTGCGCGGTCAGAACACCAAGCAAAACGCGCGCACCCGTAAAGGGCCCAAGCGGATCGTCAGCGGTAAGAAGAAGGCCAAGTGATAGGAGGGATAAGCCATGGCACCCAAACAGAAGCTCAAGAAAACGGTACGCAAGCGCCGTGAACGCAAGCTCGTCGAGCGTGGCGCTGCGCATATCCGTTCCTCGTTCAACAACACCATCGTTACCATTACCGATACGGCGGGTAACGCGCTGTCCTGGGCCTCGGCTGGTGGCCTAGGCTTCCGCGGCAGCAAGAAGTCCACGCCGTTTGCGGCGCAGACCGCTGCCGAGACCGCAGCCAAATCAGCCATGGAGTACGGCCTGCGTACCGTGGAAGTGTACGTAAAGGGCCCGGGCTCTGGACGCGAAGCGGCCATCCGCTCGCTGCAGGCGGCCGGCCTGGAAGTCAACATGATTAAGGATGTAACGCCGATTCCGCATAACGGCTGCCGTCCGCCCAAGCGTAGAAGAGTGTAAGGAGGTACTGCAATGGCTAGGTATACAGGATCAGTTTGCCGGCTGTGCCGCCGTGAAGGGACAAAACTCTTCCTTAAGGGCGAGCGCTGCTTTTCGGGGAAGTGCGCTGTAGGCGCGCGCCCCACCCCTCCGGGCCAGCATGGTCAGGCCCGCCAAAAGAAGATGTCGGAATACGGTTTGCAGCTTCGTGAAAAGCAGAAGGCGCGCCGCGCATACGGCGTGCTGGAGACGCAGTTTCACCGCTATTATGAGCGCGCCACCAACATGAAGGGCATCACCGGCGAAAACCTGCTCCAGCTGCTGGAGCGCCGTCTGGACAACGTGGTGTACCGCGCTGGCCTCGCCGCTTCCCGCCCGCAGGCCCGCCAGATCGTGCGCCACGGCCACGTCCTGGTGGATGGCCACAAGGTGGATATCCCTTCGTTCCTGGTGGAGGCCAATCAGGTGATCACCATCCGTGAGCGCAGCCGCGATCAGGTGCACTTCAAGGCCCTGCGCGAAGGCAGCCGCGGCATCGTGCCGAAGTGGCTCACTTTCGATGCCGAGAATTTGACCGTAACCGTCGCCGCACTCCCGGCTCGTGAGGATGTCGATCTCTCCATTCAGGAGCACCTCATCGTCGAGCTTTACTCCCGCTAATTTTGGTGGGAGGTACTTCTCGACCACAGGTGAATATGAGGAGGGTTTGTTGAATGATCGAAATCGAAAAGCCCAGAATCGAGCGGGTAGAGATCGGCGAGAACAACAGCTACGGCAAGTTCGTCATCGAGCCTCTGGAGCGCGGTTTTGGCCACACGCTGGGCAACTCACTGCGCCGCGTGCTGCTTTCCTCGTTGCCGGGCGTGGCGGTTTCTAGTGTGCGCATCGAGGGAATTCAACATGAGTTCTCCGCGGTTCCTGGCGTCAAGGAGGATGTCACCGAGATCATCCTCAATCTGAAGGAGATTGCCGCCAGGCTGCACAGTGAATCCACCAAGCTGATTACAATAGAGAAAAAGGGACCGGCGGAGCTTACCGCCGCCGACTTCGCGGTCGACGAGGAAGTTGAGATCATCAACCGCGATCTCCACATCGCCACCCTGAACGAGGATGCGCACCTGATCATGCACGTCTCGCTGGATAAGGGCCGTGGCTATGTGACCGCTGATCGCAACAAGACGGCAAACGCCCCCATCGGCGTGATCCCGGTGGACTCCATCTTTACCCCCATCCGCAAGGTGAACTATACGGTGGAGGACACCCGCGTCGGCCAGATGACCGACTTTGACAAGCTGGTGCTGGAGATTTGGACCAACGGTAGCATACTGCCCGATGAGGCGGTGAGCGTCGCGGCTAAGATTCTTTCCGGGCATCTCACGCTTTTCGTCAACCTTACCGAGCACGTGATGCCGGTGGATTTCAACGAGCCCGAGGACGACAAGAAGGAAAAAGTGCTCGAGATGACCATCGAGGAACTCGATCTTTCGGTGCGTGCCTACAATTGCCTCAAGCGTGCGGGCATCAACACGGTCGCCGAGTTGGTGCAACGCAACCAAGAGGACATGATGAAGGTACGCAACTTGGGCAAAAAGTCGCTGGAAGAAGTGGAACTCAAGCTCGCCGCGCTGAGCCTCGGCCTGCGTGCCAGCGACGAGTAACACCAACAAGCGAAGCCGGTGAGCACGGCGCATAAGCGCTGCGCCTCCGGTACTCCCATTTGACCGAAACAACATAAGGAGGGTTCCCTCATGGCATATCAACGCAAGCTTGGCAGGCCGGCGGATCAGCGCAAGGCGCTGTTGCGCAATCAGGTCACTCACCTGATCTGGTATGGCCGCATTGAGACCACGCTGGCCCGCGCGAAGGAAGTGCGCTCCGCCGCGGAACGCCTGATCACCCTGGCCATCCGCGAGTGCGACAACACCGTGGAAGCCACCAAATCGTTTAACAACGAGAAGGGTCAGACCGTGACCGTGACGGTGCAGAACGATGCGCCTTCCAAGCTGCATGCGCGCCGCCTGATCATGGCGTACTTGTACGATCTGCAGGAGCAGCGCAAGGACGACGAGACCAAGAAGGAATTCAAGGAGCGCACCAAGGATGTCAAGCATCCTTGCGTCGAAAAGCTCTTTAAGGAAATCGGGCCAAAGTTCAAAGCCCGCAATGCCGAAAAGAACTGCGCAGGCGGCTACACCCGCATCCTCAAGAAGGGCCCTCGCCGCGGCGATGCTGCTGAGATGGTCATCATTGAGCTGGTGTAAGCCTTTCCAACGTTCCCAAACCGGTGTTGGCTTTGCCAGCACCGGTTTTGTGTGGTGAAAGTACGGCAATCAGGGTTGGCAATTAGACAATTAGGCAGTTGCGGTAGATATGCAGAAAAAGCTTGCGGCCTTTCGAGCATTCGGTTATCATAGAATAGGAATATTTTGCGTAGCCATTTTTGCGTAGCGATGGTGGCTTCGTGCGATTAGAGGAGAAGCGCCTTGCCTGAACAGCATTCCAACACGGTTGCATTGCAAAATGTCACATTCGCCTATCAGGAGGCCGTGCAGCCTGCGCTCAGCGAGGTTTCGCTGACCATTGCGCAGGGCGAGTTTGTGGCGGTGCTGGGGCACAATGGCAGCGGGAAATCCTCACTGGCCAAGCTTTGCAACGCGCTACACCTGCCCACGGCGGGGGTGGTGACGGTTTGCGGCATGGATACCGCAGATGAATCGATGCTGTGGAGCATTCGGCAGCACGCGGGCATGGTGTTCCAAAACCCGGATAACCAGCTGGTCTCCACCATCGTGGAGGAGGACGTGGCGTTCGGGCTGGAGAACCTGGGCACGCCGCAGCCCGAGATCCGGGCCAAGGTCGATGAAGCGCTGCGCACCGTGCGCATGTACGATTACCGGATGGCCGCGCCCCACATGCTTTCGGGCGGGCAGAAGCAGCGCATCGCCATCGCCGGGGTGCTGGCCATGGCCCCCCAGGTGATGATACTCGATGAATCGACCGCCATGCTCGATCCTTCGGGCCGCCGCGAGGTGCTGGAGACCATGCAGGCTCTGCACCGCGAGCGCGGCATGACGGTGATTTGGATTACCCACGCCATGGATGAGGCCGCCAAGGCCGAGCGCATCGTGGTGCTGGAGGAGGGCAAAGTGGCCCTCACGGGAACGCCCAAGCAGGTTTTTCGGCAGGTGGAGCGGCTGCGCGAGCTGCGCCTGGATGTGCCGCCCATGACCGATATGGCGCATGCGTTGCGCGGGCGCGGCATCGATGTACCCGACGACATACTGACCGTGCAGGAGATGGTGGAGGAACTATGCCGATTGTCATCGAGGGCCTGACGCACACCTACATGTCCGGCAGCCCGTTCCAGGCCACAGCGGTGCACGACGTATCCCTGACGGTGGGCGATGGCGAATTTCTTGGGCTGATCGGGCACACGGGCAGCGGAAAATCCACGCTGATCCAGCACTTGAACGGATTGCTCAAGCCCAGCGCGGGCCGCGTGTTGGTGGACGGCGTGGACGTGTTTGCCAAAGTTACCGACCGCCGAGCGATCCGTCGCAAGGTGGGGTTGGTGTTCCAGTACCCGGAGCATCAGCTTTTTGAGGAGAGCGTGGCCAAGGATATCGCGTTTGGGCCAAAGAATCTGGGCCTGGATGCCCAGGAGATTGACCGCCGCGTGCGTGCGGCCTGCGAGGCGGTGCGCATCGATTATGGTGCGCTGGCCGATCGCTCGATCTACGAGCTCTCCGGCGGGCAGATGCGCCGCGTCGCGATTGCGGGCGTATTGGCCATGGAGCCCGAGGTGCTGGTGCTCGACGAGCCCGCAGCGGGGCTCGATCCGCGCGGGCGCGAGGACATACTCACCATGATCCAGGAACTGCACGCGGTGCGCGCCATCACGGTGATCATGGTCTCTCACAGCATGGAGGACGTGGCCAAGCTGGTCAATCGCATCGTGGTGATGAGCAAGGGCTGCGTGGCGATGGACGGCACGCCTACCGAAATATTCATGCGCGGCGAGGAGCTGCGCGGCATGGGCCTGGATGTGCCCGAGGCGGTACGTCTGGCCGACGCGTTGCGCGCAAAGGGCTTCCCGATCCCGCTGGAGGCCTGCCGCACCGAGGAAGTGCTGGAGGCCATTCAGGCCGAGCTGGGGGGTGAAAGCCCGTGTTAAAGGATATTACGCTGGGGCAATACCATCCCGGAGACTCCTGCGTGCACCGGCTCGATCCGCGCACCAAGCTGCTGCTGACGGTGGGGTATATCGCGGCGGTGTTCTTGGTCAAAAGCCCCTGGGCTTACCTGTTGCCGCTAGGCTATCTGCTGCTGGTGACGCGCCTGGCGAACATATCGGTGCGCTATCTGCTCAAAGGATTGAAGCCACTGACCATGATATTGGCGCTCACGTTCGTGCTCAACCTGTTCTTTGTGCAAGGGGAGACTGTGTGGCTGCGGCTGGGCCCGGTGCGGCTGACCCAGGAGGGCTTCACCAACGCGCTGTTCTTCTCGCTGCGGCTGGTGTTCCTGGTAATGGGCACCTCGCTGCTCACCCTCACCACCTCGCCGGTTGCGCTGACCGACGCCATGGAACGGCTGCTCTCTCCGCTGCGTGTGATTCGCTTTCCGGCCCACGAGCTGGCGATGATGATGAGCATCGCGCTGCGGTTTATTCCCACCCTGCTGGAGGAGACCGACAAGATCATGAAGGCGCAGATGGCGCGCGGTGCTGATTTTGAGAGCGGCAACCTGATCAGCCGCGCGAAGGCCATGGTGCCGCTACTGGTGCCGCTGTTCGTGGGGGCGTTCCAGCGGGCTTCCGACTTGGCGATGGCCATGGAGGCGCGCTGCTACCGCGGTGGGGAGCACCGCACGCGCATGAAGGTACTGCGGTTTGCGTGGCTGGACGCATACGCAGTGTTGAGCATGGCGGCGCTGGTGCTGTTGATCGTGGGGGAGGGCATGCTGCATGGGTGAGCGGCCTTCGCGCCCGGTGCGGCGCATCCGCCTGCAGGTGGAGTACGATGGCACGAACTACTCGGGTTGGCAGCGGCAGGCCGGCTCGCCCAGCGTGCAGCAAGAACTGGAGGAGGCGCTGGGCAAGCTGTTCAGCGTGCCGCGCGTGGTGATCCACGGAGCGAGCCGAACCGATGCGGGGGTGCATGCCGTGGGGCAGGTCGTGCACTTCGAATGCACTGGGCGTATCCCCGCCGAGAAGGTGGCTTTCGCGCTCAACACCATGCTGCCTGGCGACATCCGCATTCGTTCCTCGGTGGAGGCCGATCCCGATTTTCACGCACGCTTTCAGGCCAAAGGCAAGATTTACCGCTACGGCATCTGGAATCAGCGCCACGCATCGGCAATGCATCGGCTGACCCATGCGCACATCCCCACTCCGCTCGACCTTGCGCTGATGCGCGAAGAGATGCGCGCCATGGAGGGCACACACGATTTCCGCGCGTTCGAAGCTTCGGGCGGGCTCATGACCGAAAAGGAGCGCACCGAGCGCACCATACACCGCGTGGAGCTTTCCCAGGATGGCGCATGCTTGCACCTAATGGTCTACGGCAACGCTTTTCTTTACAACATGGTGCGGATACTGGCCGGGACGCTCATCGATGTGGGTCGCGCGCAGGTGGAGCCCGGCGCGATTGCGCGCGCGATTGCTACGGGAGACCGGCTGCGGCTGGGCGTAACCGCACCCGCGCATGGGTTGACGCTGCTGCGCGTGTTCTATGGCTTGCCGACCGACGAGGCCGAAGCCGCCGCCATTTTCGAAAGGCCCGACCTTGCGTATGGCGTTCCGCTCGATTCGTAGGCCCGGGTCGGTCGTATTTTCCAGCGGCCCCGCATAGACTGGCAACAAAATGCCAAGCTATGGAGGGGAACGCGATGAAGGATTACATCGAGACCCGTGTCCTGCAGATTGCTGCGCACATTCTATCCACAGGGGCCACCGTGCGCGAGACCGCGCGCGTGTTCCGGGTTTCTAAATCCACGGTGCACAAGGATATCGACGAGCGCTTGCCCGAATTGGACATGGCTCTTGCCGAGCAGGCCCGGACCGTGCTCGCCCGCAACAAGGCCGAAAGACACATACGGGGCGGGGAAGCTACCTGCCGCAAATACATGCAGCACCGCGCGCGCCAGCAGGCGTAAGCGGTGCGCACAGAAGAAGGAGCAAGTACGAACGATGTTTGGGATGGACGACATCGGCATCGACATTGGCACGTCGACAATTCTATTTTGCGTAATGAACAAGGGCATTGTGCTGCGCGAGCCCGCGGTCGTCGCCATCGATCGCACCACACGCAACATACTGGCCGTGGGCGAGGAAGCGCGCAGCATGATCGGCAGAACCCCTGCGAACATCACGGTCGTTCGCCCCTTGGCCGACGGCACGGTGACGGATTACGATCTCACCGAGCGCATGCTGCGTTTTTTCCTGCGCAAGGTGTTGGGCCGACGCATGTTATTTCGGCCGCGCATCATCGCTTGCGTGCCAAACGGGGTGAGCGAAGTCGATAAGCGCTTGCTGATCGATACCGTGGTGGACGCGGGCGGGCGCAGGGTGCAGCTGGTCGATGAGCCCGTCGCGGCGGCCATCGGCGCGGGGCTGGATGTGACCAAGGCTTACGGCACCATGATACTGGACATCGGGGGCGGTGTCTCCACCCTGGCGGTGATGGCCATGGGGCGCATCGTCGTATCGGTCACCACCAAGATTGCGGGCGACCGCTTCGATGAGGCCATCATCCGGTATCTGCGCCGCAAGCACAACCTCATGGTGGGAGAGCGCTCCGCCGAGGAGCTCAAGGTGCAGATTGGCGCGGCCATTCCGCGCAAAGATGCCATGTTCCTGGACGTGACCGGGCGCAGCCTGATCACCGGCCTACCCAAGACGATCACCGTCAGCTCCGAGGAAACGGTGGAGGCGCTCGAAGAGCCCATATTGGCGCTGACCGAGAACATCCAGGCGCTGCTGGAACGCACGCCGCCCGAGCTGGCCGCCGACATATTCGAAAACGGCATTGTGATGGTGGGCGGCGGTTCGCTGCTGTACGGTCTGGATGCGGTGCTCAGTGAGCAGGTGCGCATTCCCTGCCGGGTGGTGGAGGATCCGGTGGCCTGCATCGCGCGGGGCACCAGCCGCATCATGGAGGAGCGCGACGTTTGGACTGAGCTGCTGTTCGACGTGGATGACGACGCGCCCGGTTCCCGCCATTAATCGCAAATCAGGCCCATAGACTAGCAAGGAATGCACATTCTTTCACGTCTTTTTCTACGCGATCCATTCACATCAATCATATATTCAAGGGGGAACTATGCAACAAACTGCAGTGGAAACCTGTGTCCGGCGCATTTGCAAACGGTCGATCGGTGGATTCATCGTGCTTCTGGTACTGTTAGGGGCAGCGGTTGCCGCCATCATGGTGCTCGTGCATCCCGATTTGGAGAACATTTTCATCAAGCCAGCCCCGATTCAAGCCAATGCCGATCTGCGCCAATACATGGACAAGGGCCTCTACTTCGTGGAGCAGGAGGGCCTGCAGGTCTACGATACCGGCTACTATACCACCACCGACGGCAAGCACGACGAGTCCTACCTGCTGCTGCGCACCGAGATCGATACCGATCCGGATGCGTTGGTGCGCTACCCCGAGCAGCCGACTTGGACTGACGATTGGACTTCTATCCCCATCAAGGGATATGTGACGACGTTGGGATCGTACGACCGCGAGGCGCGCGACGGCTTGATGGATGATGTCAAGAGCGCAAACCCGGACATGAGCTACGCCGACATCGAGGCTTGGGTCGTAGACGGCGTGATCATCGTGCAGTCGTCTTCTGCGCGCTACTTCGCCATGGGCGGCGGAGTTCTGGTTGCGTTGCTTGCGCTCCTACTCATCATAATGATCATTCGCAGCGCTGGATTGCGCGGCAATTACCGCGAGCACAAGGCCTGCCGCAAGCTGGAGGCCAGCGCGCTGACCACCATCGACGAGCTGGAGAGCGCACTGGAGGCCGACGAACAAGCGCGCACGGCCCTGGCGACAGGTAAGGAAGCGCTGGTGGCGACCCCCAACTTCGTGGTTGCCAACCCCAAGCATGCCCTGCAGGTGCGGCGTGCATCGGATTTGATGTGGGTCTGCCCAGTGACGACGCAGCACTCCTACAATTTCATTCCAACGCACAAATCATATAGCCTGAAGCTCTTCTTCTGCAATGGGGTGAAGGACATGGTGCTTGTTCCGTGCAAAAACAAGAAGAGCATGAATGCACTGACCGAGAGCATCGTGCAAACATATGGCAATCGCGTGTTCGTAGGGTTCAGCGATGAGTGGCAGAAGCGCCACAGCAAGGATTTCCAGGGTTTTGTGGAGCAATGGCGTGCGCTGGGCACGGAGGCGGAGCAAGCGGCGGCTATCGAAAGCCAGACCGTGGAGAACGATATCGGCTGATGCGGCGGCACCGAAAGCGGGCTGCGTTCGAAAACACATACGCCGGGATGCAAAGCGCCCTTGCACGGGAAAATCCGTGCAAGGGCGCTTTATTCTGGGTTATACTACTCCTCGATAGATTTCCAGCATATCTCGCGGATCTTTATCCGAAAGGCGTTGTGGCGCATCGGTCAGCGTAGCTGCTGGCTACGCCTCCTTCGGACTCCTAGCCGAACGAAGAAATCTCTCGCTGGCTTATTGGCAAAACCTAATTGGAATTGGTATTAGAAGTTGCCGTGGGGAACTCGGGGCATCAGTTGCCCAGGATCAACGGCTCCGCATCCGCACTATATAGCGCGGTCAGCGTTGCGGAACCGGCCACGCCATCGGCAAAGAGGCCATTGCGCTGCTGGAAGGTCATGACTGCCGCGGTGGTCGCCGCATCGAAGGTGCCAGAGACGTACCCGGCATCCAGGTACCGCAGCTGATAGAGGCGGGATTGCATTTGCTTCACGTCGTTGCCCGCGCTGCCTTCGTTGAGGAGCAGGCTGGTGTTGGGTTTGGCGGTGGCGGCCGAGGTGGGCAGCGAGACGGCGGTGCCACCAAACAGTCTGGCTTGCGTGCTGGGTCCGGCAATGCCATCCTCGGTCAAGCCATTGTAATACTGGAACTGGCGCACTGCCGTGGAGGTATCGGCGCCATAGGCGCCATCCACGCGGCCAGAGTAGTAACCAAGGTCATCTAGGTACTGCTGCAGGCGCATTACAGCCTCGCCGCTGTTGCCCTCCTTCAGCACGGTGTAGTTCTCGATGGGTGCGGTGGTCGTCGAGGGCTTGGGCGTGGAGAGCGAACCGGGGTTAATGTTTGCGCTGGAGGAAAATAGCTTGGTCTGCGTGGCCGAGCCTGCGATGCCGTCGGCAGTCAGGCCGTGCGCGCTTTGGAAGCTGACCAGCGCCGCTGTGGTGTTGGGGCCGAAGCGCCCGTCGATGCGGCCCTTGTAATACGAAAGGTCGTACAGCCGTTCCTGAAGGTCGTACACGTATTGGCCGGTATCGCCTTCGCGCAGCACCGCATAGGTGCCGGGCTTCGGCGTGGCGGTGGCCGTGGGTTTGGTGGGCGCGGCCTTGGCCTTGCCCGCCAAGCGCTTGAGCGTACCCAGGCCCGCAAGGCCATCGGCGGTCAGATCGTTGTTTTTCTGGAAGGCCTTCAGCGCTGCCTCGGTCTCCGGGCCGAACACGCCATCGGCCACGCCGCTCAGGTAGCGCAGCTCGATCAGGCGAGTCTGCATGCTGTATACGTCGTTGCCCTCCATACCCAGGGAAAGCGTGCGCTGGGCGGTGGGGTCGGGGGTGGTGACCGGGCGCGGAGCTTTGGCGGCGCTGCTGCCGTAGAGCTTCTTCTGCGTCTGCTCGCCCGCCTGGCCATCGCCGCTCAGGCCGTTGTTGCGCTGGAAGGATTTCACGGCGGTTTCGGTGGAGGAGCCGAAAATGCCATCGGCACCGCCGTTGTAGTAGCCCAATTCCGTTAGCCGCACCTGCAGCTTGCGCACGGCGGTGCCCTGCGAGCCCGATTTGAGCAGGCTGTAGGTGGTGCTGGCCGAGGCGACCGTAATCTGCGCCGCCGAGGCATTGGAGGAGTAGAGCCTGTCCTGGGTCGCGCGCCCTGCGATACCATCGGCGGAGAGGCCGTTGTTGGATTGGAAGGCGATGACCGCGCTCTGCGTACCCGAGGCGAACTTGCTATCCAGCGAGCCCTTGTAGTAGCCCAGCTCCTTCAGGCGCTCCTGCAGGTCGTACACGTCGGAGCCTTCGGAGCCCAGCTTGAGCACCGGGTAGCCGGTGTTATAATCGGTGGTGCTGGTCTGCCAACTGGAGCCGTTGCTGGCGGGGCGTGCGGTGGTGGATACGATGGAGCTATCCCCTTGGCCGCTGGTCGAAACAGAGGTTTGCCCGCCCCAGTTGAGCCAATCGCTGGTGTTGGCTTGGGTGCCCGTGTCGCCCGTCTGCGCGCCGGTATCCGCAACCTGTGTGGGGGCGGGGGTTTCACGGGGCGGCATCAGCGTGGCCTGGGGCAGCACGTTGCTGGTAGGCAAGGGCTGCGGGGTCAGCAGGTCGACCGTCAGGGGATCGAGGGTGCGATCGGGCTGCATGAAACAGCCCGAGAGCGGCAAAACCGCCAGCACGAGGCAGACTAGCAGACATTTTCGCAGTAGAGCGTGCTTTGTACGCATCTGTGTTCACTTCCTCCATTGCTTCACTTAGGGGAGAGTCCATGCTTCCCGGAAACAAACGAGCCAGTGGCGGCGTTTTATCCCTGCGCCGCGCTGGACGTGCTATCATTCGTATATCGGAGTGGTGCGGGCTAGAGGAGCAACGCATCCACCTCGTCCAGCGTGGTGACGGTGTGGGTGGGGCATAGGGCGGTGGGGTTGGCCAGGCCTGCCGGATTGTACCAGCAGCTGGCGATGCCCGCGTTGTGCGCGGCCCCGATATCGGCCTCCAGCGAATCACCGAGCAGCAGCGCTTGCCTTGCATCCGCGCAGCCGACCGAGCGGAGTGCCGCATCGACCATGCGACGATCCGGCTTGGCTGCGCCCACCTCTTCGGAGATGATCAGGCCCCTGAGGTAGGGTGCGATGGTCGAGCGTTCGATGCGCGCATGCTGTACCGCCGCGATTCCATTGGTGACGATGACGATGGGCACACGGGCCGCCCAACGGCGCACCGCTTGCTCCGCGCCGGGCAGCAGTATCGCCTGACGGCCCAGCGCTTGCACAAAGGCTTCGGCAAGCACGGGGGCATCGCGCGATTCCCCCAAGACCTCCAGAAATTCGGAGAATCTACGAACGCGCAGCTGCGCCTGGGTGACCTCGCTGCGCTCCAGCGCACGCCATAGCGCTTCGTTGATGCGGTGATACGTAGCAAGCGAAGCGGCGTCGGTGGGCAGCGCAAAGCCTTCGAAGGTCTCCAGCAACGCTAGCCGCTCCCCGGCGGGGAAATCGAAGAGCGTGTTGTCGGCATCGGCCAGCAAGTACGCATATCCGGGCATGTATACACCGCCTCTTGTATCTATTTTAGTATTATACCACAGGAGGATGTGGTTGCACAGCGCTATTTGCGGGTCCGCATGCTCTGAGGAGGGAAGGGCGGTCGAGCGTTAGCCGCGTATCAGAGCATCCGTTTGGTGAGGGCGGAGCGCAAAAAAAGGCTCCCGATAAGGGAGCCATTTTCCACTAATTGCAGACTAGGAGGGAATTACCGACGGGCGGCGAAGCACTCACTGCAGTAGATGGGGCGGTCGTTCTTGGGAATGAAAGGAACGCGAGTGGGTGCGCCACAAGCAGCGCAGGTGGTCTCGAACATTTCGCGCGGCTCGCCACTGTTGACGGCACGGCTGGACTTACGGGCCTGACGGCATTCCTTGCAGCGTGTCGGCTCGTTCTGGAAGCCCTTCTCGGCGTAGAACTCCTGCTCACCAGCGGTGAACACGAATTCAGCGCCACAGTCCTTGCATACCATCGTCTTGTCCTCGTACATGGATTGTTTCCCCCCGAATAATATGAATGTTAGTCTATGTACCAGCTGACCTGGTTTTTTCCCCCACACTCGCCGGCTGGAGCTATCGCTCAACGGTTTCCCGCCCTCACTACACGCTCTCTCAGGTATTCCTCGCCTTTGGGGGCGTAGGAGCCTGGCTGGACTTACTTCTAGGCCGCACAATGCTCGCTGACGCTTTGGCCAGCTTACGTGGATCGCTTCGCCTGCGACTGGCATCGACTTGCAACCACAGACCTGTTACATAAACCATTCCTATTATAGTACGCTTTTGCGAAAAGCGCAAGGAAAATATGTCATTCATTCCGGGAATTAGCAGAAAAGTCTGCTTTTCGCACGTGTTTTGCATAAAAATGATGGAAATTGATGGAAGAAAGTCCTTGCTCACGCGCAGGTGGCAGTGAGCAGGCCCACGCGCGCCGCGCCAGCGGTGATGCAGGCCTCTGCGGCGGAATCGGCGGTGGCTCCAGTGGTACGCACGTCGTCGATCAGCAGCACCCAAAGCCCCTGCATGGGGGCCGAAGAACGAAAGGCGTCGCGCACGTTCCGCTGCCGCGCTTCGGCATCCAGCAGGGCCTGCTGCTCGGTGTACACGGTGCGGATAAGCAGATCGCGCACCGGCAGTCCGACTTGCTCGCCTACCGCTTCGGCCAGGATCATCGCCTGGTTGAAGCCGCGTTCACGCAGCCTGCGCGGGTGTAAGGGGATGGGTATCAGCAAATTCCAACCGGAGCGCTGGGGCCGCAACACTTCGGTCATGCCCTCGATCAGCGGCAAGGCCGCAGCTTGCACGCTCTCGAACTTGAGCGCGTGCACCAAATCGCGCGCCACCCCTGCATGCGGGAAGGCGGATAGGATCGTATCGAGGGAGCGCACCGTGTCCGAAAGGCAGGTCAGGCAACCGCGCGCCGCGCCCGGGCGGCCGCACTGGGGGCAGGGCTCCTCGGACGGCAGGGTTTGCAGCAGATTCAAGCAGAGGTTACACAGCAGCTCGCCCTCAGTGTGGCGCAGCTTTGCTTTGCAGGCGGCGCAACGGTTCGAGGGGGGATAGAGCAGCTCCAGCAGGCCGCTCAAGCGGGGTGAGCTCACCGCGCGCAGCCTCCTTTCCCATCGGGCAGGGTGGCGGCCAGCGTTTGCAGACGCTCATCCAGCGCGCTATACCGCCGGGAGATGTAGGCGTTGCGCACCATCGATTGGATCACCTGCTCGCGGCCCACCAGCATCACCAGCGTGCGCGCCCGCGTAACCGCCGTGTAGAAAAGATTTCGGGTGAGCAGCATGGGAGGGCCGCCCACCACGGGCATCACCACCACCGGGAACTCGCTGCCCTGGCTTTTGTGTACCGACACGCAGTAGGCGAGCTCCAGCTCCTCGAGCTGGCTGGCCTCGTAGGTGGCGGAGCGTTCATCCTCAAAACCGACGGTGAGGCTGTGCTCTTCCTCGTCGATTTCGGTAATGAAGCCCATGTCGCCATTGAACACGCCCTCGCCCTGCTCCCAGCCGCCGGCGAGGCTGCGGCGCTGCCAGGAGAGCGTGTAGTTGTTGCGGATCTGCATCACCTTATCGCCCACGCGGAACACGGTTTCGCCGTGCGCCTGCTCGGCGACGCCGGAGCGCTTGGGGTTGAAGCGCTGCTGCAGCAGCGCGTTGAGGGCCCACACGCCGCAATCGCCCTTTTTGGTGGGGGAGAGCACCTGAATCTGCCGAATGGGATCGATCTTCAGGAAGTTGGGTAGCCGGGTTTCGCAGAGGGATACGATGGTTTCGGCGGCCTGGGAGGGGTTCTCGCGCCGCTCGAAGAAAAAATCGCTGCCCTGCACGTTGAGCTGCGGGGTCTCGCCCCGGTTGATGCGATGGGCGTTGACCACGATCATGCTGCGCTCATCCTGCCGGAAGATTTCGGTGAGCCGCACGGAGGGGATGGCGCCGCTCTGCAATATATCGCGCAGCACATTGCCCGCGCCCACCGAGGGCAGCTGATCGGCATCGCCCACCATGATGAGCCGCGTGCCGGGCAGCAGCGCCCGAAGCAACCCGCGCATCAGGAAGATATCGACCATGCTCATCTCGTCCACAATCAGCGTATCGTACTCCAGCGGATTGCTTTCTCCGCGCGCAAAGCGCCCTTCATCGCCGCCGTATTCGAGCATGCGGTGGAGGGTGCGCGCTTCGACGCCGGTGGCTTCGGTCATGCGCTTGGCGGCTCGGCCCGTGGGCGCGGCTAGCGCGACCTCGCCCTCCCCGGCTAGCAGGCGGATGATGCTGTTGATGATGGTGGTTTTTCCGGTGCCCGGGCCGCCGGTGATCACGGTCATGCCGCTGCGTACCGAGGTCAGGATCGCTTCGCGCTGCTGCGCATGGAAGGCGATGCTGTCGCGCTTCTCCAGGCGCTTGAGGGCGGCCTCCGCATCGGGGAAGGGGTGCTGCGGCATGGCGGCCAGCAGCTCGCACAGCCGCTGCGCCACCTCGCCCTCGGCGGCGAAGTAAAGCGGCAGGTACACGGCGATTTGCCCGCCGATCTCCTGGGCCACCAGCTCGTGGCGTAGGATGAGCGAATCTAGCTGCATATCCAGCAGCGATACTTCCACGCCCAGCAGCTGCGCGGCCTGCTCGATGAGCTCTGGGCGGGGCAGGTAGGTATGGCCATTGCCCGCGCCCGCCTCCTGCAGCGCGTACTTGAGACCGGCACCGAGCCGGAACTCGCTGTGGGGCGCGATGCCTAGCGAGGCGGCGATGCGGTCGGCGGTGCGGAAGCCCACGCCGGGCACGTCCTCCACCAGCCGAAAGGGGTTTTGCTGCAGCACGACCTGCACCCGGTCGCCGTAGATTTTGAATATCTTGACCGCCAGCGCGGGCGTGACGCCGTAGCCCTGCAGGAACACCATGGCCTCGCGCATCTGCACCTGCTCGGCAAAGGAGGCGGTGATCAGCTCGGCGCGCTTCTTGCCGATGCCCGGAACCTCGCTGACCCGATCGGGGTTGAACTGCAGCACATCCAGCGTTTCGCGGCCAAAGAACTCCACCAGCTTCTTTGCGGTCGAGGGTCCGACTCCGGCCACCAGACCCGAGGCCAGGTAGCGCTCGATGCCCACCAGGGTGGTCGGCTTGATGATCTCGTAGCTGGCGACCTTGATCTGCCTTCCATACTGCGGGTGCTCGATCCAATCGCCCTGCAGGCAGATTTGCTCGCCCGTTCCCAGCATGGGCAGCACGCCCACCGCAGCGCAACGCGTGCGGCCCACGCGCACCTGCAGCACACTGTAGCCGTTCTCCTCGTTGCGGAAGGTGGTCTCCTCTACGATGGCGTCAATTTTCTCCATGCATCCTCCGTTTGGGTGAGCGTTACAATAAAACAAAATAACAATAAAATCCGCGCAAAAAAGGGCCGTTGACCGGCCCTTTGACTGTGTATAGGGGATCAAACATTCGTAGCATAGCACAGGTAGGTGCAGCTTTCAACCACTTACCTTTCGGCCAACGCCTTGAGCTGCTCCACGCGGTCGGTGCGCTCCCAGGGCGCGTCGATGTCGTCGCGGCCAAAGTGGCCGTAGGCGGCGGTGGCGCGGTAGAGGGGGCGGCGCAGGTCCAGCATTTGGATGATGCCGGCGGGGCGCAGATCGAACACCTTCGGGATCAGCGCGGCCAGCTCCGCATCGGGCAGTTTGCCGGTGCCGAACGTATCTACCCAGAGGGAAACCGGGTGCGCCACGCCGATGGCGTAGGCCAGCTGAATCTCGCAGCGGTTCGCGAGCCCGGCGGCCACCACATGCTTGGCCACGTAGCGTGCGGCGTAGGCGGCGCTGCGATCTACCTTGGTGGGGTCCTTGCCGGAGAAGGCCCCGCCGCCATGGCGCGCGTAGCCACCGTAGGTATCCACGATGATCTTGCGGCCCGTGAGGCCCGAATCGCCCGCAGGTCCGCCCAGTACGAAGCGCCCGGTGGGGTTGACGAGGATGCGCGTCTGGCTGTCGAGCAGCTCGGCGGGGATGACCTGGCGGATCACCTTCTCGGTCACTTCGCGCTCGATCTCCTCCTGCGGAATGCTCGGATCGTGCTGGGTGGAGATGACCACGGTGTCGATGTGCACGGGGCGATCGTCCTCGTAGGCCACGGAAACCTGGCTCTTGCCATCGGGCCGTAGCCAGGGCAGCATGCCCGACTTGCGCTGCTCGGTCAGGCGGCGGGCCAGCCGGTGCGCCAGCGCGATGGGCATGGGCATCAGCTCCGGGGTCTCATCGCACGCGTAGCCGAACATCATGCCCTGGTCGCCCGCGCCAAATCGATCGGCATCGTCGTGGGTCAGCTTGGCCTCCTGCGATTGATCGACACCCTGCGCGATGTCGGGCGATTGTTCGTGTACAGCGGTCAGCACCGCACAGGTGTTGCCATCGAAGCACAGCTCGGCGCTGTTGTAGCCCACGTCCAAAATCACCTCGCGCGCGATCTGCTCGATGGGCACGTAGGTATCGGTGGTGATTTCGCCCATCACTAGCACCAGACCGGTGGTGGTGGCGGTTTCGCAGGCGACCCGCGCCATGGGGTCCTTGGCCAGAATGGCGTCGAGCACCGCATCGGAGATTTGGTCGCAGAGCTTGTCCGGATGTCCTTCGGTGACCGATTCGGAAGTAAATATTCTGCGCATAGAAAGGGAACCTCCTTGTTTTTTGGTTGCCTACGCTGCTAACCGGAGTCACAGAAAACGGGCCTTTCTTCGCAGAAAGGCCCATCATGGCTTGTATATCAAACCATCCTCATCTGCCAGCGGAGAACCGCTGTGGGAATTGGCACCGCTGCTTGCGCTCGGTTGCCGGGTTTCATCGGGCCCAGTCCCTCCACCACTCTGGATAAGGCTATGCAGTTGTAAGACACGGCTACAGTATAGAGGCTGTTTTATTCTTTGTCAATATATGCGGGCCGCTTTCTTGCGCTTGGATGCCGCAGCATGGTATAATCACTCGCAAACTTTCGAGCTTTGGGGGAGGGGGGCCTGTATGCAGTTCAGCCAAGCGATCCGGGCGCTGGGCAGCGTGGTGCTTCCCCGCACCCGCCGGGATTTTGTGCGCATCGCTTTGGGTGCGCTGGGTGTTATGCTGGTCTGGGTCGCCATCCGTTGCCTGGGGGATGCGCAGATCCACGGCGAGCCCGATTGGCGCCGGTACGGTAACCTGACGGGCTCGGCGGTGCTGCTTTGGCTGCTGCTGGCGTTGCTCTGCTACCCGCGCTACGCTTCGGCGAAGGGCTTGCGGTGGGCGCGGCGCGGCTGGCAGGCCCTCGCCCCGGCGACGGTGGTTGTCCTAATCGAGTGGCTGCACCTGGGCCCGGCCATGTTCGCCAACACGGGCACCGCGCTGGCGTGGGTGCTCTTTGCCGCAACCATGGGCGCGTTGACCGCTCTCTGCGGGCACAGCGCTCCGGGGCAGATTGCCGTAGCCGCGCTCTGGTGGCTGCTGGCGATGGCCAACAGCATTAAGCTGGCGACGCGCGGCACGCCGTTGGTGCCCTGGGACATCTACGCGCTGGGCACGGCGCTGGACGTGGCCGATGGCTATACGATACCGATCACGAGTGAGCGCTTCTTTTCCATGCTTCTGCTCGTTTTATTATGTGCGGCAAGCTGGCGCTACCGCTTCCGGCTGCGGGGCGCAGGCAAGCGCATCGTCACGCTGTGCGCTTCCCTATGCGTGCTGGCGGCGCTGGGCTCGGCGCTGCTGCTGCCCAGCTCGCCGATCTATCTTCGCATTCCGCTCAACAATTGGGTGCTGCAGAAGGTGTACTGGGATGAAGGCTTTGCCACAGCGCTGATCGCCAACTGCAAGCAGCTCATCATCCCCCCGCCCGAGGGCTATGAACCCGAAGAGGTGCGTGGGAGCATGCTGACCGCCGAACTTCCGCAACCGCCCGCCACGATGAGCGAGCCACCGGTCAATATCATCCTGGTGATGAGCGAGAGCCTTGCCGACCTGGAGGCGCTGACGCCTTTTCAGCCCAGCCAGCCGGTGCTCTCCAACCTGCGCGCTCTCTACGAGCGCAGTATCCACGGAAAGCTGCACGTATCGGTGTTCGGCGGAGGCACCAGCGTCACCGAATTCGAGGCGTTGACCGGAAACAGCGCGGCGTTTTTGCCCGCCGAGTGCGCGCCCTACGTGCAATATCTGCAGCCTTCGCGCCGCAATGCGGCTTCGCTGGCGTGGCAGCTCAAGGCGCAGGGCTACCAAACGGTGGCGGTGCATCCTGCCGACGGAGCAAACTGGAACCGCGATCAGGCGTATCCGCTGTTGGGCTTCGATCGGTTTCTTTCGCTGCGCGACATGCCGGGCTGGAATCTCGCGGGCAACAACCTGCGCGATATGTACACCGATGAAGCGCTCTTTGCCGAGCTGTTGCGGATGATGGAGGGCAAGCCAGTGGGGCAGAGGCTGTTTGTGCACTGCGTCACCATGCAGAACCATGGCGGCTACCTGATTCCGCCGCTGGTGGGGGTGGGGCCGCGCATCGATCATGGCGGCGTGCCCGATGAGGAGATCGATAGCTACCTGACGCTGGTGGAGCGAAGCGACCGCGCCTTGGGCGATTTTGTCGCTGCGCTCGATCGGCTGGAGGAGCCGACGCTGCTGCTCTTCTTTGGCGATCATCAGCCTACGGTTTCCCGCAACCTGACGAAGGAATTGGAGGGCGCGGATCGCTGGTACGCAGAGGGCGAGGCGCACGCGCAGCTTTTCGAGGTGCCCATGCTGATTTGGAGCAATCGCGAGTTGCCCCCGCAGGACCTCGGCGATACGAGCTCGCAATACCTGGGCGTGCTGCTCACGCAGGTGGCGGGGCTGGAAATGAACGATTATCAGCGCTTTCTGGCTGCGCTCTCGGCACAGTGGCCGGTATTTACCGCGCAGGCGGCGCGCGATGCATCCGGCGCTTTCTACACGCCCGACGAGGCTGTTCAACGCAGCCCGCTGCTGCAGGAATACCGAGCCGCGCAGTACAATTTGCTTTTTGATCGCTGGGGCAAGCTGGAGGAGCTTTATTGGCCCGCTGAAGGGCCTAATCCTGCAATGGGTGGGGAAAGGTGATGGGTATCACACCTGTTGGGTGCGATTCAGGGACTTTGCGGTTGCCTTTGCACAAACGCGCCCCGGCGAAAGCCGGGGCGCGTTTGCGTGAGATTGGGTGTGGGTCAGCGTTACTGTCCTTCGAGCACCATCATGCGCATCTTGCTATCCAGCTCGCGCAGGAAGGCGTCCAGCGAGAGTTGGCCATCGATGTAGCGGGTCAGCATTTCGCGCAGCATTTCCATCGCGCCGCCTGAATCCTGCTTGAAGAACACCGAGTTGTCGGCGAAGTTCATGTAGGGGGCCCACTTGCGGTAGCCCTCGATGGCGGCGGAGGAAATCTCCCATTTGTTCTTATCCTGCTCGGCCAGCCACTTGGCAATGTAGTCGACCTCATCCTGGATATTGCGCTTGTCGGATTCGGGTGCGGTGGCAAGCCGCTCCTTGGTGGAGGTGAGCCATTCCTCCATGCCCTTGACTTCCATAGCAAAATCCTTGCGCTCGATGGGATCGTTCAGCTCGGGCGATAGCGCGTAGCGATAGTAGTTATCGATGCCGGATTGGGCGAAGAACTCGATGTACTGCTGCGCCAGATCGGCGTTGGGCGAGGCGGGATTGACGATCATGACCTCCATGCGCGCGCGCAGGTAGGGCGTCTGCCCCTCCTCAAACACCATGGGTAGCAAATCCTGGTACTCGTTGTATTCATAGTACTTTGCCTGCTCCGGATCGCTAGATACATACTGGGTGGTATTGGGGTTGTAGAACATGCCGTTGCGGCTGTACATGGTGAAGAGCGAGGGGCGGTTCGTCATTTCGTAGTACTCTTCCCAATCCTCTTCGCTCATGTCTTCGAAGTTGAACTCCTCCAGCTCCAGCTTGGAGATTTGCTCCAGCACCTGCCGCAGCGCGGGCGAGTTGAAATCGATAGGCTTACCGGGTTGCTCGCTTTGCAGAATGTAGGTGTGCAGCACGATTTCGGCCAAGCTGCTTCCATCGTAGGAGCCCTCGACGAAGGAGATGTCCGGGTTGTCCTCGGCAAAATCGTCCTGCCAGCGCTGCATGTAGTCGAAGAACTGCGCGAAGGTGGTGGGCAGCGGGCCCATGTCATAGCGCTCCCACAACGAGATATTGACCGACCAGGGGCCGACGTTGAGGGTGCGCGGATAGGCCATGATCTTCCCCTGCTCATTGGTAAGCGCGGATTGCACCTGCGGATACATGGCCGCTATGCTCTGGGAAAGTATGGCCGATCCGCTGAGGTCGGCGGCGAACCCTTTATCGATGAGATCACGCAGGCCTTGGTGGGCGGGCAGAATGTAGATATCGGTGGTGGTATCGCCGCCGGTGACTTCGCCGGCAATGGCTTCGGCATTGCCCGCCCAGTTGTTGGAGAACAACACGGGGATATCCGGGTTCTTGCTCGCAAAGCGCATGTAGCCCAGGTCTTCCCAGCCGCCGTTGATGCGCAGCACGCGGGCCGACTTGTATTGCGGGTCTACGTTGCGGATAAACAGGCCGCCGGAACCCAGCGCGTACAGGCCGCTGGGCAGCACCCAGGCCAGCGCGCCTTCGGTAATGTAGGCCTGCGTTAAGTAGGCCACCGCGACGAACGGCTCACCGGCCGTGGATTTCCAAATCTGCTTCTGGAAATAGTAGTAGATGGTGTCGCTGGCTTCATCGTACGCCAGACCGCCCAGGTTGTACGCGTCCTCCAGGGGCATTTCGTAGGGCAGCGCGGTTTCGGCGCCGCTTGCCAGATCAATGACCGAAAGACCGGATATCTGGGCCTCGATGGACTCATCGTACATGGTGCCAAACGCGAGCAGCTGTCCGGCCTTGTAGGGGGTGACCATCTGCGCGCACTTGGTTTCAATGCTGGTCTGCGCGCCGGTGGCCAAGTCGAAGCGAAGCAACACGCAGTTGTTCGTCCAGTTTTCATCGGAATAATTGTCGCGCAGGCAATAGAGCGTGCCGTCCATCACGAAACAATTGGTGAGCGAGCGCTGGCGCACACGCTTCTCTGCGCCTTCCACGGTCTGCAAAGCGGTGATGTCCAGCTTTACATCCGACCATTTCACGCCCGATTCGGCGATCTCGCCAACGCGGCCGCTGAAGTTGTTGATGGCCCAAAGCTTACCATCGCCCGCAGCGATGTGGGAGACGATATTATCCAGCGCTGTCTTCACTTCGGGGGCAGCCTGCTCATAGGTGTCCCAGTAGGCATCCGGATAGGCGGGCAGATCGCAGTATTTCTCCGCGGTCTCCATGCCGTCCTGCCAGCGGTAGATCGCCTGGTTCCCCTTCGCAAAGAACACATCGCCCATCCGCACCACGGCTTCGGCGTAGTATTCTTCCTCGCTGCGCGGGGCGTCCGGGTCTGTGTTTTGTACAAATGCCATCGCATCCCCGGGCGCGGCCCACGCTCCCAGCGGCGCGACCAACAGGCAAAGGCACAGCAGTGCGCCTATCCATCTTGTCTTACTCATCCGTTTCTCCTCGCTTTCCCAATACGTGGCTTTCTCCAATACGTGGCTTTTGCAATATGTGGCTTTTGCAATACGTAGCTTTGATTGCGGAGCCTTTATTTCGAGGCTCTCGCTTCGCGGCCCGTTGCCAGCGTAACTCTATTGTAACACTGAAAGCCTCTATAGAGTAGACGCAAAATTCTACTGGAAACATCCCGAAGAAAAAAATCTTTCCGGACAACGAGTAAAATGAAGTAGTCTGCGAAAATTCAAGCAAATTTGAAGGCAATTTCATCGCGATGCACGTTGAACTTGACGGGGGAAGATGCTATAGTAGAAACGGAGTGATATCGCCAAGCCGCATGTTCGCCGCTGCGATTCGGTGCAAGGTGGTGCATAAAGGGGACGAGCGGCGACGCTCGTCCCTGATTGATGCGGTTGCGCCCAATGAGCGGACGCGGCGGGCGCACATAAGCCGCGTTTGGAAGAGAACGATAGGGAGGTAAGAGCATGAAAGCGATCGTGAACGGGAAAATCGTAACCCCTACCGAGGTGTTGGAAGGACAGGCCTTGCTCTTCGATGAAAAGATACGGGGAATTGTGCTGCGCGGACAAGTGCCCGCCGATGCGCAGGTATTGGATGCCCAGGGCGGGTATGTGCTGCCGGGGCTGATCGATATGCACATTCACGGGTACCTGGGCGAGGACGCTTCCGATGGATCCTACGAGGGGCTGAGGAAGATGGCCGAGGGCGTGGCAGCCAACGGCGTCACCAGCTTTTTGCCCACCACCATGACCGTATCCTACGGCGAGCTGCGGCAGGCGTTTGCGCAGATTCGCAGGCTGATGGCCGATAGCCTTGCGCCGGATTGGGTCGGTGCGCAGGCGCTGGGGGTCAATGCCGAGGGACCGTTCATCAACCCCGCCAAGAAGGGCGCGCAAGCCGGGGAGCATATCGTGCCCGGCGACGCCGACCTGCTGCGCGAGAGCGCCGACATCATTCGCGTGTTCACCATTGCCCCGGAAATGCCCGGCAATCTGGAGTGCATTCGCGCGCTGGCGGGCAGCGGCATGCTCATTTCCATGGGCCATACCGACGCCAACTACGCGCAGGCGATGGAGGGCATCGAGGCCGGTGTGCGCCACGTGACGCACCTTTTTAACGCGCAGACGCCGCTGATGCACCGCGATCCCGGCGTGGTAGGCGCGGCGCTCTCCGATGAGCGGGTGAGCTGCGAGCTGATCGCCGATACGTTCCATATCCATAAGGGACTGTTTGCGCTGGTCGCTAAGGCCAAGGGCGATAAGCTGGTGCTGATCACCGATTGCACGCGGGCCGGGGGCCTGGCCGACGGCGAATATTCGCTGGGCGGGCAGCCGATCTTCGTGAAGGGCATCGAATGCCGCCTGGCCGATGGAACCATCGCAGGCAGCGTGCTCAAGCTCAATGACGCGGTGCGCAACGTGTGGCAGAACACCAAGCTTCCGCTGCCCGAGGTGGTGCGCATGGCCAGCCTGAATCCGGCGTGCGCCATCGGTGTGCAGCAAAGCAAGGGTTCGCTGGAGCAGGGCAAGGATGCGGACATCGCCATCGTCGATGAGGCGATGCAGGTGCAGGCCACCCTGCTGGGCGGTCGCGTGATCTACACCGCGCGGGCATAGTGATTCGCTGTAGTTATGTTTAAATATGAAAAATATTGAGGAGGACGCAGTATGCAGCTGAAAGTAAAGGCCGTTCTGGACCCCCAATTTATGCCCATGTCGGTATACCTGCGGGAATATGAGCAGGAGGTGGCGCAATGCGGCGGCCAGCCCGTCACCATTGCGGTGGAGCGCAACCAGGGTCTGCTGGAGCAGTTCACCATCGATATGCTGCCCGAGGGCCGGGACGATGCACGCAACGCGGCGGTCGCCGAGCGCTTGGTCAAGACCATGCTGTGGGCATACGGCGGGTACCGCATCTATATTGCCGGTTCCCGCGCGGTGTATGAACACATCCGGGCCGCGTATGACCAGGGCGGAGCCCGCGACTTTGATCGCGCGTTCATGAGCCGCGTGTATGAGCATGCCTTCGAGGTGCAGTACGCGGAGAAGGCCTCCGATCTGCCGCCGGTGAAGCGTTCCAGCAGCGCGGCGGGCCGCCATCTCGATGGTTGCCGCATCGGCTTCGACGCGGGCGGAAGCGACCGCAAGGTCTCGGCGGTGATCGACGGCGAGGCCGTGTACTCCGAAGAGGTGGTTTGGCACCCGAAGCTGAACACCGATCCGGAATACCACTACCAGGGCATCCTTTCCTCCATGCGCACGGCGGCTTCCCATATGCCGCGCGTGGACGCGATCGGCATCAGCAGCGCCGGCGTGTATGTGGATAACAAGATCATGGTGGCCTCGCTATTCCTGAAGGTCGCCGACGCGGACTTCGAGCGCCGGGTCAAGACCATGTACCTCGACGTAGCGCGAGAGATTGGCGAAAATATTCCGGTCGAGGTCGCCAACGATGGCGACGTGACCGCGCTGGCCGGGGCCATGGATTTGAACGGCACCAACGTGCTGGGCATCGCCATGGGCACCAGCGAGGCGGGCGGCTACGTCGATGGGCAGGGCAACATCACCGGTTGGCTGAACGAGCTGGCCTTCGTTCCGGCGGATGCGTGCAAGGACGCGATGGTGGACGAGTGGTCGGGCGATTACGGCTGCGGCGTGAAATACTTTAGCCAGGATGCGGTGATCAAGCTGGCCCCGGCGGCGGGCATCGAGCTGGACGCCTCGCTCTCCCCGGCGGAGAAGCTCAAGGTCGTGCAGGATTTGATGGACAAGAACGACCCGCGCGCCGCCCAAATCTACGATACCATCGGCGTGTACTTCGGCTATGCGATCGCGTACTATGCGCGGTTCTACGATATCAAGCATGTGCTGGTGCTGGGCCGGGTGACCTCCGGCGAGGGCGGCGTGATACTGCTCGACCGCGCGCGCACCGTGCTGGAGCAGGAATTTCCGGAAATGGCCAAACGCATCCAGCTCTGCATCCCGGATGAGGATAGCCGCCGCGTCGGGCAATCGATCGCCGCTGCCAGCCTGCCGGAGTTGCGCTAACGCTGGCGGGAGGGAAGTCAGGTGTCGAAGGTCGCTTCTCTCAAGGTGGGGCAGGAACGGGTGAAAATCTGGAACAGCGTTATCTTCCGCGTGATTTTGGTTACGCTGCTGTGTTTTTTTGCGATGTCCGCTATCATGATTTACCTTGGTGATACCCAAGTTTCACGGATGTTTTACCGGTACAGCAACGAGCTGAGCACCAGCAGCAACTTCCAGGCGACCCTGATGGTGGATGGCGACGATATCGAGCGCTACGCCCAAACGCTTGAGCCCGATGAGGAGTACGGCGAGATGGTGGCCAAGCTCAACCTCTTCCGTACCCACATCAATGCCAAATACTTCTATATTATGGCCGATACGGGCGTTCCCGGCCAGTATACCTACATCTACGACGCAACGCCCGAGGACCCGAGCATTGAGCCGTGCCTGCTGGGCGATACCGAGGCCAAGGAGATATTCGATGGCAGCGAGGCGGTGCTGCGCGACGGCGAGGCTTTTGCCGAGCCGCTGTACTACAACGACGATACCTTCGGCGAGCTCTATTACGCCTATGCGCCCATCCGGAATACCGCCGGACAGGTGGTAGCCTTCGTGGGCACCGATATCGACATATCGCCCATGAAGGCGCAGATGGTGCGCTACCGCGCCAACATTGTCTGGGCGGTATCGCTGGCGTTCCTGTGCTTTGTGCTGATATGCACCGGGTATTTGCGGCGCCTGCTGACCCCTGCGTTCCAACTGCTGACCCGCAACGCCAATCACCTGGCCAACGGCGACCTGAACCTAGAGTTCCCGGAGTCGCTGCAGCGCCGCCAGGATGAGATTGGTCGCCTGGTGAAGGTGTACATGTCGGTAGCAGACAGCATTCGGGGTTTGATTGCCGATACCGACCGCATATTGGATGCGGCACGGGCCGGTCGCCTCGATGAGCGTGTGACGCTTGCGCCCTACCAGGGCGACTATCGACGCATTCTTTCGGCGGCCAACGATACGCTGGGCATTTTGAGTCAGCACTTCGACGACCTGCCCGAGGCCATCGCTTTCTTCGATCGCGATCAGCATTCGCTTTTCCAGAGCAGGGGAATGCACGCCTTTTGCGCGCACCACGGCGTTTGCGGAAGCGAGGAGACCATGCTGGCGCGTATCCTTTCCTCGGGCAAAAGCACCCAGCTGGACGAGGAGACCCGCATACTCTTTCGGCACGGGAATGGCGAGATGATCGAGCGCGTGGTATCGCTGCCCACGGTGGAGGGCGAGCTGCGCATGTATGCGCTCTCATTGCATCGCGCGAGCGAAATCCTGCACCGCGCCGGCGATAGCCCTTCCGAATCGCAGGCCGAACGGGAAAAACGCCCTGCTTGCTTTATGCTCGCGCTCAGTGACGTGACCCTATTGACCCGCGCCAAGGAGGAGGCGGAGATGGCCAGCAAGGCCAAGAGCGCTTTCCTTTCGCAGATGTCGCACGAAATTCGTACGCCGATGAACGCCATCATCGGAATGACGCAGATCGCGCGCCGTTCCGACAACCCGGAGAAGATCAAGAGCTGCATCGACCATATCGAAAGCTCCTCGGCGCACCTGCTGGGGCTGGTTAACGACGTGCTGGACATGTCCAAGATTGAGGCCGGGAAGCTGGAGCTGAGCGAGGAAGGCTTCTCGCTAAGCAAGGATATGGAGTTTGTGATCGCCATGATGGGCTCCAAGGCCAAGGAGCACGGCGTTTCCTTCCGGTTGGAGATGCGCGATATCCGCAAGGAATTCCTGTTTGCCGACGCGCTTCGCCTCAATCAAACGCTGGTCAACCTGCTCTCCAATGCGTTCAAGTTCTCGCCCAAGGGCGGCGGCGTGCTGCTTCTTGTGGAGGAGACCGAGACTGGGGACGACCGTTCGGTCTACCGTTTCTCAGTGCGCGATGAGGGCATCGGCATGACGGACAAGGAGATGAAGCGGCTGTTCAAGCCCTTTGAGCAGGCCGATGGCAGCATTACCCGCCAGTTCGGCGGCACCGGACTGGGCTTGGCGATATCCAGCAGCATCGTGCACATGATGGGCGGCGATATCACGGTGGCCAGCGAAAAGGGCAAGGGCAGCACCTTTTCCTTTACCATTTCGGCGCGCACCCGGCCGCTCGAGGGCGAAGAGCTGCTCGAAGGGTTTGCGCAAGCAGTTTGTGCCGAAGGGGAGGAGTCAGGCAGTCTGGCCACTTCCTTGCCCGATTTCAGCGCGCTGCGTGTGCTGGTGGTGGACGACGTGGAGATCAACCGCCTGATCGTCTCCGAGCTGTTTGCCGATACCGGCATGCGCATGGAGGAGGCGGAGGACGGCCAGCAGGCGGTGGAGATGTTCGCCGCGTCACAGCCTGGGTACTACGACCTGATCCTCATGGACATGCAGATGCCGGTAATGGACGGCTGCACCGCCTCCCAGGCCATTCGTGTCATGGATCGGCCCGACGCGAAGAGGGTGGCCATTATCGCCATGACGGCCAACGTATTTAAGGAAGACATCGAACGCGTGCTGCAGGCGGGCATGGATGGGCATATCGGCAAGCCACTGGATCTGGCGGTGGCCATCGAGACCATTCGCCGCATCCTGTGGCCGCAATAAGGGGGGGGCATGCAGGAATTCTTCCCCACCCTCAAGCGGTGGTCGGGCAACTAACCGCCCCAAGACTTTCCGGCAATTTGGCAAAAGGCACGGCTGGTGCGCGAGCGGGCCGTGTTTTTTGTATTTTCTTGCCGAAAATCGCCGTTTTTGCGTTGCAATGCCCGGGATTGTTATGTATAATGAAATCTATTAAAACGCAACGATGGGAGGGACTGACATGGGAGAGGTTTCCGCAAGATTTGCGGAGGCATTGGAAAGCATGGATTTGGACGCCATCATGGAGATTCCCAAGGCGGAAAGACACACCCACACCGGGTTGGGGGGCAACCCAAAGTTCGTATTCAAACGCACCGGCGTATGGATTGCGCCACTTAGAAAGCCTTTGGCAAGCATGGATGAAATGCACCGCTGGGTGGGCCGGAGGATCGGCGAGCGGTTTGGCGATATGGCAGGCGAGCGACTGCTGATAGATGCGTGTTTTGAACAGGCGGAGCGCGATGGGGTTCGCGCGATATGGACGGGCGAGGACGTTTGGGCGTGCGATGCGCTGTTTGGCGGCGATATGGCGCTGCTGGTGCAATCGTTGCAAGGAGCGCGCGATGCCTACGCGCCCGGCCTGGAGTTGCATATGCAGATGGGTTTTTCGCGGCATTGTCCCATCGATCTGCTGCTGAAGTGGGCGGAGCCTTTTTTTGCGCACGGCGGGTTCGATTGCGTGGATTTGTATGGCGACGAGGGCGCGCAGCCCATCGAGGCTTTTCAGCCGCTTTACCGCATGGCGAAGGCGCAGGGCATGAAACTGCGCGCGCACGTGGGCGAGTGGGGGAGCGCGGACGAGGTGGTGCGCGCCGTGGAGGTGCTGGAGCTGGACGAGGTGCAGCACGGCATTGCGGCGGCGAGTTCCCCTTCCACGATGCGCTTTTTGGCTGACCACCGCATTCTCCTCAACGTCTGCCCAACCAGCAATCTGCTGCTGAGCCGCGTACCCAGCCTGCGGGAGCATCCGGTCCGTGCTCTGTACGATGCCGGGGTGCGAGTGAGCATTAATACCGACGATCAGCTGATGTTTGGCAGCACGCTATCCCAGGAGTATCTAAAGCTGTTTGAATGCGGCCTGTTTACCGCGCGGGAGCTCAATGACATCCGAAAATGTGCGCTAGAGGCGTAGTTTTGCTTGACAGTAGACCAGGGTTTTGCTATAGTAGATCGGCAAGCCGCGCGGGATCGGTCTGTTCAAATGCCCTTTTGGGCTACCGAATGTCCGGCGAGTCCAGTGAATTGGGAGGAAAATCAGTGTACGCTATCATTCAAACCGGTGGCAAACAGTATCGTGTCCAACAGGGTGACGTGATCTACGTGGAAAAGCTCGACCTTGAGCCCGACACGACCGTGAGCTTCGATGTCCTGCTCTTGGGCGGGGACAAGCAGCTGGTGGTGGGCAAGCCCATCGTGGAAGGCGCGAAGGTCGAAGGCAAAGTGGTTGCGCAGACCCGCGGCCAAAAGATCATGATCTACAAGTACAAGGCCAAAAAGAACTACCATCGCAGGGCAGGTCATCGCCAACCGTACACCAAGGTGGAGATTACCGCCATCCAGGCGTAACATGACCACCGTTACCGTGTACCGCCGTTCAAACGGTGAAATTGCAGGCTTCCGGGCGGAAGGCCATGCGCAGCCCAGGGGGAGGCGCGGCCCCGACATCGTGTGCAGCGCGGTATCCGCGCTTACGCAGACGGCGGTGAACGCCATGGAAAGCGTCGCAGGCGTGCTCACGGAGCCGCTGATCGACGATGGGCTGCTGGAGGCAGTGCTGCCGGTCGAGTTGACCGAAAAGCAAGCGTCCGATTGCCAGATTATCCTGCGCACGGTGGTACAGGGCTTGACCGATATCGAACATAGCTACCCGACACGCGTTCGGGTTGTCAACAAGGAATGGAGGGGAAAACATGCTTAGGATGAATTTGCAGCTGTTTGCCCACAAAAAGGGCGTCGGCAGTTCGCGCAACGGTCGCGATAGTCACTCCAAGCGTCTGGGCGCGAAGCGCGCCGATGGGCAGACCGTGCTTGCGGGCAATATCCTCATGCGCCAGCGCGGCACCAAAATCCACCCCGGTCTCAACGTGGGCATTGGCAAGGACGATACCCTGTTCGCCCTGGTCGATGGCGTGCTGCGCTTTGAGCGCCTGGGAAGAGACAAGAAGCAGTGCTGCGTGTATCCGGTGGAGACCGCCGAGGTCGCCGCGCAGTAATCCGTCATCTATCCACAGCAATTCGCCCGCCCGGTGCGCTTTCGCGTCCGCTGAGCGGGCTTTGCTATATCCACATAATATTCATGTTGCATAGCGGGTGAGAAGCATGATAGGTTCACTCATCAATTGCGTGGCTATCCTGGTGGGGTCGGGATTGGGGCTGCTGCTGCGCGGCGGAATCTCGCAGCGCTTTCGCGATACGCTGATGCAGGGCTTGGCCCTGTGCGTCATCCTCATAGGCATTCAGGGCGCGATTCGCACCGAGGATGTGATGATCCCAATCCTGTGCATGGTGGTGGGAGGGCTCGTCGGCGAGGCGATCAACATCGAGAAGCGCCTGCAGGGCCTGGGCGATTGGGCGCAGAGCCGCCTTACCCGTGGCGGGCAGGGCAGCGGCTTTTCCCAAGGGTTTGTCACCGCCAGCCTGGTGTATTGCGTGGGGGCGATGGCCATCGTGGGCGCGCTGGATTCCGGCCTGCGCGGCGATCATACCACCCTCATCGCTAAATCGGCGCTCGATGGCATTTCCGCCGTGGTGTTTGCCTCGACTCTGGGCCCGGGCGTGGCGCTCTCTGGGCTGGCGGTGCTGATCTACCAGGGCGCGATCGCGTTGGGTGCGCAGCAGGTTTCCGGTCTGCTGACCGCGGAGGTGATCCGCGAGATGTCGGCGGTCGGCGGGCTGCTGATCGTGGGCATTGGCGCAAACATGCTGGGCTTTGTGAAGCTGCGCATCGGCAACCTTTTGCCCGCTATCTTCCTGCCGCTGGCGTGTATACCGCTTATGCGATGGATAGCGCTGCTTTTTTGAGCCCAGATTTTTCAAGTCATAAATCAGTATCGGGCGGAGGTTACCATGCAACTATGGAATGCACTCAAGCGGCATGAGCTGATCAGGACATTGCTGCGCCTGGACGACAACGCGCGCCTCTGCACATTCACCGAGCCGCTATGGACCATCCCGTACTACCTCTACACGCCGTTCGCCTCGATCTACATGAGCGCGCTCGGGCTTTCGGACGCGATGATTGGCACGGTGAGCACCGTGTATCTGATCGCGTCGGTGTTGTTTTCGCTGATCAGCGGCGTGCTGACCGATAAGCTGGGCCGCCGCGCCTGCACCATATGGTTCGATTTGCTGGCCTGGAGCGTGCCCACCCTGCTTTGGGCGGGGGCGCAGAATGTGTGGTGGTTCGTAGCGGCGGCGGTGTGCAATGGCGCCATGCGCATCACCTCGAACTCCTGGGGCCTGCTGCTGGTGGAGGACGAGGACGAGCGCGTGCTCGTGAAGATTTATTCGCTCATCAACATCGCGGCCAGCATATCGGCCTTCGCGGTGCTGCTTTCCTATCCGCTGGTGCGGCGCTTCGGCTTGGTGCCCACGGTGCGCTGCATGTACCTGTTCGCCTTCGTATCCATGACCGTCAAGTTTACGATTCTCTACGTGCTGGGGCATGAGACGCGCATTGGCCGAAGGCGCATGGAAGAGGTGCGGGATCGCTCGATGTGGTCGCTGCTCAAGGAGAGCAAGGACGTGCTGGCGGCCATGTTGCGCTCGCCCAAGGTGATGTGGACCATCGGCCTGTTGGCCTGCTTCACCGGGGCCAAGAGCGTGATGGAGACCTTCTGGCCGCTGCTGATCGTGGAGCGGACGGGCATGGCCGAGGAAAGCCTGGCGATCTTCTCGGCGGGCCGGTCGGCGGTGATGCTGCTCTGCTATTTCGTGATCGCGCCTCGCGTTTCGGTGGAGCGGTTCAAGCACCCGCTGGTGCTCTGCTTCGCAATTCAAATCCTTTCGAAGCTGTTGCTTATTCTTATGCCCAGCCAGGCCTTTGCTATGATCTGGATCACGGTAGCGCTGGATGCGTTTGCGCTTTCGCTCATCAATCCGCTCACCGAGGCGCTGCAGCTTTTGAGCATGGACCCGCATCAGCGCGCGCGCATG
This sequence comes from Eubacteriales bacterium, assembly GCA_031553615.1. GTDB lineage: Bacteria > Bacillota > Clostridia > Christensenellales > Aristaeellaceae > WQXF01. The sequence continues at coordinate 123,615 of JAVBLJ010000005.1, forward strand.
CAGGCGATCTTTTACGCCATTATGCTGCTCATCACCTCGCCGTTGGGCGCGATTAGCGGCCTGCTTTCCAACATCGACCGGGCGCTGCCCTTCGTGCTGATCATGGCGCTCTACTTGGCAGGCATCTTCATTGCCCGCCGGATCGCCAAGCTGCGCGCGGCTCCTGCGCAGGCCTAGCTTCTGATCGCAAAAAAGTCGGACACTGCGCAGGTGCGCGGTGCCCGGCTTTTTGTTTTGCCGCTTTGCCGATTAGTACTCCAGATTCTCAAATCGCCTGCACCACACGTATTTCGATACGGCGGAACGGCTGGCGGCCACGCCGCTGAGCATCGTTTGAATGTAGGTGGGCAAAAAGCGGTTGAACTTAACCTCCAGTATCTCCCACGGAGCATCGAAGAAGGGGGGATAGGTGGGCAGATAGGGATCGAACATGTCGGTGCTGAACAGGCCAGTGCGCAGCTGCTTATCGAAGGTGATGCGCACCTCCTCGGCTTCATGGATGTAGGCCTCGCGCACGTAATCCACGATGACCACCGGGCGAAGCAGGTTCAGCCGCATCTCGCGGTACATGTCGTGCAGCAGCGGATGGCGCATGAACTGAAGCCCGTTTGGGTCTCCGGCGATCAACTGATCGGCCAAGTCGCGCGGGATTTTCACCGACTGCTTGGAGATGAGGTCGTTATATTTTGATTTGCATTCCAGGCGGATGTTCTGATCCGAGAAGTTGTAGATGCGGATGCGGTACTTCTGGCGGTGATCGACGCCCGCGATTTTGTCGTTGAGGGCATCGTTGTTGATGGTATCGAAATACAGGGAGCGGATGTGGTACTCGTTGAACTCATTGCCGTTGGGGTCGGGGGCGAGCGCGTGGCGGCAGAGGCCGCGCAGATACTGCAGGTCGCCCGCGTTGATGTGATACTTGTATTCATGCCGTAGGGGAATGTGCGTAATTTCCATGGTAATTCCCCCATGTTCTAATTTCCGGCTTCGGCTTGGCAGGCGATGAGCGTCGCGTTGTGCACGCCGTCGATATCGAGCATGCGGTTTACGATGTCGTAGCGCTCGTTGAGCTGCATCTCCACGGTGAGCTCGGCTCCGCCCTGGTTGACGGTTTTGGAGCGCAGGCGGCGGTTGCGGATGCGCGCGAGCAGCGCTTCGATGTCCGGCTCGGCCACCTCATCGTAGTGCACGACCAGCAGGTACGAGTTGGGGGATTTGATGCGGAAGTAGGAAAGCACCAGCATGGCCAGTGAGATGCCCACCACCACCACGAGGGCGATGATATAGAGCTCAGCGCCCAGCAGTATGCCCATCGTCAGTGCCCAGAACATGTAGGCGGTGTCCATAGGGTCCTTGACGGCGGTACGGAAGCGCACGATGGAGAGCGCGCCGACCATGCCCATGGAGAGCTGAATGTTGGATTTGATGCACATGACGACCGGGGTGGTGATCAGGGTGAGCATGACTAGGGTGGTGGCGAAATTGGGGCTAAATAGCACACCGCGGAACGCCTTGCGGTATACCAGCGCGATGATCAGGCCCACGACCATTCCCATGGCCAGCGCGATGACCACTTTGAGCGGAGTGAGCTGGGAAAACTGCTGCTGAAAAAAATCCAACACGCCGGTGTCGCTGCCGATGATGTTCCGCATGGATTGGTTCCCCGACGTGAGCAGGGAAAACTGTTGATGAAAAAACCTCAGTATGCCGGCGTCGCCGCCAATGATGTTCCACATGGGTTGGGTCCTCCTCTAGTGCTGCTTTTGCATGTTTACTTTTTTTCCTCTTCGTACGGGGCGGGCTCCGGGCCAAAGTATTGGAGCATTTGGGAATCGCTGAGCTTGAAGTATTCCTTCATCATGCCCCAGAGCGCGTTGGGCCGGGAGTTGATGATCTTTTTGGCCCACGCCACGCGGGTGCCCCAGTAGGCGTACGCGCCCTCCGGGTTCTTGGGCACGTCAAAGCTGATTTTGGGGCTCATTTCGTCGGCCCAGCGGGTAAAGTGCATCTGCAGCTCGGGCTGGATTTGCGTGATCATCTCATCCATCATGGGCAGTATGTATTCGGGGGTGAACACCGTTTGGAACAGCTCGCCGAACCGTGTCAGGAACCGATCGAGCATGTCAGGATTGGCCAGCAGCTTACGGAGGATCAGGTTGTTGATGTGCTGGCTGCCGGAGCCCTTCGGGTTGAGGAAGAAATCGGGCGCGTTTTTGCTGAAGTAGAACAGGCCCCAATCCGAATCGTAGAAAATCCAGCGCCACTTATTGTCGTCCCCGTGCTTTTTGTAGTAGCGGATGTTGCCGGTATCGGAGTTGCCGAAGTACATGGTGAAGATGTGGAAATCGAAGAAATTGTCCACATCCACGCGGTCGACCACGTATTGCAGCGCCTCCGGATCGTTCAGGTCGTGCTCCTCCACGTATTTGAGCAGCTTTTTGTACTCGGAGTTGCTGCCCCAGTTGATTTGCGACGAGGAGGTGCCGTTGGATTCGAGTATGTCCATGGCGTCCGGGTCATCCCAGCCCTCGTGCTGCGCCACGAAGTAGCGGCTGATGCGCTCGCGCAGGTTGTAGTGCCCCCAGTATTCGCCGTTGAGGTAGGCGACCACCGGCTGCCAGGCCTGCGTGATCACCGTGCAATTGGGCGTGCTGGCGATGATGCGGCCCTGCAGGCCGTCGATCACCCGGGTGTACTGCCCATCCTGCCCGCCGTTGCGCAGCGCGAAGGATTTGTAGTGTGCAAACGGGCGATCCCCGAACGGGTTGTACTCGAAGTAGCCGGTGCCGAAGCGCTTTTTTGCGTTGAGCGAGAAGGATTTTTGCGGCATATCCAGCGAGTATTGGCCCATTACGTGGAAGCTCATGCCGGTGGAGAGCACCTGGGTTCCTATTTCGGACGCGTCCTGCAGGTACATCTCCAGGTTGCCGTCGTAGTGCAGCTTTTTCCAGTAGGTCGCCTTTTTCCACGGCGGCTCCTGGGTCTCGCGATCCAGCTCCGGGCCGTCGGCCAGCATGCCGGTATCGGGGTTGGTGATGTTGTCCGGTTCGGTGACCATGGAAAGGATGGGCAGCGAATGGAACGCGGAAACGAAGAAGGTCTGGGTGATCACGTTGGAGGGTTGGAGGCCGCCCTGGAAGCTGCGCGCACGCACGACGGTGGTGGCGGGCACCTCAAAGGGGCCGGTGTATAGCTGCGAAGCCTGGGTGGGCGAGGTGCAATCCAGGGTGTAGCGCACTTCGGTGCCCTCCGGCACCTCGATTTCCACCTGGGGTGAATGGCGGTACATGCCGCCCGGGGTGATAAACCTGGGTTCCTCGGAAAAGCCGAAGAATGCCTCGCTGTTCGGATCGCCAGGGGTGGGTTGCGCGTAATAAAAAAGGCCGTCTTGGCCCGGTGTTCTGCCGTACGAAAGGTCGGGAAGAAGCTGGGGGACCGCCAGCTTATCCAGTATGCGGCCGCTGGGATCGCAGAAGGCCAGGGTCTCCCCGGCGCTGGAGAGCTTGAAGTTGGTGTGAAGATCGCCCGAGGAGCCGACCTTGCCGAGCCCGTCGCAATAGACCAGCAGGTACTGGCCGGGCAGGAGGGTCACATCGGGGAAGCGCCACTTTCGGGGGTGCTCAATGCGATCCGAAAGGCCATAGTTGCCCAGGTTAATCGCTGCATTGCTGTAGTTGTATAGCTCCACCCAATCCACGCCCTCGGCGGATGGCAGCAGCGTCGCCACATTGGAGGACATGACCTCGGTGATGGCTACGCCGGAGATGTTGGCCTGCAGCATGCGGCGGTTCATCTCCAGCGCGCTGGCCTGGTTGTTGGCCATGCCCGGTGTGGGCTGGCTGAAAAATTGCCAGGTATGGTCGCCGGTTTCCTTTCGCCCCCATGAGGCGTCGGCCGGCATGACCTCGTAGGTGGTTTGATCGATCAGCAGACCATGGATATCGCTGAGGATCACGGTTTCCCGCTCGGCGCTCAGGCCGAAGTTGGCGTGCGGTCGCTTGCCATCACCGCCCGACCGATCTTTGCCGGAGCAGAACACCACGTAGTACTCGCCCGGTGCAATGGTCGCGCCCTCCGGGAATCGCCACTTTACAGGGCGTTCCGGGTTATCGCTCAGCGCGTAGCTCGATAGGTCGATCACTCTGCCGGTGGCGTTGTAAAGTTCCAGCCAGTCGGAGAATTCGCCGTCTTCATCCATCAGGGTGGTGCGGTTGGAGGCCACGATCTCGTTCAGCATCAATGCATTTGCCTCCAAGAGAGAGGAGGACAGGAACGCCGCGTAGCCTTCCTTCGTGTTCTCGTAGCCGGGGGTGGGCTGATCCGAGATGATCCAGGAATCCGAGGTCTTGGCGTACACCATGTCCCCGGCCATGGCGGGCACGGTGATATGCTCAATGGCATCGCCTTCGGGGCCAAAGAGCACCAGGGTTTCACCCGCCGACGATATTTTGAAATTGGCGTGGTAAGCCGATCCTGCGTAGGACTGGCTCTCGTTGCTCGCAAACACAATTACGCGCGCGCCGGGTTCCAGCCGATCCTCGTGGGGGAAGGTGAATATGATTTTGTCCTCGCGATCGGAGAGGCCGAAGCCATCGAGATTCAGAGGGGTGTTCCCCTCGTTGGTCAACTCGATCCAATCTGGGAAAGCGCCTTTTTCATCGGGCAATGTCTTTTTGTTGGAGGACATGACCTCGGTGATGTGCAAGCCCGGAGCCACAACCTGACTGTTCTCGTCTGCCTCGGTGACCGCGGTGGAGACCGGTTGGCTGGGGGCCAATAAAATCATAGCCAGCAGGATTGCGCCGAAGAGCAGGAGCAGCAAGGGGATGCCCCTGGTGGGCTTAATACCGCCGCTATACCGCGCTCCGGAGCGCCTGGGGTTCTTTGCTTGCATCGAACAATTCTCCTTCGCATGGGTGCGCGCCATCGATCTAAAGTGTTGGCTCGGAAGCGCGCCGTGTCTCTGTGCGATACGTACTTCTACTATTATACCACACTACATATAGGACGATCCACTGTTTTGATTTGTTCCTTCCGTTTTTTGATAGTGCCTAGAAGCTCCCGGATCGAAAGCGCGCCCGGGCAGCGAACTCCGCAAGCAGCGAACGCTTTGCCGGATCGCCAAAAGAATGCAAGCAAAGTACAGGCTACCCCGACATGAGGGGCTACGCTTTTCGCATAGTTTGGTAGGGCAAATCGAGCGAAGTCAATCGCCCAGGGCGATGGGGCAACGCGAAAAAGAAGTGAAGGCGGGAGTGCGCTTGGCATTCGGCGTAATACTCTCGGGTACGGGCATGTACGCGGCGACGCAGCTGGGTGTGCTGCGCGCTTTAGAAGAAAGTGGGCTGGCGCCCTCGGTGCTGGTGGGGGTGGGAACAGGCGCATGGATCGCAGGGCTGTACGCTCACCGAGGGGACGCGGGCGAGGTGTATGGGGCAGCCTGCGAGGCCTGCAGCCAAGGAAAGCGTCTGCTGGATACGGATCGCCGATGTGCATCGCGCCTGGTTGCCGGGGGATTCCAGGGCATGATACGCGGCGACCGGCTGACCGCGCTGCTTGACGAGCAGACTAAGCGGTGCACGCTGGCGGAGCTCGAGGGTTCGCTCGCAATTCCCACCTTAGCGCTGCCCACGCGCAAGACGCTGGTGTTTGCCAACCGCTGCCCGCCGGATGAGGGCGATGCGGTGTGGACACAGCAGGCGCCGCTCACGCTGGCGATTCGCGCGGCGATGGCCGTGCCTGCGCTGGTGCAGCCCGCGCTGTGGATGGGCGTGCCGCTGGTGGGCACGGCGGGCATGGATTTGGCGATAGCGACCCTGCGGCAGATGCAGGTGAAGTACGCGCTCTGCGTGGATGCGGGCTCTCAGCGCCCGAAGGGCAAACTGGACGTGCTGGAGATCGTGGCGCTGAGCGCAAGCGCGCAGGTCGATGCGACGGATTATCCGCCCACCTGGCATATGCTGCGCCCGCGCGTGCCCGAAGCGGTGCGCGCCACCACGCTGGAGGCGCTCGACCAATGCCTGGAGGCAGGCTATACCGCCACCCAAGAGGTGCTGCCGCGCATCCGTGCGCAGATCGGCGCGCAGGCGGGCAGGGTGCTCTGCTTCCCTCGCAGAAAAATGCCGCCCTTTGTGGAGCGGAATTGAACGGAATTGAACGGAATTGAACAGAATCGAGCGGAATTAAGCTGAAATGAGCGATATTGAGCGGATTTGAGCGCAACGCGTGCAAAAGGAGCGGAAAGCGCTTAGTTGAGCAGCTCGATCTCCAGCTCCGCCCTGTACTGCGCATCGCCCACGTAGGCGGAGGCGCGCAAAGTGTATGCGCCGGGAGGGACGCGGTTCCCTTCGCTATCGCAACCGTTCCAGTAGAACATGCTGCCTTCGGGCATGAGGTGCAGCGGGCGGCTGGTCTGCTTGGTGGCCAGACGCCGCACGCGCTTGCCCTGCGCGTCGTATACGCCTACGGTGAGCTGCACCGGGAACTCGTGCACCACCTGCATGGCGAGCTCGTCGCCCGGGCTTAGGGTGAATTGTTCGCCGAACGCATCGATCCAAAGCCGAGGATCGCCAACGGTGGGCACGACGGCCAGCAGCTTGCTAAAGAGCACCTTGGGGCCCTGCTCGTCGATGCTTAGAATCTGCAGCAGCGCGTAGCCCGAGGTATCCTCGCGCAACGCGGGCGCTTCGATCGAGCGCTCCTTGCGTCCCGGCTGCACCGGGGAATCCCCCGACTCTGGGGTAGAATCGCTATCGTACGTGTCGCGAATGCGCCGGGCATGATCCCAATCCCATGCGCCGTTTTTCGAATACACCAGCTGGTATTGCAGCTGCGTTGGGCGATGCACGGTGAACGAGAAGTCGATGAACGGGTCCTCGGTGCTCAGTGTATCGGAGGAGAAGGAAACGGCGGAGAGCAGCGCATCGGGATGCGGCGACCTGGGGGCGCGCGGGTCGTAGTGGAACAACACGAAGTCGTCCTCCTGCGGGTAAACGTGCACGGTCGAACTGCCGTGACTATCCAGCAGGTAGCGATACATTTCGTTCAGCGTGATATCTCCATCCTGGTTAAGGTCGGCGCTGTACTGCCCGTGCAGGCCCAGCCCGCCCGCCAGCGCCTTTGCGAAGTAGGAGCTTCCCTGGGAAATCGGGCGGTTCTGCTCGGAATCGCTCCAATTCCAAGAAAGCTCGTTGCCGCCGGCAGAGGTGAGCACCTTATAATCCTCCCGGTGAAAGGGCAGCACCGGCCGGTCGTTCAGGTTGGGGGTTACGCCCTTGCCCATCATGGCCCCGGAGTTGCAAGCGTCGAGCCATACCACCTTTACGCCGGGCACCATGTCGAGCAAGGCTTGCAGGCCTGCGCCGTCTATTTCAAATTCGGACGAGCCGTCGGTCAGTGTAATCACCGCCGGGTATTCCGGGGCTTCGGGGCGAAAGCGGCCGTGCGTGCTGATGTAGAGCAGGCAAATGTCGGTGGGCTGCGCGCCGTTGAATGCTGTTTGAATGGCGGATGCCAATTGCTCCGGGCTGCCCACGTTGTCGATCTCTGTGCGCAGCGAAACCAGCGATTCGCGCATTTGCGTGAGCACCTCGGTAAGGGTGTATACATTGTTGGAGGTGGAGGGCGCTAAGCTGCCCAAGCGTTGGAAATTTTCGCATGCGATTAATAGCGCGCGCACCTTGGGGGCGGCGGCGCGCGCGGGGGGGACATCGAATAAAGCGCATAGCGCGCAAAGGAGTACGGCCAGGGCCGATAGACGGTGCGAGAGCTTCCGCATGGTGTTCTCCTACAAAGTGCGGGGGGCCGAGCCTCCCCAAATAGGCTACAGGGCGGAGACGCTTGCGTGCCCTGCCATTATAGCACAAAGCAGGGTACACGCCTAGAGCGGATGGATGGGAATCCATCCTGATAGACAAAAAATTCACAAGGACGCGATGCGCAAACTCTGCCGGAATGGGGGTTGCATCGCTGAAAAAGCGTGCTATGATAATTGCAAACCAACATCGCAGCTTAAGCATCGCAGCTTAAGCATTGCGGCCTAATCATTCCAGCGAAAGAAGAGGTTATTGCCATGACGGAATTGCTCCACCGGCCTTACGTGCTGCCTTCGGCCTCCATGGGTAGGGACAACCCGTTGCCCGATATGCAGAAGGATATGGATGCGCACGCGCAGATCGCCATGGACCGGGAGACCATTTCGGAGGAGGAATCGCGCTACATGGGCTGGGGGCGGGTGAACGGCATATTGCCCTACACCCTTCGCGACGGCTATAACCGCGTGAAGCGCCCCAAGGCTTGGCGCGCGGTGGTATTGCGCAACGATTATATTGAAGCGACGTTCCTGCCCGAGCTGGGCGGGCGGCTCTGGTCGCTGATCGACCGCGAGACCGGGCGCGAGCTGCTCCACCGCAACCCGGTGTTCCAGCCCTGCAACCTGGCGCTTAGAAACGCCTGGATTTCCGGTGGCGTGGAATGGAACCTGGGCATTATTGGGCATACGCCGTTCACGGTGGATCCGCTGTACGCCGAGGAGCTGGCGCTGGAGGACGGCACGCCCGTGCTGCGCGTATACCAATACGAGCGTGTGCGCCACCTCACCTATCGCGTGGAGGCGATGCTGCCCGAGCATTCGCGGCATCTGCTGGTGCGTGTGCGGGTGGACAACGCGGGCCCGGAGGATACGGCGGTATATTGGTGGAGCAACATGGCGGTGGAGGAACGGGAGGATGTGCGCATCCTGGTGCCCGCGCACCGCGCCTACCGCTATGGCTACGGCGGGCTGATGAGCAAGGTGCCCGTACCGCGATGCAATGGGCTGGATTGCAGCCGCACCATGGGCTTGCCCCACGCTATGGATTTCTTCTTTGACCTGCCGGAAAGCCAGCGGCGCTGGATCGCGGCGCTGGATGGCACGGGCTACGGCTTCTGCCAAACCTCCACCGATCTATTGCAGGGGCGCAAGCTTTTTGTATGGGGGATGGGCCAGGGCGGTCGCCATTGGCAGAGCTTTTTGGCGCAGAAGGGCTGCAATTATGTGGAGATTCAGGCCGGGCTGGCGCACACCCAGCTCGAGCATTTGCCCATGGCCGGGGGCAAGACGCTGCAATGGATGGAGGCATACGGCGCGCTGCACGCCGATGCAGACGCGGTGCAGGGCGAGGATTGGGATGCCGCGACCGCCTGCGTGCAGGATGCACTGGAAGAAGCGCTGCCGCGCGCCACGCTCGATGCGTATGGGTCGCGCACGATGGAGCAGCTCGATCGCCTGCAGGGCAAGCTCTTCCAATATGGAGATGGCTGGGCGGCTCTGGAACAGGAAGCACGTGGGGATGCTTTTCGCGCGGGCGGGCTGCGATTCCCCGCGCGGGCGATGGGCAAGGCCGAGCGCGAATGGCTGCAGTTGCTGCGCGAAGGCGCGCTGCCTTGCCCCGATCCGCTGGCGCTGCCCCGGGGGTATCAGGTCAACGAAAGGTGGTTTTCGCTGCTGCGGCGCTCCATTGAATCGGGCAAGGGCGATCACTGGTTTTCGCAATATCATCTGGGCGTGATGCGGGCTTACCGCAACGATGACGAGGGCGCGCGCGCGGCCTTCGAGCGGTCGCTTGCGCATGCGCGGTCGCCCTGGGCGCTGCGTTGCCTGGCGGTTCTCGCCCAGCAGCGCGGCGAGGCGGACGCGGCGGCAGATTGGATGCTGGAGGCCATTGCGATGTGCCCGCAGCGCCAACTGGCGATCGAGGCCCTGCGTGCGCTTTCCCAGGCGAAGCGGCATGAGGAAGTGGAGCGGGTGGTGGCGGCGCTGCCTGCGGGCATTCGCAACCTGGGCCGCTGCAAGGAATTGCGCGCAGGCGCATTGCTGGCGCTGGGCCGTTGGCGCGAAGCGGAGCGCATACTGCGCGGCAAGATGGTGCTGACCGATGTGCGCGAAGGTGAGGTGCGCCTGACCGAGCTTTGGGCGCAGCTCTGCGAGCAAAAGGGCGTTTCGCTGGAGGAGAATCCGGTGCCGGTGCACCTGAATTTTTTGATGCAGTAGCTTTTGACGGGAGTAGGTTTTGACGGCAGTAGCTTTTGAGGTAGAAAAGGGGCTGTCGCGCCTTTCATGGCGCGACAGCCCCTTTTGCATTCCGCTAGAAGCGGGGGGAAGGATATTACTTGGTGTAGGCCTTGTCGTAGGCGGTCTGGTACATGGTGATGACATCTTCGACCTTCATGGTCTTGAGGGTCTCGATGGCCTTGTCCCAATCCTCCAGGCTCATGGAGCCGGTGATGACCTTCACAGCGTTCTCCTGCACGAAGGTGCGGATGGGCTGGATCAGGTTGCTCATGGCTTCGGGATCATCGAAGGTGACGATCGGCAGCGGATCGGAAACGGCGCCGGTCAGCACGATTTCTTCGCTCTTGATGAACTGGGGCAGACGGACGGCCAGGCCGGCGGCATCCTTGACGCTCAGCAGGTTCTGGTTGTCCAGGAAGATGGCCTGGCGCTTGGGCACATCGTTGGCCTTCTCGGTGTAAGCCAGAATGTCATCGCTCATGGTGTAGGTGTCGCCCTCGATGCCGAAGCCGAGCAGCATGACGCCTTCCTTGGAGTAGGTCCAGTCAACGAACTTCACCAGCTCCTCGACGTACTTGGACTGGGCGGAGATGGCCTTGCCGAACTGCGCGTAGCAGCTGCTCAGGCTTTCCACGCCACGGGTGCCGTTGGCGCTGGAAAGCATCGGGATGGCCAGCAGATCAAAGGCCGGGTTGTCCACGATGCCCATGTTGGTCACGTTCGCGCTCTCCACCAGGTAGGAGTAAGCGGCGACCGACTTGCCGGTTACGAGCTTTTCGACGTACTGATCGTCGGCCAGGGTGGCAAATTCCTTATCGAGCAGGTCCTCGGCGTACAGCTTGGCGGCAAACTCGAGCATCTGACGGTACTGCGGCTCCATGGGGCCGTAGTGCCATTTGCCGTCTTCCTTGCTCACGTACATGTCGTAATCGGTGTTGAAGGCGCGGCTGAAGGCCTGCAGCACGTGATCCTGCTTCCACTTATTGGTCATTGGGGTGGAATCCGGATACTTTTCTTTCACGGCCTTCAGGAAGGCGTAGAACTCATCGGTGGTCTTGGGCACATCCATGCCTACTTCGGCCAGGATGTCGTAGCGGATGATGAAGGACTCGGTGACCCAGGTGTAGTCGTAGATGCGGGGGGCTTCGTAGATGCCGCCATCCGCCGCGGTAATCATGGCGTACGCGTTGGGGATTTTGTCCAGGTAAGCCTTGAGGTTGGGCATAGCGCCCGAATCGAGGTAGGGCTTGAGGTTGACGAACGCGCCCTGCGGGCCGTACTGCTTGGTGTGGATGTGGGCGCTGCGCAGGGCCATCAGGTCGGGCAGCTGGCCCGAGGCCAGAATGGTGCCCAGCTTCTCATCGTAGTTGGCGATGGGAGCCACGATGGTCTTGAGCGTGACGTTGGTGTACTCGGTCAGTTGGTTGAACATCCACAGGTCGTCGGTCACGGGGACTTGGCCGTTTTCGTCGGCGCAGAAGTAGCTGATCTCCAGGGGCGCGTCGAACAGGGGCGTGCGCTCGGTGGCGTTGGCGGATACGACCACCATAGACAGCAGCATGCACAGAGCCAGGGTAAAGGTAAGCAGCTTCTTCATAAGGTCTCCTCCTACAAATTTATGTATCCCAAAAGGCCTCAGCCTTTTATGGAACCAATCATGACACCCTTGACAAAGTATTTTTGAATGAAGGGATAGACGCACAGGATAGGCAACATCGTAACCACCACCGACGCGGTCTTTAGGTTCATGGTCGATGCCTCCATGTTGGCGGCCTCGGCGGCCATGGTCGGGTTCTCGGCGGCCATCTGCGCGTTCATCAGGATTCCGCGCAGGATAAACTGCAGCGAGTAGTGGGCGCGATTGTTCACGTACAGCAGGCTGGAAAAGAAGTTGTTCCAGTATGCTACGGCGCAAAACAGGCCCAGGGTGGCCATCACCGGCTTGGAGAGCGGCAGGATGATCCGCCACAGAATGGTAAAATCGTTAGCGCCATCGATGTACGCAGATTCGTGCAGGCTAAAGGGGATGCCTTGCAGGAAAGACCGGCAGATCGTCACGTTCCATGCGCCCAGCATGGTGGGCAGGATCAGCGCCCACTTGGTATCGAAGATGCCGACGCCTTGCACCACCAGGAAGGTGGGAATCATCAGCCCCGAAAAATACATGGTGAATACATAGAACGCCGTGATCTTGCCCCGCAGGCGGAACTTGGGCAGCGAGAGAGGATATGCGCCGATCACTGTAATCACCAACGAAAGCGCGGTGCCTACCACGGTATACAGCACGGTGTTGGCGTACGATTGCAAAAAGGAGGGATACTTGAGAATCTGGCTATAGCCCACCAGGTTGAAGCCCCGGGGCAGGAACGTGACCCGGCCACGAATCACCTCGGCCGGCTCCGAGACGGAAGTGGATAACACATAGATTAGCGGGTACAGCACCACGATATCGAGCAACAGCAGGAGCAGCACGTTGACGATGTTAAAGGTGCGATCTCCCGTCGATTCGCGGATGACATTACGTTTTTTGGTGATCTGCATGGTGCTCCTCCTTTACCAAATACTTTCCCCGGACACCTTGCGCGCCGTGCGGTTGGCGATGGTCAACAGCAGCAGGGAAATGGCGCTGTTGAACAGGTCAACCGCCGTCGCATAGCTGACGTTGCGGTTTTCCATGCCGCGCCTGTACACGTAGGTGGAAATGACATCCGCGGTTTCGTAGGTGGCCGGGCTGTAAAGCAGATACACCTTTTCAAAGCCGACGGTGTTGATCGAGCCAATGCGCAGCACCAGCAAAATCAAAATGGTGGGCATGATGCTGGGCAGGGTGATGTGCCACACGCTTTGCAGGCGGGATGCGCCGTCGATACGGGCGGCCTCGTACATCTCCTGATCGATGCTGGCAATGGCCGCAAGATAGATGATGCTGCCGTAGCCGACGGTGGACCAGATGTCTGACCCAACGAAGATGGTGCGGAACAGCTTTGGATCGTTAAAGAAGGCGATGGGAGCAATGTGAACCTTGCTCAGCAGCAGGTTGATCACTCCATCCGAAGCCAGCATGGTCTTGAGGATGCCGGTGATGATAACCACCGAGATGAAGTACGGGATGTATGTCAGCGTCTGCGATGTCTTTTTAAAGTGGCGATTGCGCACCTCGTTGAGCATCAGCGCCAACAGAATCGGCGCCGGAAAGCCCCACAGCAGGTTGTATACCCCTAAAAGGAAGGTGTTGCGCAAAAGCCGAAAGAAGAACGGATCTTGAAAGAAGTTGGCAAAGTGCTTGAACCCAACCCATGGCGAATGGATGAAGCCGCGGAAAACGCTATAATCCTTAAAGGCGACCAGGGTGCTGCCGAGCGGCACATATTTGAAGGTGATGAACCACGCAAGGCAGGGGATGCACATGCACAGCAGCAGCTTGTTGTATTGGAAATCATGCCGCAGGTCGCGCCCAAACCGAACGAGGGAATGCGCAAACCGGTTCTTGCCCGCGCTTGCCGGGCGAAGGGATTTACTGGTGGTTTTTTCTGCCGTCACCAACCGCACGCTCCTTTATTCACCATTTATGGTCAAATGTAACAGACAGTTGGATAAGCTGTCTAAAAATCTATATCTACAGTAAATCAAAACCACCTGTTTGTAAATCGTCAGATTCTTATAAACTAAGTTTTTCACCCTAACAATCGGATGATTTGCACATTTCAAACCGCGTGTTTTAGCGTATTTGCTGCAAAAACTGGGCAGATAAAGCTCGTGCATCCGCATGGCTCCGGGCGCAGCCTTGCTGCCTATTTGCCTAGCTCGCGCTTGCGGTATACCTGCGGGGTAACGCCTTCTATGCTCTTGAACAGCCGGATGAGTGAGCTCGGGTTGGCAAAGCCTAGGTCGTCGCTAATCTCTTGAATGGTTTTTTCGGTGGTATCTAGCAGTCGCTTGATTCCGGCCACCCGCAGCGTATTGGTGTGCTGGGTGAAGGTATAGCCGGTGTGCTTTTTGAAGTATTGCGAGAAGTAGTTGGGGGCGTAGCCGAAGCGATTGGCGATTTCGGTCAGTTGCACTGCGCCCTGCGCCTCGTCGATATACGCTAAGATGTTGTGCAGGGTGTCGGCGGCGTTGACCTGCTCCTTGAGCATGGTCAGCAGGCCGTCGCAGGCGGAGAGCACCTGCTCGCGGCAAGCCTGGGGCGATTGATCCCCCGCCACTTGGCGGAGCAGGGGTTGCATGGCCTGCCCCTCCACCTGTGCCTCCGGGAAGGCCTGCGCCGCGTCGGCCACCAGCGCCAGCAAAAGCTCGTTTGCCCAACGCCGGTAGCTGGCGAGCGAGGGATTACGGGCCATGCTCTGGGCGAACATTGCCTCCAGCGCCGCCCTTGCGCCCGAAACATCTAGTGCTGCCACGCTGCCGCGCAGCCGCTCCCGGGTCTGCAGGTCGATCGGTTCGCCGGCGTCGCTGCCAATATCCTCGCGGCTCAACAGCACCTTGCCGTACGAACGCACCGCGCACCATTCCACGCTGGCCTCGGCAATCCGCAGCCGCGCTTGCATTTCCCCAATATCGCCAAAGCTGCCGCTTTGCCCGATTTGCACGGTGGCACCGGGCGCTTCCCGCATCCAGCGCCGCGCCTTTTGCGCCAAGGCCTCGGTGGTGGATTGGAGCGCGTGCTCGGTATCGGCGGCGTATAGCACGGCATAGCGGGTTGGGGTATGCAGCACCGGCCAGGCCTGCACCGCCGCGTCCGGGCCCAGCGCCTGCCGCCACCAATCGATGTGGCCATGCGCCGCCTCGCCGCCCAGCAGCACGCAGAGCATCTGCAGGCGCATGCCTTCGCCCAGGATGCCGTGGCTCTGCGCAAAGCGGCGGATTTCGGGCACACAAGCCTCCCCGGCAACTAGGCGCGTCAGCAATAGCTCCAGCCCCACGTCTGCGCCCTTCCGCGCGTAGGAGCTGAGCATACTATAATCGGTAGCTAGGGCTTGAAACTGGTTCTGCGTCTCGGTCAGCTTGGTCAGCAGGCCCTTGAGCGGCTGGTGAATCCACTTGGCAAAGTTGAAGGCTACCAGCATGCTCAGCCCGGAAAAGGCCAGAGCCACCCACAGCACGGTGAGGAAAAACCGGCTGATCTCATCCAGCAGCAGCGCCTTGGGGGTGAGCACGATGTAGTGCAGCCCGCCGATGAGTGACTCCCGCTGCGATAGGATGTACGCCCTGCCGTTGAGGGATATTTCGTCGGCACCGGCCTCCTGTATGGCCTGGATCAGCCTTTGCGTATTTTCGGGGTTGACTACCTGCAGCGAATCCTCAATGTTGATAAAGCGACCGCTGGTTAAATCCAGCAGATAGAGGTAGCCCTGGCCGGTGATGTTCTGCCGGGTTGCCATGCTGTACAGGCTTTGCTTGTCGATTTGCACGCCGATGAAGTTGCGCGGATTGGCCGAGTATTGCATCTTGAGGAGCAGGGTATACGAAAGGTCGCTCCCCTCGGGCAGGCCGGGTTCCGGGGCCAGTAGCCGCATGGAAAAGCGGCCCTCCAGCGCTTCCCGAAAAGCCTCCAGGGTGATGCCCTGCGACGCCTTGGAGTGCTGAAAAAAGGTGTCTACATCGAACGAGCCTACCGCGCTGAGCAAAAACTCCGCTCCGCCCGAGGTCTGCGAATAGAGGAATGCGCCTTTAACCAGCGGATACGCGCTGGGGATGTTGGATAGGCGCACAGCCATCCTGCGTGCAGAGTTGGCAAAATTATCGCCATAGCGCAAAAACACTTGATTGTATTCGATATAGTCGCCCTGAGTCACCAGGTCGCTGGTATCGGTGCGCAGGGCGGAAAAAAGCTGATCACACGATGCGGCGACGTTTTGTACAAAGTTGCGGTTGGCCTGCTCCTGCTTTTCCACGATGATGTGGGTGAAAAAAAAGTAGAGCACAATCAAAGGGACCATCATCACCAGGATGATGGTTAAAAAATAGGCCCATATCTTTGCGCGCGAACCCTTTTTCTCTACATCCACCTGTTTGACACGTTGCATCATGGCGTACACCCCGCCTACTCGCGATATCCATCGCTCTTCTTAGGAAAGTGTAACGAATTTGTGCGCATAAATCAACCCAAACCTGCGGGGAATAACTGCCCGGGGCAGGCTGCCCGCAAAACACGGGATGGAAAAGCATTGACAGTAGCGGGTGCGCCGACGATGCAGGCCGCGATGTGCGCGAAAAACTGGACGAATGCATGGGGGCATGCTATATTGTGGAGGGCAGAAAATCCTTCCTTGCAAGCCTGTTTTGTTGTAACCAAAATGAAAAAATGGCGGTATTCATTGCGTAACAACAATGCGGGATGGATTTGCAAGCGCATACCGAATACATCACACAAAAGGGGCATGCAACTTGCCAGAAAATCCGCTAACGCAAGAATTGTTGACCGAATGGATTGAAACGCATAAGGACATGGTGTATCGCATCATCATGACCCGAGTTAAGCATCCGTCCGATGCGGACGACATTTTCCAGGAAGTGTTTGTGAAGGTGGTGCGCTTTGGCCAAACGCTTGTGGGACGGGAGCCGGAACACATCAAGCATTGGCTGATTCGCGTGACGTTGCAGCAATGTGGCGCGTGGTTTCAGCGCTGGCGAAGGATTGAGACGGATTCGTTTGAGGAGAATCTGGAGGCGGGCAAGTGGGGCGGACGCGCGAGCGAGCCTCACGTTCTGATGCCGAACGATGAGCTATCAAGCCTTCGCGAGGAAGAGCTGATGCAGGCTCTGGAGCGGCTGTCGCCCGATCATCGAACGGTTATCTTTTTATATTACTATGAGCAATTGCCAGTCCAAAAAATAGCGGCGATTTTGGGGCGAAACGAAAATGCGGTGAAGCAAAGGCTGCACAACGCCAGAAAAAAGCTGAGGGCATGGATGAATGGAGGGGCTCCGCTGTGAGGGATGCGTATAAAGAGGCCATGGATGCCGTGAAGGCCCCGGATGCGCTTGTGGAAAAGACGCTGAAATCCATGCTCGAGGAGCGCGAAAAGCTGAGCATAAAGAAAGAAGCCGACGCCGAGCTGCGGGTGCGCAAGACGCCTCCCAAAGCCCGCTGGGTTGCGCAAATCGCGGTGCCCGTTGCCGCGTGCCTGCTCTTGATCGCCATCGTTCCCCGCGTGATCCAGCGCGAAACGGATTCAGACGGAACGCCTGCCGATCATCGCTACAGCCCGAGCCCAGGGACCTCCACCGCGCTTTCGCAGAGTCCAAGCCCGGAGACGCCCGCCGCGTTTGTGCAAAGCCCGAGCCCGGAGACGCCCACCGCACTTTCGCAAAGCCCGAGCCCGGAGGCGCCAACGCCCACCGGGAACAGCGCCGAGGAAATCTCCGAAAGCATCGCGGAGGCATTGGCGAAGGAAAACCTGGCTACGCGGAGCGGCCCAGGCGGCGATTATCGAGAGACGGGAACGTATCCATTGAAGGGTGAGCTGGTGCGCTTGTTCTCGCAAGCCTACGACGAGGACGGCAACTGCTGGGTGCAATGCGACATGCCCGCCGGAGATAAGCTGCGGCGCGTTTACACGGGGTTGCAGCGCTTCGATGCCGCGACATTCGATTTAGGCGGCGTGCGCGAAGAAATCCCGCTGGACGATCATGCCAAGATGGTCGCTACCGTTCATGCCATGTACGGCCCGGGCGAGGGGTACGATGCGTACGCAGAGCTGACGGTCGACAAGGGCCAAACCGTCATCATCATTGCCATCGAAGAGGATTATGCTCAAGTGGAATGGAAAACCTCGAAACAACTTTACCGCGCCTGGGTGCCGACCGATTCGCTGGAGTGATGCATCGGCGGCGGAGAGACGGCGTGGCGCATTCGAGATAGTGCATTCGAGATAGTGCATTCGAGATAGCGCAATCAAGGCAGTGCAATCAAAGCGCTGCTTTTTTTCTTTGCGCAAAAATACTGTAACCTTTTGGAATGTGCGGTGGTATTCATGATGAAACAACGAACGGGAACGACAGACAGGGACGACAAACAGGGACAACAAACGAGGAGGCGAAGGATATGAAACGGTGGTTGCGTTCAATTCTGTGCTTGGGCTTGGTTGCTCTTTTCCCTTGGGCGGTGCTTGCGGAGGGTACCTCCGGCGGGGATGCTGACGGATCGGCGCACGTCGAGGCGGTGGCGATCGAAAGATTGGCCACCTGCAGCGGCCCGGATACCCGGTACAGGGAAACCGGCATTTACGAGGTCAAAGACGAGAAGGTGCGCTTGATCTCCCGCGCGTACGATGAGGACGACATCTGCTGGGTGCAGTGCGAAGTTCTGGTGGGAACCAATCTGCGGCGGGTCTATACGGGCATCAAACGCTTTGATGCGACGACGTTCGACCTGGATAGCGTGCCCGAGGAGGCCTCGCTGGATGACCGGGCCAAAGTTTCCGTCACCTCCAAGGCCCTGTATGGCCCGGGCGACGGATATGGCGCCTATGCGGAGCTGACGGTCGACGAAGGGCAGAATGTGACCATCGTCGCCATCGAAAACGGTTACGCTCAAGTGGAATGGAAGACCTCGCGGCAAAGCTACCGCGCTTGGGTGCCGCTCTCCGCGCTTCAATATTGAGTCCATCGGCAATCGCGCAGGCGGGAATCTGAAGCGATCCAGGTTCCCGGTCTTGTTCACAAATTTAGCAACGCGCCGCATGCGCGACCATCACACAGGAGGGGTTTTTTATGAAACGCATCGCTGCATGGGGGTTATTCCTATCACTGCTGGTTTGCCTGGCGATGGGCTGGTGTGTCGATGGTCTGGCGCAGGCGGAGCGATACGCCGAGGTCATCCCGCCGACATACGAAGCCGTGGGCAATTTCAGCGAAGACCTGGCGGAGTTCCGGGTAGGCAGCGGCGAAACCGGAAAATACGGGTTTATCGACAAAGCGGGCAAGGTCGTTTTGTCGCCCAAGTTCAGCTTTGCGGGGGAGTTTCACGAAGGGTTGGCACGGGTCGTTCCGGGTGGAGATAAAAACGGCAAGGTTGGCTACATCGACAGGACGGGCAAGGAAATCGTGCCGCCCAAGTACGACAGCGCAGGAGACTTTTGCGAGGGATTGGCGCCGGTCCAACTCGGAGAAAAGTGGGGTTTCATTGACAGGACGGGCAAGGAAGTCGTGCCGTGCAAGTATTACACCGTGTGCGAGTTCATCGATGGTGTGGCGAGGGTTGGGGTGGGCGATGACGAAGAGGGATTGTGGGGCTTTGTGGACACTACGGGCCGGGAAGTGATTCCTTGCCAGTATAGCCGCATTGGGGATATAGGGGATTGGCGGTGGTGGACGGCGGATCAGCACCCCTTCTTCGAAGGATTGGCGGCGGCCTGGCTTCCCGGTGAAGAGGATGGAGAAGGCGATGAAAGCGGAGAGGAAGACGAGGACGCTGAGATCAAGGGCAAAATGGGTATTTTGGACAAGGCGGGCAAGGTGGTTGTTCCGCTTGAGCTGGAGTATGATGAGGCCGGGGAGTTCCACGAAGGGCTGATGGCAGTCATGCAGATCGATCGGGCGAGCTATCGCAAGGAAGTGGGCGATGTCAATCCAGCCGATGCCGACGAGGAAGAGCCGGATTATACGATCACCCGCCACGCCAAGGTGGGGTTTATGGACGCGACGGGCGAGTTGGTGATTCCGCTGGCGTATACCTGCCCGTTCTATGCGGGCAATGGCTGCGGTGACCCGGAATACCTGATGCCGAAGTTTTCAGAAGGCTTGGCGGCCGTCATGAACGACGATCGGCAGCAATCGCATGCGTTTTTGCAAAACAGCGGCAAGTTCGGCTACATCGACAAAGCGGGCAAGGTGGTCATTCCGTTTCTCTATGACTATGCCGCCCCTTTTTCGGAAGGTTTGGCGTACGTTTGCCAGGGCGACAAGTTTGGATATATCGACGCGGCGGGCAATGTCGTCGTTCCGATCGTGTACGATTGCGATTATTACTATGGCTGCGATAGCGAGGATGGGTTGATTGCGGAACAGTTCTTCTTCCACGGATTCGCTCCGGTAAGCAAAATCGCCCCTGAAGTCGCCCTTAAGCGCGACCTGATCGATACGGTGGTCAGGGCTGCCGTGCCGACGCCGTATGCCCTGCCCGGCAAGGGCGGAAACAGTTATGCACCGATGCAATACGGCCTAATCGACAAGGCCGGCAACGCCATGGTGCCGATGCGCTATGGTTGGATTGATTGGGGCTCCGGCAGTCCGGCGGCAACCTATTCCGAAGCCGGCATTTACGGGGATCAGACAGGGTATATCGCCGTGACGGACGAGGGAATCACGCCGGTAGACGGATATGATGATGTCTGGGAGTTTTGTGAAGGGTTTGCGGCGGTAGCGCGCGGCGAAGCGCTCAATCAGAAATGGGGCTTCATCGACGAAACGGGGCGGGAGGTCGTGCCCTGCATCTATGAAAAGGTCGACGATGTTTCGGAAGGACTGGCAGCGGTACGCGTCGATGGAAGATGGGGCTTTATCGCCATTCAGTAGTGGGCGGAGAAAGCAGAAGGGGTAACGATGAAGATGATGATTGCGCGATTTCTTTGCCTATGGCTGCTGGTCTATCCGGCGGCGAGCGTGTGCGCGGGCGCACAGTACGTCGAGGTGATACCGCCCCGATATGAGTGTGTCAGCGATTTTTGCGAGGGCCTGGCGGCGGCCGAGATCGACGGCAAATGGGGGTTTATCGATCAGGCAAACCGGTTTGTGGTGGCCGCTCAATATGATGATGTGAGCGTTTTTTGCGAAGGCTTCGCAGCCGTTTCGGTGAATGAGAAGTGGGGATTCATCGACAAGGCCGGCAAGGTCGTTGTGCCACCCAAGTACGACGACACAGGGTTTTTTCATGAAGGCTTGGCAAGCATCCTGGTGGACGATGGGAAGAGCGGGAAATGGGGCTTCATCGATACGACCGGCAGGGAGGTTGTGCCGCCAAAGTACGATAGGGCGGCGGCATTCCATCAAAACTTGGCCATGGTCTGGATTGCCGACGAGGAGGACTGGGGCATCTTTAGCCCGGGGAAATGGGGCTATGTGGATGGGACAGGCAGGGAAGTTGTGCCGCTGATCTACGAGGACATCGGCGAATTTCACGAAGGCCGGGCCTGTGTCGTAAAAGACGGCAAGATGGGCTTCGTGGACGAAACCGGCGCGGTGGTCATTCCGCTGGCCTACACGTACAAATCGGAGGAAAGGCCCTGGACGGATATCGCAGATACATATGTAGAACTGCTGCCCTTCTTCTCCGAAGGCTTGGTTGCCCTATGGGGCAGCGAAGGGCATGGCGACCGATATGGCTACATCGATAGAGACGGCAACGAAGTCATCCCGTTTGAATACGACTATGCCGCGCCTTTTTCCGAGGGGCTGGCCTATGTGAGCAAAGGTGCATCCGTTTGGTACGAAACCAATGCGGATGGGAAATTTGGCTACATCGATAAAGCCGGTCGCGTGGTGGTGCAGCTTCAATACGATTGTGATTATGCAGGACACGGGACCCTCTACGATTGGTTCTTTGTGGATGGATACGCGCCGGTCAGCCGGAAAGGAGCGACACAATGGGATATGGTTTATGGCCTGGTCGATCGAACGGGCAAGGTCGTCGTGCCCATTCGTTATTATTGGATGCGGCGCTTGGAGGGCGGGCTGTCTTTTGCGGGGTATGGGGAGGACTATAGCGGCCATGGAACGTGGGACAGCATCGGCCTCATCGATGAGACGGGCAGGGAGATCGTCGCCGTGGGTCATTATGCCTGGATCGAGAAATTTTCCGAGGGTTACGCATGCGTGCGCTTAGGCGGCGATGGTGGAGCCTGGATGGGGGACGAAGAAAGTAGGTATGGCTTTATCGACTGGACTGGGCGGGAGGTCGTGCCTTGCGTTTATGAGGCGGCGGGCAATTTCTCGGAAGGGCTGGCGGCGGTATGCCGCGATGGGAAGTGGGGCTTTATCGCCATCCGGTAGCAGGCGAGGAAACTTGCCCTTTCTTTTTCGCCTTTTCCTTTCGGGTTTCGCACGCGCCGCCGCAGCGCACATAGGATGAGAGCGTGAGGATTCCTCATGGGAACATCAACAAGGAGGCGTTCACATGTCGTTCTATTCCTATAAGAATGCGAACCCCAGCAGCTGTCCGGGACTCGTGGGCAGCGACGTACTCAGCGGCTTGCAGGAGAAGGTGTGCGTTCAGGTCAAGCGCGTATACGATTCTTGCCTGCAACAGGAGCAGCTCAATGAGAGTGACACTACGGTAACCCTCGAGAGCTACGGTATCGTCCCCAACGATTGCCGCCCGAATCCCTGCGGCTGCGGCAATGCAGGGTGCAACGGCAGCTGCGGATGCCAGGACAACACGTCGCCTCCGTTGCTGCCCATCAACTTTGAAAGCTGCCGCTCGACGAGCAGCACTGGCACGCTCCGCAACGTGACCATCGACCGCCTCTGCGACCGTCCGTGCTTCGCACGGGTACGCGCCTCGGTAGAAATCCCGCTGGATATTCTGTTTACCGACGCCCGGTGCCGCGAGTACATAGGCAAAACCAGCATTGCCATCAACAAGGACGTTTTGCTTTCCGTGCCCGACGAATCGATCGTACCCTTTACGCTGGAATCCATGGTAAGCGCCATCTGCGTTTCCGGCGCGTACCTGGGCAACAACCGCTTCAAGCTCACCATCTGCGTTACGGTGGTGCTGAAGGTGCTCGCCTCCGTCGAGATTCTGATTCCTTCGTATGGCTTCTGCCCGATCCCGCCGTGCGAGGAGTTCGCTGAGAACGTGTGCGACGATAGATGATATTTAACCCGCTCCATCCGGAAAGAACATCAGTAATCCATCCATTTCAAAGGATGAAGCCGTCGAATATAGCGCACTATTAATGCGGTCAAGTATGTATTTCTTCTTCTCTTGACCTCCATGAGAAAGCAACTCCGATGCCCTTAGATACCCCTGTATCCTATAATTATAGATTATCGAAGCATTTGGCATTTTGATTTGCTGTAGAACTCCATCATAACATACCAGAGTTTCATCTCGCTTTTTGCCCGTAGCGTCTATATATTGCATCTGAAATACATAAAAATAAGCATCAGAATGGAATGTCTTAGTCGAATCTGTTCTTTCGCGTACATAATCACGCACAACTTGGCACGCCCCAGAACTTCCACCTATGCTAATTGAAAACGTTTGGGATAGGTAGTCGTATTGAAGATGAGGTAACTCGTCAATGAATGGCGCAACAAGAATCGCCTCACAACTGAAGGGGTCGGGCAAATCCTCATTGACTTTGTACAGCAACAGCATTTTTGTGGCCGATATCCTAACGTCTCTTATCTGACCGCCAAGATTGCGTATTATGAATTGTCCATCAGCGAAAGGATCATCAGTTATGTCGCTTTGGAGTGAGCATACTAGATAAGGACTGTCTTTTACAGCGTTGGCATCGGCTTCCAACTGCATTAACTCTGTTTGCTGTTCCATTATCGCCTTAGAAGAATCAGAGATTTTGTTCGCAGAGCATGAAATGCATAAAGCAAATACCGCAAGTGCAGTAGCGAAGATTGTTTCAAAAATAGGCTTGACAGTGTCTAGCAAAGACATAAATCTTGCAAAACGTCCTGTTGGTGTTTGTGATGCTCCATTACCCTGAGTACTAGTATTACTCTGATTCATTTGTACGAATCTCCTCTGCCCCTATACCAATCATACTTCCTACTATGCTATAGAAGTTTGCCGACCTCGCTTTAGGAGAGAGCGGCTTCTGCTTGTTTTACTTTATTTTCGGCCAAACCACCAGCTCGAACTGCTCCGGATCTACCCACTGATTGCCCTTAACCCGCTTTGTGTATTCGACCTTCGAGATCGCTCGGCGAAGAAGGTCGTTTTTTTGTTGTGCGGTTTCGGCGGCGTCGTAGGTGTCGAGCACGTGGCGGAGTTCCGGCGCAAGCTCGGCGACGGTGTGATGCTTTGGAGCTGCGGCGGCTTGCTGGGCGCGCACAGCCTCGATAGATTGATCTGTCGTGCGGAGTCGGGCCGCGATATCCGTTATGCGCTCGGCAAAGACCTCGGGGGTGTAGATGCCGCGCTCCAGTAGGTCGTGCAGCTTGCCCTTTTGCTCCCGGAGGGCCGCGTGCTCGCCTTGCAGCGCGCTCAGTGTGCGGTCTAGGATCGCGGCGGTGCCGTCCTCTCGCGGTGGGGAGGTGGGGGATACGGTCTGCGTCTCGTAATCGGCTAGCCATGCGCGCAAGCTGCCCAGGATGGCCTCCTCGACCGCCTGACGGGCCGTGCGCACCGTCCTGCACCCGTGGGTAGCGCAGAATAGCAGGGCAGGCTGTCGGCCTGCTGCGGGCTTGCCGCGCAGCGTATGGCCGCACTCGCCGCAGACCACCAGCCCCGCGAGCGGGTTGGATAGCTGCTTGCCCGTTTGGAGGGGGGTATACCCGCAGGGGAGCCGTTGCTGCACCGCGTCGTACGTCTCCTTGTCCACGATGGCAGGATGCAGGCCGGGGTGCAGTTCGTAATCGTCGGTCATGTGCAGGCTCTTTTCCACGCCGCTCTCCGTGAGCGCTCGCCGGGTGCGCACCCGGCCCCAGCGGATCATGCCGATATACACCTCGTTGGTGAGCATGCGGTAGATGCGGCAGGGCTTCCAGGAGCCCCCCTGCTCGCCGGGATCGACGCGCATGTCCAGCAGGCGGTTGGCGATGCGGGTCAGGCCCATACGGCGGCCGTCGTCGCCATGCAGATACCAGGAAAACACCTGGCGCACGACCTCGGCCTCCTCGGCGATCGGCTCCAGCGTGAATCCCTTGTCTCCGGCAATTTTGACCTTGCGATAGCCGTAGGTGGGACGAGAGCCGATGTACTTGCCCTCACGCACCGATTGCATACGGCCCGCTTGGATGCGGCGGTTGATCGTCTTGTACTCGCGCCGGCTCATGAAAAGCGAAAACTCGAAATACTCCACGTCGATCTCGTTGGAGGGATCGTAGGTTTTCGCTGGCGTGACGATGCGCGTACCGGAAAACATGAACGTTTGCGCGACACGGCCCTGGTCCATGGTGTCGCCGCGGGCGAGACGCTCCACATCCGCGACGTACACGCCCTCCCACTTGCCCGCGCCGACGTCGGAAAGTAGCTGCTGCATGTATGGCCGGGCGGAGATGGTTTCGCCGCTGACGACCTCCTGATACACGTGATCGATCACGTGCCCGTTGCGGGCGGCAAGGGCTGATAGGATCGTTTTGTGGCGCGCCAGCGTCTCGCCTTCCCCGCGCGCTTCGGCGTCCGCGTCGGCGCGGCTCTTTCGCAAATACATCGCGTATGGCATGGCGACACCTCCACACAGATTGTAATGGGAGCCTATGCGAGCCTTCCGCAAATTCCCAGCAAATTTCTAATCAAGGTTTTGGACTTTTTTTTACTTGTATAGGTAGAGGGGTAAAAAAACACCTCAAGCGCCTATACAAGGAGGGGATTGTATGTTCTCGTAACCCGACCACCATATGCAGTACTTGCAAAAGAGGCGGTGCGGTGCTATGATTATCGCACAAATGGGAACGTTTGTTCTTTATGATTGAATGGAGGGAATAACATGTCAGAAAGGTATATTGCCTGGACCATTGAGATGTTAAGTGCCATCCGCTCGGAACGCGCGCTGCGACGTATTTACTACTTTGTTCAATATCTTTTCAGAAGGGAGCCGCATTAATGCCCATGCTCTCGCAGCAAGGCATCAAGTACAGCGTCCAACGTATCTAACTGCGAATCATTGAGCCTTACTAGCTTGCGGATGAAGTTCTTCCCCTTTTCGTCCTTATTCTGCAACATGTCGTCAAGAGCAGCAAGAATTTCATCTTCTTCAGAGGAAAACATCTCGCCTATCCCGTCCTTTAGCCAACCATAATCAACCTTGAACTCGCGTACGATTGCTCTCAGTACAAGCTCTGGTGGAGTTACTTTCCCGCCCTCGTAACTGGCAATAACCGCACGGCTTACTCCCAATCTTGCGCCGAACTCAGGCTGTGTTTGCCCAACATGTTTCCTTACAGCACGGATTCTGGCTTCCATCTGCATCACCTCTCAAGTATTGTACCATGCACAAACGTCTCTGTAAATACGATTTTTTAGAAAAACGTATTGACGGAGACGTTTGTGCATGGTATTATGTATCCACAAAGACGTATTGGAGGTGAATTGCATGACCGCGGGAGAACGAATCGAGCGCGCAAAGCTGACGCTGAGCAGATACGAGCAGCTCGAGGCTGGGGATCAACGCTATGTCGATGGCTGGGTTGATCATGCGGTGCTCGAAAACCAGAGAGACGATCCCGACGACAGAAAGACCGCATAAGAAAGCCCTCCATTGCTGGAGGGCGGGGCGAAGGGGGCTGTTCTTATTCTACTTGTGTGGAATAAAAGGTGTCTACTGCAAGCAAAAAACTTCGTAGATAGTCTGCCGTCGCGTTGACGCTTAGTCTGCTTGACAGTCGCAATACGACATTTCTGTACATGAAAGACTGCTCTACTAGCTCTGGCATCAGGTATCCGTAGTCAAAAAGCCTAGACATCCTCAACTCCGCGTCAGCTGGAGTAAAAAAAACTTCGATGGATCCGCCATCCGACACTTGCGTTTTAGCGCTTGCGCTCAAGTCCGTTGATACGGATGAGTCTAGGAAGTTGATTTTTGAAAAGAAACGGTCTTTCGTAAAGTTCACGTCAGGGGTTACTTCTTCTGGATCAAACAGAAAGTGCGCACCAGCGGATTGGAGCAGCGAGCTTACTCCAGCATAAATTGTTTCTGCTGCTGTGGAATCGGCGGGACGATCCACCGGGAGCGAATACCCGGAAATTGCCTGAGTATGCCTAACGTTGAAAAGCCCCAACTTATCCTTTTCGATGCGGAAATCAAACGATACACCAGACTCATCGAAGGACGTGTGATGTGCCGATCCCATTTCCAGAGCGGCTTCAAGGCCCGACACGACATCTAATTGTGCTAATAATTCTGTTGCTGAAATCCCAGGTACGCCGAATCCAGGCATTGAAGCGAAGCGCCCGACTGCATAACCAAACGCACGTTCAACTTCTTTGTCTCGTTCCATGCTAAAGAGTAGCTCTGATATTTCGATTTTGTAGACAATCCCGCTAGATGGGTCGATAAAAAAAGTCAGCGTAGGATCGCCGTTGGATGTAGCGGTTGACAGGACGGTGTGGAAAGACACCTCATTTAGGTCAACATGCACCGCATCATTATCACTTTGCCCTAAGTAGCTCCACATTTCCAGAAATGTCAGTCCGGAGGCTTCGTCCGATATGGGAGAGCGATCATCGTGCGCAGAAGGGAGTGTTTCTGGAGCGGGTGTTGACTTTTTGTCAAGAATGAGCGCGTTACCACTCGCAAAAGCGGCACAAGGGAACACCATACAGACCACCAGGGCAACCAACAGAGACACGCGCAAGAGTTTTTGCACCAGAAACACCCCTTTTCTTTGGTATGACTGCATTATAGCACACCCAGGGAACAGATTCCAGAGCGGATGCTGCACAAAGGTAGCATAAGAAAGCCCTCCATTGCTGGAGGGCGGGGCGCGCGGACGCACTTACGAGCGGTTAGCCGAGAGCAATGCCGCTCAGAATCGCCCACAAAATACCCGACAATACGATCGATACGACACCGGCAATGATACACGACTTTCCTTCGGCCTCGCGATCCTTCGAGATCAAAATGAAGCCAAGAATGAAGCCAACAAGCGGGATCAACAGAGATACCGCCGGATAGGCGCAGCCAGACGAGGATGACCCAGATCGCTGTGCATAGGATGGATCGTAAACAGACAGGGTTGTGTGGCACGTCTCGCAAGTGGTCGCGGAACTGCTGTACGTCGCTTTGCACTTTGGGCACACCTTGCGATAACTAGCCTCGGCCTTGCCGATGCCTCCGCCGCACTTGACACAAGTCGTACGAGAGTCGCCGTTGAGCTCGCCACAGGCAGCGCATGTTTTCACAAAAACCACCTCCGCCAAATTATGACAACATATTACCACGAGCAGCGGAGAACGGACAAGCGAACAGGAAAAGCCCTCCATTACTGGAGGGCGGGGGAGAAAAACAATGCAAATCGATGAACGATTACGGGAAATCGTCGAATCGCTCCAGGAAGAGCTTGCAAAAAGCAAGTGGTCATGCGCCGTAATAATGCGAGATACGATGATCCTCATCCCTCGAGAGGAAATCAACCAACTTTCGCCCCAAAAGGGCTGATCAATTACCACATTCTAACACCGACTGACTACCAAGATCAAGAAGGGAAAGGAGCGAGAAACATGATTAACAAGGGCAAACGCTTGATCACCTCGGTTATGTCAACGCTGCTTTCAAAAGCAAACGATCAAGCGATGGCTAAGGCAGATTCGATGAAAATCCAAAAGCTTAGCGATCGCTCGGAACAATCGCGAGCTAGCCGACGAATTAAGGATGCTCGTGAGAGGCTTCATCGATAAACACTGCAACTGTTTCTATGATCGGCGCTGGAGAGGATGACCCGCCCGACAGACTAATCGGCGCGCTCGTTTCTCAAGGGAACTTTCTCGGCGAATGCGGCCCCGCAGTTCCAGCAGACATTTCGGCTGCTGTCTTGCACTTCACCGCATGCAGAACAGGACCAGTTGCCCGGCATCGTTTCTTCTAAGCGAGCGCGGGCAGGAGGATTCGCGGCATCATGTGAATCATCTACCGCAGCGCTATAGGAATCGCACCCACATGACGGACAAGCATAACGTTGGTCGGCAAATGCTCCAGTAACGCGCTTCCCGCAGGAGGTGCATGCGTGCGTGTACTCGGTAGCATCCGGAATGGGGGCGGGCGTGGAGTTTGCAAGCGGTGCATAAGCGCGAATAGTCGGCTTTGCGGAGGGCTGCTCGATCGGCTTCTGGAAGCGATAGCTGATGAGCGTGTGGAAGCCTTCCATTTCGCCGAACAGGCCCTGATTCATTATGGAGTTGAACTTCACATCAAGTATTTCGAATCCATCGTTTTGCATTGAGGCCAAGATTCCGTCAACCTGGTTGGTGTACTTGGTTTCACAGCCGAAGTGCTGATTTATCCACTTGCTAAAGCTGTTTACCATGACGACATGAAAGCGGCCGTCACGAACAAGGTATTTCTGCACAGTCGCGTATACGTCCTCGGCGGACACTTGCTGCATGTGATCAAAAAGGGCCATTTGAGCATCCTCCTACCTTCCGTAACACCTTTTGCATGGCGTAAAGCCCAGACGTTCCGCTTCCTCAACCGAGACGTTTTCAGGATCAATCATCTTCGAGCAAGTGGATGTTTTGTGGTATTTCGTGCCGCCGTTGGTTGGAATCCACACATCGGTCGCCTTGCCTCGGGTGACGGGCTCCGCTTGAGGATCGGGCGCAAGGGCCGCATAGCCCTTAAAGAGCAAAATCTGCATTCCATCGCTAGCGATCCCGTCAACAGGAAAACCGTTGGTTTCCTGAAAGAGCATAACCGCATCTTCCGTATCGACATCGAAAATGCCCAACGCCTTTTCGGCATCGAGGTACCCAAGCTCGACGAGCGCATCCTGCATGCACCGCACGTCATCCCCTTCGGATTCAAGCGCAAGCGTAGCATACAGAGAAGGAGAGGAGGTGGGCGCTGGGCGCGCGGCGTGCGCGACAGGTACGCTTGAGAGCAGAAGAATACCAATGCAAAGCAATGCAGCAATTTTTCTCATGGTGGCACTCCTTCTTTTGTAAATTCGAATTTCACGACTAAGCGACAACCCGAAACACGCCAAGGAGATATGGGAAAGTATACCATGCTGCGCACCAAAAAGGAAGCTGCATGAAAAAGCCCTCCGTTGCGGGAGGGAGAGGAGAAAGGAAGGGCTGCATGACATGTCCGAAGTGTGGAACAGAGAATAAGGTGGATGCAAATTTTTGCAGGCAGTGCGGAGCAAAGTTACAAAGCATATGCCCTAAATGCTGGCATCAAGACGATACGCCTTTTAAATGCGGGATGGAAAATGCCCGGACATGCTGGAGGCGTACCGCTCAAAAATATGAAGCCGCTAGAGGCCAATTTCCTTCTTGATAACTTCCGAAGAAACAGATACAAGGATTTTTATCAAGGCATCGCCTGCGGTACGGCCAGCTGCCGCTACAAATTTTTTCAACCGTGTTTGCGCAAGAGGCGTGGCTGGGGTTTCGCTGATGAGGTCGGGCAATAGCTCTATAAGCCCATCCTGAGTGGCGGCATCAACATCTGAGGAATCTTTGATGAGTTCCGAGGCGCGTTGTATGGACTTGGATGTCCATGGGTAGGGCGCGCCACACTCGTGGCAGTGAAGAGGCAGGTCATAATCGCACCAGCCGATAATGCCGGGAACGTAGAAACTACCACGGAGCATGGCGTTGCACGAAGGACAAGCCTCAATCGTCGAAGCACCGCACTTTGAACAGCATGGCGCGCGAAGTTCGGGAGATGTATCGGCAGACATTGTAATCAGATGGCCATTATTACATATCTGTGCGCGCCGGTATTGCCCCATAGGTCAAGCCCCCCCCTCTCCATACTTGGCTGCGCAGAAAAAACCACATGCTTCACCTTCCACTTTACAAGCGCCTGACACCCCAGATGATACCACCAACAGATAAGAACGGACAAGCGAACAGGCAACTCGGACAACCCAGCCCGCATACAGATCAAGAGAGGAGGTGGCGCACATGGCCATAGTACGTGTCGATACATTCGGAGGCGCGACCGTGACGCTGCGCGATGATGATTGCCAATGCAGCCCGGAAGAGATGGCCAAGCGCCGCCGGGAGCTTGATCGGTTTATCGCGGAGCTCCTGCAGCAGCCCGCCGTGCGGGAAAACCTGCGCCGCATCAACCGGGAGCGCTACGGGATAGAAGGGTAGCGCACAGCGCGCCGAGGGGCGCGCATCCCTTGTCAAACAAGACGGACAAGCAGTTATAGGAGGTACCCCCATGCAACCAGAATACGCCAAGATCAGCCGCCGGGAGTGGCGGTGCCTGTACCGCCGGATGCGGGTCATGCAGATATCGATCGTCGTGCTGGCGCTGACCGTGTGCGGGCTCGTCGGGGTAACCGTGCCGATGGTCCAGTCGCTGTTGGGGTGGTGAGCCCATGAACAATGTAACCCTGATCGGCAACCTGACCCGCGACCCGGACTTGAAGCACACCGCGAACCACACGGCGGTGGTTAACTTTACGGTCGCGGTGAGGCGCAGGTACAAGGATGAGAGCGGCAACCAGCCGACGGACTTTTTCCGGGTGACCGCCTGGCGGCGCCTGGCGGAGATCTGCGCGAACTACTTGTGCAAGGGCAGCAAGGTGGCGGTATCCGGCGAGCTGCAGATGCGGCAGTACGTGGACAAGGATGGCAAGAAGCAGACCACCTACGAGATCGTGGCCGACGATGTGGAATTCCGGCCCAGCGCCGCGCAACGCGCCGCCGGAGGGGAACAAGCCCCGGCCCCGCCCGGCCTGGAGGAGCGGCCGATCCACTACGATCCCATCGACGATGAGGACATGCCTTTTTAGGGAGTGAGAGAGATGTACCAAGGCAAGGAGTGCGCCCACTGCGGCGCGCGGCTGGATCCGGGCGAGCGGTGCGATTGCGACGCCCGGGAA
>JAVBLJ010000053.1:0-19837 GCA_031553615.1 Eubacteriales bacterium
CGGGTGGGCGAT
The DNA here is from genome assembly GCA_031553615.1 of Eubacteriales bacterium. GTDB lineage: Bacteria > Bacillota > Clostridia > Christensenellales > Aristaeellaceae > WQXF01. The sequence goes on from JAVBLJ010000053.1 coordinate 13, forward strand.
GGCCAGCGACGGGCGGGCGTTGTGCCCGGCATGCCTGAGCAAGGCCAGGGCGCAGGGGGGAATCATCTCGGCAAGGCCGCGCGGAAAGGTGGCGATGCCGAAAAAAGTATACGTCGATTGAGGAGGGGAAAGGGGTGCCGAGCGACCACATCAGGGACTACGCAACAGGGGCATTTATGTTTTGGGCCGCCGTGGGTGGGCTCGACGCGTACAAACGAAAACTCCGCAGCGAAGTGATGGTGCGGCTGAATAGAGTGGCAGAAGGCGGCGGAGGCGGCATCGCCAAACCAGTCGAAGCCTGGCAGCTCGAGCAGGAGCGCGCGCTGGAGGAGCGGAAGGCCGAGCTTGCGGACCTTGAAGCGGTCGAAAAAGTGCTACACGTCCTGGAGAGCACCCCGAGCGGCGCGGACGCGCGAAAGGCCCTAGACCTCGTATACTTCGATTCGCCCGGTCGGGAGCTTTGCAAGGGGGATATAGAGGCACGCGTCATTCGGGCAATGATGGCGCTACCGTCCTCGCGAATGACCGTGTATAGACATCTTCGAGGGGCACGCTTACTATTTGCAAAAATACGAAATTTGCGTGCAGGTTGATACTACAAGCACTTTGTCAAGTGGTATACTATGTATGGTTCCAGGTGGTGGGCATGGGCGGCAGGGCCGCGCGCACCACACGATAGAGCGTCGAAGAGGCGCTCTTTTTGTACGCGGAGGAGAGAAGGGCGGGTGGACGATGTGAGCGGAATAACGGCTAGCGTGGACACATCGCGCATCAAGGAGCTTGGGCAGCTGCTCTCCAAGCGGGAGTTCAACAAGGTCATTCTAAAAGCGATGCGCAACGCGAATACACGGATCAAGCGAAAAACCGAGGAAGAGATCACCGGTAGATACAACATCAGTCATTCGCAATACACCAAGCACGTTCGCGTAGCTACGGAGGCTCACGGCGGCGACGCGCTCAGGATTATTTTTCGCGGCAAGCGCATGCGGCTGGCAACCTTCGCAGAGGGAAGAGGCGCGCCCATCAGAGTGCGCGTGAAGGACCAAGCGAAGGATATGGACAGGAATACGTTTATCGTTGGCATGCACAAGAAGGCCGGAGGCGACTGGCGGCTAGGCAAACACATAGAAAGACACGCGACAAAGACGGACAAGGTCGACATGATGTTCCATCGCGAGACAGAGAAGCGCTACCCGATCACTGCCCTCATGACGCTGTCCATCCCAAACGCCATTGGCAACGAGGAAGTATCATCTGCTATCCAAGACTTTGCGGCCGATCAGCTGGACCGCGCGGCAATGAATGCGATCAACAAAGCATTCAAAAACGCTGCAAAATCGGGGTAAAAGGTACTCCCAAGGGGATATGCCCCTTGCGGCGCTACGAATGCCCGGCACTTCTCTCTTTCTAGGAAAAAAAAACGGGGAACTTCCTTCCGGAAATGGTGGGGTGGTGGAAGATGGATGTTACGCAAAAAGAGCTGGCTCAAATCCTGGGGATTTCTGATCGCAGAATTCGGCAATTAAGTGAAGAGGGATTTTTCCAGCGCGGCGAGACGACAAAAAAGTACAACCTCGGGAAGAGCGTGCAAGAGTACATTCGGTACAAGGTGGAAGCGGAAACGGGCGATAGCAAGTCTGTAGACTACGACAAGGAGCGCGCCAAGCACGAGAAAACCAAGGGCGAGATTGCAAAACTGCGGCTGCGGAAGCTGCGCGGTGAGCTGCACGAGGCGGCGGATGTGGCCGACTTGGTGGGCGGAATGCTTGTGGAGTTTCGGGGGCGGGTCCTGGCGTTGCCGCCCAAACTAGCGCCAATGCTATTGGGCATGATGGACCCGAACGCGATAATGGAAATCGTCAAACGGGAATTGCGAGCCGTGCTGGAGGCGTTGGCGGGGTACGACCCGGCGGCATATCAGGAGGACGTTACCTTTGAAGATGAAGACGATGAACCTGATGAGGCGGATATGCCGGGATAGCTTGGCACCGCCACCGGAATTGACGGTGAGCGAATGGGCTGAGCGGCATCGGGTGCTGGACGAATCCTCGGCATTCCCTGGCAGATGGAGCAATGCTGTGGTGCCGTACCTTAAAGGGATCATGGATGAATACTGTGTGCCGAGCACGCGCGAGATCATTTTTTGCAAGCCCACGCAGGTGGGCGGCACCGAGGCGCTGCTCAACATCTTGGGCTACAGCCTCATGCAGGATCAAGCGCCGACGATGGTGGTAGACCCGACGGAGAGCCTGGCGAAGGCATTCGCCGAATCCAGGGTACAGGTGATGGTGGACAAAAGCCCGGAACTCCGGGGGCGTTATCTGCCGCGCAAGTCGCGCAGGCTGAAAAAGCGGTTTATCGGCGCGACGCTGTACATCACCGGTTCGAACAGCCCGAGCGAGCTGGCATCAAAGGCCATCAAGAATCTGCTGATGGATGAAACCGATAAATGGCCCAGCGCAAGTAAAAAAGAGGCAAACCCAGTCGACTTGGCACGGGAGCGCACCAAGACATTCACATACACCAGGAAAATATACGACAACTGTACGCCGACGCTGCGGGACGGACACATATGGCAAGCCAAAGAAAATGCCGACGTTGAACGGCATTTTTTTGTGCCCTGTCCGCACTGTGCGGAGCCTATAGAACTTCACTTTTCACAAATCCAATGGCCAAAGGAGGAGGGGATAACCGACCGCGAACGATCCGAGCGTGCGGTATACTTTTGCCAGGTATGCGGCGCGGCGATTGAAGACATTCGCAAGCCGGCAATGCTGCGCGCGGGCGAATGGCGCGAAGTGCGAAGGAAAATCGGAGAACGTCAAGCGCCCCGCAGCGTAGCGTTTTGGCTGAACACCCTGTATAGCCCGTTTGTGACGTGGGAACAGATCGCTTTTGAATTTTTGGACAGCCAACGAGACCCGGAAAAGCTGCAAAACTTTCGAAATTCTTGGCTTGCGGAGCCGTGGGAGGATTTGGAGACCCGTACGGATGCCGACATGGTGCTGCAGCGGCAAACGGAGCTTACCGTAAATACCATTCCCCAGTGGGCGGAGTTGTTGACGGGCGGAATCGATGTGCAGCGGGGAAGCGTGTACTGGTCGATCCGGGCATGGGGGCCGCACATCACCAGCCAGAACATCGCTCACGGCCAAGCGCTGACGCTAAACGAGGCGGAACTGTACATGAACGCTGCGTATGGCCGGGAGGATGGGCAAAAGATGCAGGTAGCGCTGTGCGGGGTGGATAGCGGCGACCAGACGGACATGGTGTATGATTTTTGCGTGCGCAACGGCGAGTGGGCCTTGCCGGTGAAGGGTGTGACCATGCAGTACGAACACTACCGCATCGCGAAGATCGACCGACCAGGGAGCGCGGCACACGGGCGCACCCTTCTGTTGGTGAACGGCGGGTTATACAAGGACATGATTGCGGGGCGCATCCGAAGGGAGAACGGTGAAGGCAGTTGGATGGTGTACGCGGGCTGCGACCGGGAGTATGCCGAACAGGTGACCGCCGAACACAAGATCAACCTCAACGAGGGAGGCAAGAGGCGTCAGGTATGGGTGCCGCGCGTATCGCGGGCAGACAATCACTTTTTGGATTGCGAGGTTTACGCCGCCGCCGCCGCCGACATTCGCGGGGTGCGCAGCATGCACCTGATGCTGGAGGAGCAGCCGCGCAGGCCGGAACAAATTCCAAGCGCTGCGCAGAAAGAGGGGTGGATAAAAAATGCCGGAGACTGGATCGGAACAAGGGACTAAGGTGAAATCCACCCGCGAAAAGCTGGTGGAAGTGGAGGCAGCGATCCATGAGCTGATGACAGGGAAGATCAAAAGTTACATGATTGGCCGACGCATGGTGACGTATCTCAACCTGGAGGATTTACGCAGATACCAGCGCGAGTTGACCGCCCAATTGCGCGCTGAAGGGAGCGACGGTACGCAGATTTACGGCTCAACAGTGAGCTTTTTTGACAGACGATGAGAGGAGGCGCACAACGTGGAGTGGCTCGAGCATACAATATCGGCGCTTTCTCCTCAGTGGGGATACCGACGCGCGGCCTGGCGGCAGGCAAGCGAAGAACGGCGATCGTACGATGCGGCGAGGCCTGGGCGCAGCAATTTTGGCTGGAGGACAAACAACCAATCCGCTTCGAGCACAGATCGCATGGCACGCGATGTGCTTCGGGCGCGGGCACGCGACCTAGAGCGCAACAGCGATATCGCCAACGGCATACTGCGTGCGCTGGAGCGCAATGTGGTGGGTGCGGGCATTCGCCTGCAGGCGCGAGTGGAGGGAGACGAGGAGCTCAACAGGCGCATCGAAGCGCTGTGGATGGACTGGTGCAGGCCGTTCCACTGCGACGCGCGGCAGGATCAGAGCTTTGATGAGCTGTGCCGGATGATCGTAAGGCGCGCGCATGTGGACGGCGGCATTTTGCTGCTGAAAAGATATGTGCCGGGCAGGGCGGTGCCTTTCTGCCTACAGGCATTGGAAGTTGACGAGCTGGATGCCGGCAGGATGACGCCGCACAGCAAGGGAAATCGAGTGGTGGACGGTATCGAGTATAACCACTTCAACCAACGACAAGGGTACTGGATACGCGGATACGATTTGGATGGAAACCAACAGTCCGAAGCGGAATTCATTGAGGCGAATAACGCGATTTTCTTCTGGCAAAAGGTTAGGCCAAGCCAGCTGCGCGAGATCACCCCGCTTTCACCCGCGATGTCTCGCATTCGAGACATCGAGAGCACGCTGGAAGCCGTGAGCATGAAGGAGCGCATCGGCGCATGCCTAACCGTTTTCATCAAACGAATTACACCATCACCCGGCGGAGCTGGGTGGGGACGACAAGGGAGCAAGCTGGAGGACAAAAGCAGCGGATACGACGGGAAGATGATTTCGCCGGGGATGATTCAGGAACTCGAACCCGGAGACGACATCGGCGTGGTGAACCCGCCCAACCAGGGAGGGGGTGCCGCGGAGTTTGTACGCCTGCAGCAACGCCTGGCTGCAAGCGGACAAGGGCTCAGCTATGAGGCAGCGGCGCGCGATTTGGAGCACGTAACGTATTCCAGCGCACGCCAAGGGCTTATTGAAGATGACGGAACCTACGGCATTGAGCGCAAACGGTTGATTGATCATGTGTTGCGCGAGGTGTACACCACTTTTCTAGTATCAGCGGTGCTGTGCGGCGCAGTCAGCATACCGGATTTTTGGAGCAACAAAGCCAAGTACCTGCGCCACGAATGGACGCCGCCAGGGCGGCGCTGGATTGATCCGCTCAAGGAAGCAAAAGCCGATGAAATCGCTATGGCGCGCCAGCTAAAGACGTTCGCGCAGCTGTGTGCCGAATCGGGCCGCGACTGGCGCGAGGAATTCGAGCAGATGGCGAAGGAAGAAAAATACAAGAACGAGCTTGGATTAACAGGAGGAGGCGAAGCGAATGCCACATAGGAAACGACCCGAGAACGGCGCGCGGTTGCAACGCGCGGCGCTAGATATGCGGATAAGGGCTATAGAGGGGGACGAACGGCGATTCGAGCTATCTTTCTCCAGCGAGGTGCCCTACACCCGTTGGGGATGCTGCGAGATACTCGATCACAGCGCGGGTGCGGTCGACCTAGCCCGCCTGCAAAGCATCGGGGTTGCGCTGTTTAACCACCACTCGGACGAGGTGATTGGCAAGCTGGAGCGCGTTCGCATTGAGAACAGGCGCGGCGTATGCGAAGTCGTATTCGATGAGGATGAGGCTTCGGAGCTGATACGGGCAAAGGTGGCAGGCGGGACGCTGAAAGCTACGTCGGTCGGGTACGCGGTTCATAACTGGGAGAAGGTTGAGGCTGGCCAAAGGAGTTTGGATGGGCGGTTCACCGGCCCTTGCTGGATCGCAAAAAAGTGGGAGCCGCTGGAGGTATCCATTGTGGCGGTGCCTGCTGATCCCGGGGTGGGTGTGGGACGCTCGGACAGAGAAAACGAAAATGGAGGGATGAGGGACATGGGCGAGGAGAACATGGAGAACCAGGAACAGAACAACGAACAACGGAACGAGGGAACACGCAGCGCGGCACCGCCGACAGCGCCGGCGCAATCCGCAGCGCCGAGTGGCGATGCCGTGCTGCGCGCTGCCGAGCAGGCGCGGCAGGCGGAGCAACAGCGCATCGCCGAGATCACGGAGATTTGCACCAGCGCGCGGATGGACGCAGCGCCGTTCATCCGGGAAAACAGGACGGTTGAACAGGTGCGCGCGGCCGCACTGGACCAGCTTCTGCGCAGCCAAGCCCCTGTGTCGACTGGTGCGCGCGTTACCAGGGATGCGGGGGACAAGTTCATTGCCGCCGCAACCGATGCGCTGAGCATGCGGCACCTCCCGTGCGGCGTCAGCAAGCCCGCAGAGGGTGCGCGGGAACTGCGCGGCTTTAGCCTGCAGCGTCTCGCGGAGCGTGCGCTCCAGCAGGACGGTGAAAACACCCAGGCTATGGACAACGAAGAAATCGCCAGCCGTGCCTTCTTGGCGGGCGATGGCTCCTTTTCGGCGATCATGGATCAGACCGCCGGAAAGATCGTGCGCGACACCTACGAAGCGACTCCCACCACCTATCAGCAGTGGGCGCGCATCGGATCGCTGAGCGACTTTAAAAAGGTGCCGACCTACCGACTGGGAGAAGCCGACAGTTTGGTGAAGGTGCCGATGAGCGGCGAACTGCCGCAAGGCAAATTCGTGGAACAGAAGCCCTTCCACCGCAGCCTGGATACCTACGGCAAGACGGTGGGTATCAGCCGCCAAATGCTGATTAACGACGACATTGGGCAGTTCGCGAGGCTGGCGGTGGCTTACGCCCAGACGGCGGCTCGCGACATTAATCGGGCGGTGTACAAACTGCTGACGAGCAACCCGACACTCGAAATCGACGGCAGGCAGATATTCGACGCCAACCACGGAAACGTGGGCACGGCGGGCAGGCTGAACATTCAGACGCTGGGCGAGCTTCGCAAGCTGATTCGCTTGCAAAAGGGTGTGGACCGCACCACCGTGCTCAACCTGGCCGCCGAGCACCTGCTGGTGCCTGCCAGCCTGGAGATGGAAGCGCTGCAGTTGCTGCGCTCCAACTCTGATCCTGGGCAGGACAACAGCGGTGTGATCAACCCATTGCAAAGCGCGTTCAAGTTGATTGCCGACGCGGAGATGGACGCGGTTAGCGAAACCGCATTCTACGCCGCGGCGAACTCGGCGGTGGTCGATACCATCGGCGTGGACTTCCTGAACGGACAGAACCAGATTACCATCCGCCAGGGCGACCCCATGGGGCAGCTGGGGCGGCAATGGGATATCTATATCGACTACGGCGTGTACGCGGGCGACTACCGTGGCCTGGCGCGCAACGCGGGCGCGTAAGCGGAAGGAGCGAGGAGTATGGCGAGATACGTAAAACCCGGCGAGGTTATCGACTTCCTAAACGAGGGTGAAAAGCTGCTGGAGGGCGATATGGTAACCCTGGGCGCGCACGGCATCGGGGTGGCCGCTTCGACGATCGAGATCCATGCGGTGGGTAGCGTGTATACGACTGGGGTCTGGGAGATTCCCAAGACCACCGAGGCGGTTCCGCTGGGAGCGAAGCTGTTTTATGACGCGGCGAGCGGCAAGGTGTGTACCACTGACACTGGCGTGCACGCGGGCTGGGCTGTACAGAACGCGGCGGTCGGCGACAGCACTGCAACGGTCAAAATCGGATAGGGGAGGGGAAAAGAATGCTGCTTGCCAAGCAGAGAATCAAAGCGGACGGGCAATGGTACGAGGTGGGCGACGCGCTGCCGGAGAGCGATATTTACCAGGTGTCCGCATGGCTGACCGCAGGAAGCGCGCTGCGCGTGCCGGAAGTACCGGAAATTGACCAGGAGCCGCCGCCCCCGCCTGTGAACCCGAACGACCCGCCCCAAACGGGGAGCGATGCCACATCCGCCACGACCGACACCACCGATGCACAGACTTGTGAGCATCTGCCTCCCGCGCGGGAAGTGCCGGAGGCGAGCGGAACGAAGGAGGCGGCGGAAGGTGCCCAGCCTACGGGAAATGGCGGCCAGGGACGCAAGAACAATCGTTCGTAACCTTGGCGAGAATGCCGAAGAGCATATCATCGACGGCCGTAGCCTGCGCATCGTGGTGGACAACGATGCATTGCGCGAGCGAAACGACGCGGCGGTGATCGGCGGCATCGACAGGGGCACCGTTCTATACTTTGCGCTGGAGGAAGATTTTCCAGAAGGCATCGCAGCCGGGCAGGTACAGGTTTACGACGGACGCCCGATGCGGGTGACCAGTGCAATCAATGATGGCGGCGTGCTGGAGGTGACACTCTCGCAGAACCGGATGGGGGGATAGGCGGTGACGGACGAGCAAGCAATCGAAATCCTCTGCGACTTTTTGGCGCGGACGGTATGTCCAAGCATTCAGCTAAAACGGGGCAACGACGACAACATGGCGGCGTGCGACCTCGTGCATCCGGTCGTATATCCGGTGTATGCCCCCTTGAGCGAGTGCGGCGCGCCGGGCTGGGAGCGGCTGCAACAGGCACCCTCCCTGACGGTGGTGCCGAAGGAGAGCGAGACAGTGAACGACACGGTTTCGATGGGCGTTCGAATCATCATCACTACCTGGGACCCTGGAGAGCGGCAAGGGGATGATGATGAACGCCCAGCGGACGCCGCAGCAGCTTGGAGGGCAATGACGCATTTGGCAGAGCGCGTGCGGCGGGCACTGCGCTCCACTTCGCATATCGGGGGATTGCGCGTGCGCGACCAAGCGAGAGCGGGCCTCTATGCACAGCGCGACAGTGTGCCGGTAACCTGGCCCTACAGTTTGGGCTGGGTGGACATCACGGTGGATTATCCCGGATATGTGACGCACAGCAGCGCAATAACGATGCTTATTGATTGACAAAAGGGGGAAAAGAATTGGCTAAGACTTACAAACACGGAACCTACGGTACGCTTGGGCAAAGCGTAGGGCGCGGGGCGGACAGCGTGAGCGGCCTGCCAGTCTATATTGGCAGACTGCCCGTGCACCTGACCGCTTCGGCGGGGAATAAGACGAACGTACCCATCGTACTGCACGACCTTGCCGATGCGCTCAAGCAGGTGGGGTATAGCGCCGACTGGGCGACGTTCGACCTGTGCGAGGCCATCGACGCGCACTTTGACAACAGCACGCAAAACATTGGCCCTATCGCCGTGATCAATGTTTTTGATCCGACCACAATGCGGACGGCGACCGATACCACGGCCCCCGTGCCGCTGGTAGGCGGACGCGGCGAGCTGGCCGACGATCGATGCATACTGGAAACCTGTGCAGTGGCCGGGAAGGTGCTGGGTACGGACTTCACAGTGACCTGGCACGCCGGTCGCCAGCGCGTCATCCTCCAGGACCTGACAGGCACCATGACCAGCCCGGTGTCGCTCAAGTACCGCAAGGCGGATCCCACGATGGTGACCGAGGCACTGGTGATTGGCACCGCTGACGACGAGCACGGCGTGCGGACGGGCGTCCAGGCCGTGGCGCAGGTATACCAGCGCACCGGGCTGGTGCCCACCATGTTGTGCGCACCCGGATGGAGCAACAAGCAGGCGGTGCGCACGGCGATGGTGGGCGCGGCACACGCCATCGATGGGCATTGGTACGCACGGGTACTCACCGATATTCCGACCTCTGCGGACACGATTGCGGCGGCGAAGGATTGGAAGAACCAGAAGGGGTATGCGGACCCCGCCGAGGTGACTTGTTGGCCGATGGCCCGCAAGGGCAGCAAGCTGTACCACATCTCCACCCTTTCGGTGGTGGCGGCTATGCAAACCGACGCTAGCAACAGCGGCATTCCCTACCAAACCGCGAGCAACGCGCCGGTGGACATCGAAGGCTACCACGCGAGTGCGGGCAAGGAAGCCAACTACACCACCACGCAGGCCAACCTGCTTAACGCGGCGGGTATCCGCACGGTGGCTTTTTTCGGCGGTCGGTGGGCGCTTTGGGGTGCGCACACGGCTGCCTTCCAGAGCGACGGCGGCACCGACCCGCGCGACACCTACGACAGCAACATTGCGATGCTATACTTTATCCTAAACTGGTTTCAGGTCAACTATGGGCGTGAAGTGGATGCGCCGATCGGCCGCAATCGGGTGGACGCCATCGTGAACGAAACGCGCGCGTACCTGGATGGCCTGCGCGCGGCGGGCGCACTGATGAGTGCGGACGTTGCTTTTGAGGAAATCGGCAGTGCGGGAGACCTGGTGCGCGGCGAGTTCACCTTTCACAGCACGGCGACGCCCACGCCGCCGATCCGCGCGGTGACGCTGAACCTGGGGTATTCCGAAGCGGGCCTCGAAGGCTTTTAGGAAGGGAGTGAGAACGAATGTTTGAGCAGAAGGTTGCCGTGGTCGCTTCGAAGATGCGGGTGAACGGCAATGAGATTGGTACCATGACCGGCGTAGAGATGCCCAGCATCACGCTGGGCACACAGGATGTGCAGGGATCGGGGCTGATGGGAACGCTTTCCCTGCCCTCGACGGGGCAATTTGAAAGCATGGAAATGAAGTTCGACCTGCGAGGCTTGAGCGGGGATCATGCCTTGCTGATGCAGCCGGGCGCACTGGACATCGCGTTGCTTTTTGCCCAGGATACGGTAAGCGTTCAAGCCGGAATTGTGCCGGAGGGATGCAAGGTATACGCAAAAACTGTGTTCAAGAGCTACGAACCGGGCAGCGTCAAAAACGGCGAGCCCTCCGAAGGCTCGGTGACCCACGAGGTGTTGCGTTTGCAAATCTTTGTGGCGGGCAGGGAGATTTTGCTGATCGACAAGACCGCCTACATCTATCGAGTGAACGGCATAGACAGGGCCGCAGACCTGCGGGCGCTGATCAACTAAGACAGAAAAGCGAGGACAAAGACATGGCAAAAAAGGAAGCGGAAAACCAGGCCAAGACGGACGAGTTTGTAGGCAAGGGCACCCTAAAACTGCGCAAACCTCTGACGGTGGACGGAAAACAACTGGCGCAGATACACTACAACTTCGATGAGCTCACGGCGCTGGACCTCATCGAGGCGGACAAGGACCGGGCCACCATGAGCAACAACGTGGTGATGATTGAGCAGTTCGACACCACCGCCAAGCTCTGCATCTTCGCCCGCGCGGTGAGCAAGGCGATGCCGGAGGTTTCGCTGGCGGATTTGAAGCGCATGGGCGGACACGATGCCCAGGAGGCAATGATTTTGAGCCGCCGTTTTTTTACGGTCCAAATCGAAGATGGCGAGGAAGAGACTACCGAAGCGCAATAGCCTCCCTCGGCCTGCACTTGCACATGGAGCCGACCCGTCTATACAGGATGGGCGCGGCTCTTTTTATCGGCTACTTTGAGGAAATCAACAACCAGGCCGAGCAAGAGGCGAACCGGCGGCGCGCCATGAGGACGAAAGCGAAATAAAAAGGGGGGGTGATGATCGATGGGCAAGGGGAACAGCCGAGAGGTGCAGGCGGTCATCACCCTCTTTGGCTCGCTCGACCCTTCCTTACAGCGGGCGATTCAGGACGCGCAAAAAAGCATGCACCCGCTGGATAAAAAGCTGATAAAGGCTTCCAACACGCTCGATGCTGTCGGAAGCAAGATGGTGAGCACCGGGAAGAAGCTGACCAAGACGGTAACCGCCCCCATTGTTGCGGCGGGTTTTTTGGTTGCCAAGACCTTTACGGAGTACGACGATGCCATACGGCAGGTGCAGGCCACCATTGGCGCGACACCGGAAGAGATGAAGAAGCTGGGCACGGCGGCCAAGGACGCGGCCATCGAGGCGAAGCGGCCGGCGGCGGATGCTGTGCTTGCTCTCAACTCCATCGCGCAGGCGGGCTACAACGCCGACCAATCGATCTCGCTGCTGCCCAAGGTGATGTTGGCCGCCAAGGCGGGCGGGATTGGGCTGCAGGACGCCGCTTCCCTGGTGACGGAAAGTATGGCCGCACTGGGCATTGAAGTGAAGGACCTGGACGGATTCATCGATCAGATGGCCAGAGGCGGACAGGCCTCCAATACGGACATCGAGGGGCTGGGGGCAGGCATCAAGACCGTGGGCGCTGACGCGCGCAAGCTAAAGGATGGCACGGTGGAGCTCATTACCCAGCTAGGCATCCTTTCGAACTACGGCATGAAGGGCGAGGAAGCCGGCACCCAGTTCCGGAATGTGCTGCGCTCGCTGACCAACCAGACGGAGACGGCTGAAAAGCAGATGGCGCGCCTGGGCGTGGCGGTATACGATTCGCAGGGTAACCTGCGCGGCACCAACGAAATATTCCGCGACATGCACGCTGCCATGAAGAACCTCACCCAAGAGGACAAGGACGCTATTCTCGGCGATATATTCAACGCTCGCGACATCAAGGGCGCAACCGCACTGATTAACGAGAGCGTCGGGGTGTATGGCGAGCTATCCGACCAGGTACGGAACAGCCGGGGCGCGGCGGCGCAGATGGCGAAGGACATGGAGAGCGGCCTGGGCGGTGCGCTTCGCTATGCGCAAAGCACTGCGGAAGGCTTTCTGCTTGAACTGGGCGAGCGCGGCGCGCCATACCTGCGCACGGCAGCGGAGTGGGTGGCGAACCTCACCCGCAGCTTAACAAAAATGAAGCCCGAAACCATGGACATGATCATCAAGATCGCAGGCATTGCTGCGGCGGTGGGGCCGCTGTTGGTTGCGGGCGGAAAGTTGCTCGTTGGGGCGGGGAAGGTGTTACGATTCTTGCCCAAACTCGGGAAGGGCATCAAGCTGCTGGGCGGGGCACTGAAGCTGCTGGGGGGCCCCGCAGGGTGGGCAATACTTGCGGTAGGCGCGCTGGTCACCCTGGGTGTGGCGATCTACCGAGCCAACAAGGCGGCCGCCGAGCGCGGGCTGGCGGAGCGCTTCGGCGACATCGCGCTATCCGCCAGGGACGTAGAGACGGCGCTCGCCACGCTGGACACGCCCTTCGCGCGGGCCGTCAACGCCTTTACTGGCGAGTACGACAAGCTTAAGCAAATGCACGAAGAGCTGGAGGGCCTGGATCGTGACATCCGCGTGACGATGTTCAAGGTAGGGGCCGGGGTCGAGCTATCCGAAACCGACATAGAAGCACTAAAGCAGCAGATAAACGACTATGCAACCGGCATACAAAATGCGATCAGCCAGGAAGCGTTCACCGTCAATATGGCGCTTACGGTGCTTTACGGTGAGGATATCACATCTGGAAAGAAGTTAAGAACAGAAGTCAATACGTACTACAGTGGGTTGGAAACGGAAGCTGCCGCAAAGGGTGCGGAACTGCGAAAGGCGTTCGACGAGGCGATTGCCGACGGAAAGATTGACGAGGAAGAGCGCAAAACCATTGAGAAGCTGCGGGCGGAGCTGACGCAAATCTGGGCGGAAGGATCGCTCATCAAGGCGCAAGCGGGCTTAGCGCGGCTTTCCTCCCGCGTACGCAACGGCGAATTCACGCTGGACAGTTTTACGGATCTCCAGACGGAAATGAGTGCACAAGCCGAGGCGGTGATAAAAGAGGCGCAAATCGCAAAGGACGCGGCGGACGATGCTGCCAGCCAGCTGGCTGTGGTAGAGGGCTGGAGTAACGCGAAACTGGACGCCACGCTGGCGGAGAACAACGAAGCCTTTGCCGAGCGAGTGAGGGAGCAGAAGGCGACCGCATCAAAACTATACGCCGAGTTCATTGGCAGCACAAACGTGTTTGGTGGCGAAATTGGTGCGGTGCGCAAGGTTATGGCCGGAGGGATCGACGCTTTCGCCAAGGAAGCGATTGCAACATACGAAGAAGAATGGGGAACGGCGTTTGATCCCAAAAACTTCGTGATGGTGGATGCCGTAAGGGAGCGAACGAAAGGGCTCTACGAAAACGCGCTCGATAACGCGCTGGGCGACAACCCCGGAGCGGTGATGCAGGAGGCCAAGCTCTTTCTGGAAAAGACGAAGAAAGAGCGGGACGAGCTGACCGCGCTCGCGAAGGGCTACGCGGACGCAGGCGAAGAGGTGCCGAAAGATATTGCGGATGCCCTGCGCGCTTTTCAGGGTGCCGAGCTTATTTCTGGCGGAGACGCGTGGTTCAGCGGCATCACCGAAGCGAGAGAGGTCTATAACGCAGCAGCCGCAAACGGCACCGACTATGTGAGCGGCCTGGTGAATGGACTTGGGAACGATGCGGCTGCGATCGAGGCGGCGAACGCGCTTGGTGATTCCGTAAACTCCGCATCGCAAAGCGCGCTGGGAGTGAACTCCCCTTCGTGGATTGCGGAGGAGAGCGGCTTTTTCTACGCTCAAGGGTTGGGCAACGGCTTAGACGGCGGAATCAATAGGGTGAGGGCGAGCAGCCAGATGCTCGCGCAGGCGGTGCTCGGGCCCACGCGGCAGTTGATCGCCACGCTGCGGGGAGAGATTGCCGCGAGCTGGAACGCAGCATGGAGCAACCTGCAGTTGAGCCTGAACAGCTACCTTTTCTCCATGCAGGCGATGGTGCAATACGTGATGAGCGACATCGCCCTTCGGGTGAGCGGGGTCGCAGAAATGCTGAACGGGCTGGGGGTGACGCTATCCACCCTATCGACGGCCGCCTCCGGCGGAGGCATAGAAGGAACGCCGCCGATTGCGCTGGCGGACGGCATGACCGCTCACAGGCCCACACTGGCCTGGATCGCGGAGGCGGGATACGCAGAGACCGCGGTGCCGCACAACAACAAGCCCAGAAGCCGCGCGCTCGCGCTGGAAGCGCTGCACGGCACCGGCCAATCGTTGGGCGGTGGAAGCGAGATCGTATTTGCGCCGGTGATCCACGTGAACACGAACGGGAGCGAGGATGCGGTTCGGCAAGCGGTAGCGAATGCGCTGGAGGAGGCCGAGGCGCGGTTCCGCGAATGGTACGAGCGCATGCGCAGGGAGGAGGAGCGAGAGGCCTATGCGTGAGCTTAACGGATACGTATGGGAGGACTACAACCTGTACAGCGCGGCGCAGGGCGATACCTGGGACTGGATCGCCTTTCAAGCGTACGGCGAGGCCACGCTCTCGCCGATATTGCTCTACGCAAACCCAACGCTAACGCACCTGCTGGTGCTGGAGGGAGGAGAGGTCGTGAGCATTCCGATCATCGACATGGCGGCATCGAAGCTTCTCCCGCCATGGAAGGGCGGGAGAGCGTGAACATTTTCTACAACGGAACGGACATTACCGAGCAAGTACAGGTGTGCGGCGCTCAGGTGCATGACCATGCGGGCGGGCGGCTAGACCGCATAGAACTTTGTTTTCGTGATCCGGAGCAGGATTGGATGCGGTGGGGTGTGCGCAAGGAGGATGAGGTGCGCATCGTTCATCAGGGGTTTGATACCGGTACGATGTTTGTGGATGAATACCGGGCAAAAGCGGGCGTTTTCTCGCTCGGTGCGCTTTCCGCGCCTCCAGCGATACGCAGATGCGGCACCCGGGCATGGGAAA
The DNA here is from genome assembly GCA_031553615.1 of Eubacteriales bacterium. Classification (GTDB taxonomy): domain Bacteria; phylum Bacillota; class Clostridia; order Christensenellales; family Aristaeellaceae; genus WQXF01. The sequence continues at coordinate 15,528 of JAVBLJ010000053.1, forward strand.
ACGTGCGGATGGAGGACATTCTGCGGGAGTTTGCCGTCCGGGCCGGGATGAAGATGCAGACCTACGGATTGCCAGACAATCCGTCGTACACACGGATCGAGCAACGGCTTGAGCCGGACATTGCGTGGCTGAACGCGCTTTGCGAGTGCGAGAGCTGCGCACTGAAAGTTGTGGACGGTGCGCTGGTGGTGTACTACGAGCCCTGGCTGGAGCAGCGTGCGGCAATCGGCGAGATCGCGCTGCTCGACGGCACAGGGCATGAGCTGGAAACGGTGACAACCGGCACCTATGCCGGGTGCTGCGTACGCGCGGCATACAGAGGAAGCTTTATGGCGCCGGGCGGCGGGAGCGGCCCCTGGCTGGAGGTTGAAGCGGCGCGGCATGGCATCCAGATAGGGAGCCAAAGAGAGGCCGAGCGCTTCGCCAAGGGCCTGTTACGAGTCCAAAACAAATACGAGCGGATTTTAAGGCTAAAAGACCAACCGCTCGATATGAGCGTGGCAGGCGGCAGCGTGCTGGAGGTTCGGGTGAGCGGGGCGGAGTGGAGCGGGCGCTGGATCGTGGATTGCGCTTGTCACGACCTACACCGGGAGCGCACCCATTTGCGCCTGCGAAAGCCATTGGAGGGATATTGATGGGCGTGGTCGCGAGCTGGGGCGCGCGCGTCTTTTCGGTGGACGCGAGTAAGATACAAACATTTGCCAACCTGACGCGCCGATCCGGGTACAAGACGGAATCACAGGAAGATGAAAAAAGAAAACCGGGCACATCGCGGGTGGCTCCGGAACTGGAGACGATTACGCTTACAGCATTCTTTGCCAACGCGCTGGGAACGGACACAGCAGCCGAGGCGGAAGCATGGCGGAAGGCATGCGACAGCGGAGAGGTTAATGCGCTGTTCTTTGGCGGTACCGCCGCTGGCAAAAATCGCTACATCATCCAAAGCCTACAACAAACGGACAATGCTTTCGGCGCGAAAGGCGAACTGATTTCCTGCAAGCTGGAGCTCTCTTTCCAGGAATATCGAAAAGAGATGGACCGAAAAAACCCGGCATCGACAGCGAACACGCCCAGCACTGAGAGCCCGAGCAAGAAAAAACCGAGTTCAAAGGTGAAGTCCGCAGTCAAAAACAAGCCTGGAGGATCAGGCGCAAGCTCGGGATCTGCCGGACTAGGAGGGCGCGCGATCAACACTGGAACCATCAGCTAGCACACAAGGAGGAACTGCACGTGCGGCATACCGTAACCAACGCGGAGAGAGGGCTTGACTGGCGCGCACAGGGGAATGCGCGGGTGTTGCAAAACATTCAAAACGCCTTGCGCAGCTGGCGCGGTGAAACACCGTTCCTGCGCAGCGTAGGATTGAACCCTGCCCTTCACCACATCCCATCGGTACAGGCGGAGGCGATAGCGGTGGCCGAGGTGACACGGAACATAGAGGAGTATGTGCCGGAAGCGAGCGTGCTGGAGGTGCGCGTGAGCCTTGCGGGATGCGCTTTGCATATTGAGGCGGACGTGGAGGTGGACGAGGATTGAGCGAGATCCATTTTGCCGAGGTAGACGCCGGGAAAATGATACAGGACGCGCGAGCGGAACTGGAGCGGCGGCTCGGCGAGCGGTTGCAACCGACCGATGAACGCTATCTGCTGTTGGCGCACTTCATGATGGTGATCATAGGCACCTATGCGCGGATTGACGAAGCGGGCCGTCAAAACCTTCTGCGCTACGCGCAGGGCGAAGTACTGGATGCCATTGGCGAACGATCGGCCACCGCCCGGCTTGCGGCCGCACCGGCTACGACCATACTGCGCTTCACACTGACGACATCGCGCGCGGTATCCACCGTGATCTCAATAGGCACGCGGGCCACCCCGGACGGACGGACATACTTTGCCACCACCCAAGCCATCACCATCCCGGCCGGAAAAACAGCGGGCGATGCGCCTGCCGCGTCGGTGCTATCGGGAGAAGTAAGCGGGGAAGAGCACAACGGATACCCGGTGGACAGCATCACGGCGTTGGTTGACCCGGTGCCATTCGTAGCGGGTGTAAGCAACACCACCACCACAGACGGCGGTAGAGGGCGGGAAGAGGACGATGCATACCGCGAGCGCATCCGGCTTGCGCCAACAAAATACTCCACCGCAGGCCCTGCGGATGCCTATGTGTACCACGCGATGAGCGCGGGCAGCGAAGTGCTGGATGCCAGCGCGCGCCGCACGGGACCGGGGGAGGTGGAAGTGGCGGTGTTATTGGCCGACAGCAGCGGCGATTCCGCGGCGATTCTGGACAAGGTGTTGGATGCATTGAACGACCGAACCGTGCGCCCGCTGACAGATCGCGTGGCCGTAAAGCAGGCCGACGCGATTGAGTACAAGATCGCGCTAACCTATTTTACCCCGCGCACGAGCGAATCGACCGTGGTTCAGTCGGTGGAGGGCGAGAATGGAGCGCTCCAGCGATACAAACAGTGGCAAGACTACACGCTCGGGCGAAGCATAAACCCGGACAAGTTGCGAGCGCTGCTTTACGAAGCGGGGGTGGTGCGAATTTCGCTTTTGCTTCCAGAACCTCTGCTACTGGAGGCTGGACAGCGCGCCTGGTGTGCGGAAATGACGGTTACCCACGAGGTAGCGCACGATGAAGCTTAACGAAGTCGATTTCCCGGCGCTTCTCTCCGCCGCGTTACGCGACGACCACACCGCGCGCTGCCTCGCGGAGACGCTTAACCCTTACCTAAAAGACCTGACAGCGGCGGCGGACGATCCGCAGCTGTTACCACGCGTGGACGATCTGGAGGAAACCGTGCTGGACGAGCTAGCCTGCGAGCTGTGCATCCGGTGGTACGACACGCTCGCCCCGCTGGAGGCGAAGCGGGCAGTGGTTGCGCAGAGCGACCTCGTGCACAGAGGGATGGGCACGCCGAGCGCGATTGAGCGGGTGGTATCCGCCTTCCTTGGCTCAATGCGGGTGGAGGAGTGGTGGGAGTACGATGGAGAACCCTATCACTTCCGTGTGCGGACGACTGATATCGATATTGCGTTAGCGAAAAATGCGGACATACATCGCGTGGTGGCGCAAACACAGAATTTGCGCAGCGTCTACGACGGAATACGAATCGAGACGCAAACGGGGACGGCGCAGGCTTACGTCGGCGCAGCCATTCAAACCGCCCAATTCATAACGCTTCCTACCATAAGACCATAAAAGGAGTAAAAAAGAATGATGCGACTAGGGACGGTGACGGAAATCAACGGGACAAAGGCCCGTGTGCAGCCCGACGCAGACGCGGAACATGCCACCGGATGGATGCGCATCCCAAAGAGTGTTGCAGGGTTAGGGATCGGAGACCGCATTTCCTTCGCCTACGACGATATGGGGGGCGGGGAGATCGTTGGTGTATTTGAGGAGGAAGCATGAGCGAATGGATGATCGGCGTTGTGACAAGCGCGGGGGCCGCTTTGCTGGCAAAGGCTGAGCTGGGCGAAAAAATGACGATGACACGCGTGGCGCTGGGGGACGGCACCTTGGGGGCTACGAACCCCACCACCCTGAAAGCGCTTTTACACCAGACCGCAAGCCTTGCGATATTGCAGGCGGACATGACGTCCGGGAATACGATAACGATACGCGCCGACCTGAAACAGAGGGATGTGGCTGCAGACTTTTGGTGGCGGGAGAGTGGAGTGTACGCTAAGGGTGCGGATAACATAGAAGTGCTTTTTGCCTACATTTATGCGAGCACGAACGCAAGCTACGTGAGCAAAAGCAATGTGAATTTGTTGTCGGTCAGCATCCCGATAAACATCAGCACCGCGCAGAGTACCAACGTTGTGCTGGACTACTCCGTTGCCTACCCAACAAGATCGGAAATGGCCGCACACCAACACAATGGGACCGACGCGCATCGCGTCGCGTATGCGAACCTCACAGGGGTGCCGCCCGGACTGCGGGCCACCTCCGCGACGCTGCTTGCCAGCGCTTGGGCGGACAACAGACAGGCGGCGAGCGTGTCAGGCATCCTGGCCGACAGCATCATTTGGGTAGCCTGGGAAGAAGGAACGCGGGAAGCGTATATCAGCGCAGACATCCGCGCTATCGCCCAGCACAACGGCACCCTGCTCTTCGCCTGCGCCTATCCGCCGACCACCGACATCACGGTCAACATCGCCTACGGCTACCGCGCCCCGATCACCGCGACGGGGCCGGTGGCTACGCTGCACGACGTGCCCGCCAACGCGGAGGTGTCGGTGACGGCGCGGCTGGTGGCGGGGCAGGCGGGGACGGGCGATCCAAGCCCGAGCAACGTG
>JAVBLJ010000015.1:0-3350 GCA_031553615.1 Eubacteriales bacterium
TGGCTACGCTGATGGCGGCGGTGCCCGAGGTGCGGGCGAGGGTGTTTGAGTACGTGCTGCAGTATCAGATCCAGGAAAAATATATGGAGATGGAGTTGCTGCGGGAGGATGAGGTGGGGAGTGAGGGGACGGGGGCGGGAGAGTAGTGATGTACCTCGGGTGTGCGGAGAAATATCATCTATCGTCGTACGTGTGCGACGAATTCTTCAGCCTTCCTCTTTTTCCGCCGATGTCGCTTTGCAACGAAGGCACGGTCAACCTGGGCAATGCCGCGCTCAACAACGGGAGCTGCTACAACCGGGGCTATGGCTGTGGCTGCTAGCGATCACCAAAGAAAGCCTTCGAGAAAATGGCGGAATTTTTCGCAAGAAGGGGCCGGTGCAAACCGGTCCTTTCGTTGTGTTTTCAGAAGCAAAGGAGAGGCGTGAAGCTTTACAACCCCCCAGGCGGATGCTATACTCATGCTGTTCTATGCAAAAGGGAAATGCATGCCGATAGGGCCATGGGAGAGCGGAGGGGAAACAATGGAGGTTCAACAGCGTTTTCGCGAGTGGATGGAGTTTTCGGCACTGGACGCGGAGTTGCGTGCGGAGCTGGAGGCGTGTCAGGGCGATGCGAAGCAGGTGGAGGATCGCTTTTATCGCGATTTGGAGTTCGGCACCGGGGGGCTTCGCGGCGCGATCGGTGCGGGCACGAACCGTATGAATCTATATACGGTTGCCAAGGCGACGCGCGGTTTTGGCGCGTATCTCCTGGCTGCGTTCCCCAAGCCTTCCTGTGCCATTGCTTACGATAGTCGAAACAAGAGCGATGCATTCGCGCGCATCGCCGCTGCAACCCTGGCGGATATGGGCGTGCAGGTGCATATCTATGCCGAGCTCATGCCCACGCCGATGCTCAGCTTCGCCGTGCGCAACCTGGGGTGCAGCGGAGGCATTGTGATCACGGCTAGCCACAACCCGGCCAAGGACAATGGCTACAAGGTGTACGGCGCTGATGGTTGCCAGATCACGCTGGAGGGTGCCGAGGCGGTGCTGCGCTGCATCGGGCGCGAGCGCGATTTGATCGAAGTACTGCCCTCCTTCGAGGCGCAGGTGGCCGAAGGCGGCATCCGCTACATTCCCGCGCAGGTGATGGATGCGTACCACGCCTGCGTGCTGGCCAGCGGTGTTTCCAGCGATTTTGCGCCGTTGCACGTGGTGTACAGCCCCCTCAACGGCGCGGGCAACAAGCCGGTGCGCCGCGTGCTCGCCGAGCTTCCGGGGGTGCGCGTCACGGTGGTGCCCGAGCAGGAGCGGCCCGATGGCAACTTCCCGACCTGTCCCTATCCCAACCCCGAAAAGGCGGAGACGATGGCGCTGGCCGTCGCGCTGGCCCGGGAAGTGAACGCGGATTTTTGCCTAGCCACCGATCCGGATTGTGATCGTGTGGGCGTGGGTGTGCCGATGGAGGGAGCCGTGCGCCTCATCAATGGCAATGAAATGGGCGCGATGCTGTTCGATTTTGTATGCCAGCGGCGCATCGCCAACGGCACCATGCCCGCGCGGCCCGTGGCGGTTAAGACCATCGTCACCACCGAGCTGGCGACGGCCATCGCGGCGCGATACGGCGTGGAGCTGCGCAACGTGCTCACCGGCTTTAAGTTCATTGGCGAGCAGATTGGCAAGCTGGAGGCCGAAGGGGGGGCGGAGCGCTACCTATTCGGTTTTGAAGAGAGCTACGGGTACCTTTCCGGCAGCTACGTGCGCGATAAGGACGCGGTGAGCGCGTCGATGCTGATTTGCCAAATGGCGGCGTATTACAAGGCGCGGCAGCAGAGCCTGCTGGACGTGCTGGATTCGCTGTACGAGCGGTATGGCTACTACAAGAGCGAGCTGTTGACCTTCGAGTTTGCGGGCGCTTCGGGCATGGCAGAGATGACGCATCGCATGGATTCTCTGCGCGAGGGATCGCTGGGCGAGTTCGGCGGCCAGGCGGTGGAATCATTCACCGATTATTGGAGCGAAGGCACCGGATTGCCGCGCAGCAATGTGATTGCCCTCGCCCTGCACGGCCAAGGCCATGTGGTGGTGCGGCCTTCGGGCACCGAGCCCAAGCTGAAGCTCTACGTGACGGCGCAGGGCAGGACCGGCGCGGAGGCCGGCGAAAGCCTGGCGGCGCTGTGCGCGGCGTGCCGCGCCTGGATGGGCGAGGGCGAGTAGCGTGTTTGCGATAAGGGCAACGGATGATACTGTGACACACGGAGCCAAAGGAGGGAGCTGCGCATGGATAAGGACCTGGAAAAGCAGTTCGTGCAGGCCTTCTTCTATCGCAATTTTCGCGAACGAATCCTGTGCAGTCTTGCCTTTGCTTTTGTGTAGTCAATCTGCATTATTACGGTTGAACCAACATGAAAACCACAATGCATCTTGGGCGGGTGACGGAAAAAGTCCACAAGGCACTAAACGTATCAATCCGACACTTCCAACGTTTCACCGCTCTTGAACACCACCCCGACCCTACGAGCCATGCGAATGCTCCACTTCCAGCATGGTAGGCGGTGTGACACGTACTACATTAAGTGCTTCAGAAACATACGATGCTTCGCAAACCGTGCATTCATCCCGATTTACAATATGTCGTGCATTTATCCAACCGTCAGGCGTTTGCAGCCAATATTGCAGCTTTTCATTAGGCTCATTTTTATCATAAAAAGCCGCACCATAGTTTACAAAGGTACCGGGGGGGAGCTGCCCTAGACTTTTGCTTTTTTTTGAGGGAGACTCCCTCAGAAAAACCCCCTTTGAGGTTGTCCTGCTTTGATAGGATACAGCTACTTGGCCTGTCTTAGGATACTGCTGCTGATAGGCCCTTTCATCCGGATCATACATTCCGCTAGGATCGCCTCCTATTACTGGGTTTTGTCTGCAATAGCTAAATAGGTTGTGATCTAGAAGCTTTCCCGGCTTACCTAGAACCGTATCCTGATTCAAAAACCGCCCCCACTCCGGATCATAATACCTACTCCTCAAATAGTAAAGCCCCGTCTCCTCATCCCAAACATACCCCCGGTACCGAAACGGATTCTCCGTCCCCAGCGTCCCCGCCAGCGCCCCGGTTTTCCCCGTCGGCTTCCCCCAAGCATCATACCCATACTCTACCACTTTGTTCCCGTCCATGTCAACGATTGCGATCACGTCGCCCTGCAGGTTATGCACGTATACATAATCCACATCGTTATACCGGATGATGCTGGGTCTGCCCTGCGCGTCGTAGAAGAAGTGCATGCGAACGACGTTCTCCCCGTTCACCTGCTTGCGCACGTGGGTGATCTTCTTGCCGTTCAGGGTGTACAGGGTGTCCTCGCCGTT
>JAVBLJ010000039.1:0-19667 GCA_031553615.1 Eubacteriales bacterium
GCCAGCGAGAGATTTTTTCGATCGGCTAGGAGTCCGAAGGAGGCGTAGCCAGCAGCTACGCTGACCGAGGCACGACAACGCCGATCGAAAAAAATCCGCTGGATTGTGGCAAAACGTAGTTGGAATGGGTATTACACTCCGTTTCAGTGCTCTGGCGACCCGCGCTATTGGGGAAAGAAATCGTAGGTTGCGTTTTCCTGCAAAATGCTGGTGATGTTGACCAGCAGCACCACGGCGTCGGGCTGGTATGCCTCGTAAAATGCAGCAAAATCGCCGGTGTAGTAGCGCATATCGATATCCTCCACCTCGCGGAACACCAGCGCCTGATAGGGCACCACCGGGCTGCCGAAGGAATCGCCGATCCACAGAAGCTTTTGCGGCGCGGGCGATTCCGGGTTTTGATAGCGCATTCGATCCGGATTCCCGAACCCGTACATCGCGTAGGGGTCGTTGGTGAAGTAACCCTTCTCGTTCACGCGCGGCCAATCCAGCGCCGTCTCGGCAAAGCTGCCCTCCAGCCGCTGCTTGCGCGAGGGAATCTCGGTGATGAGGTGCGTTGCAAAGCGAGGCGTGATGATGGAAAAATCGTCCAAGCCCGCAAAGAAGCGCCCGGTTCGCTTGCCCGAAGAGCCCAGGAACCAATCCCGGAGCACCTTCACCTCGAAACTTTCGAGGCTGGAGTAGGTTTCGGGCACAGGCGCAATGATTCCGGTCGGTTCCAGCGCTTGCAGAATTTGGCCGTGCGCCCAAAAAGCGGTCTCAGGCTTCCAGTGCAGGTCGGTCACGAAAAAGGAATCAGCGCTTGAAATGCCTTGGTCGTGGAGCGCGTCGCGCAGATCGAGCAGCGGCACACCGCGCTCTCGCAGCCAGTCCGCCATGTGGTCGGCGGCGGCATTGGAAGCGTTTTCCGTACCCGCCGGACTCAGCCCCTCATACTTCGAATTCTGCCCCGGCGCAAGCACAAACAGGAACTGCTTGCCCGCCGCCCTTTGCCGTTCGGCCAGCGCGACGATGCTGTTCCATTGCTCCCCCAAATCCGGCGTGCCCCCAATGCCGCCGAGATGCCCGTTGTTCAGCTTGACGCAATCGTTCATGATCCGCTGACCCATCAGCCCCGACAACAGGCCGTTAAAGCTAACGTACGCCGCCTTGTTTGCCACCGGAGGTCCTTCTATCTCCAGCAGGTCGCGATACGCGCCGTCCAGCGCGGTAGCAATGCCGCGGATCGATAGCGACTTTCCCTCCATCGCACCCATGATCTCGCGCGCCGCCTTGGGCGCGGCCACCACCGAAAGCATCAGCACAAACAGCCCAAAGAGCAGGGCCAGAATGCGCTTCTCCTTTTGCGCCGCAGAACCGGATAGCAGCCACTTCATCCCAGACCACCCCTTCGCATAGACCTCCGAACGAAACCACCTTCGCCCCTGCAAATGGGCTCAATCGCCCGGCTCCAGCTCCGGGAAAGCACGGTAAACGCTTATGTCTCGCTCGGGGGTGGCGGTGTATACCTCCATAACGATGATATCGGGTTGCGCCTTCTCGTAGTATTCGGCGAAGCTGCCCTTGCGGTAGCGTAGGTCGATATCCTCCACCTCGCGAAACGCGAGCGCCAGGAAGGGCACGATTGTATTGCCGTTGGAATCGCCCAGGAACAGCACCTTTTGCTCGATGGGCGCACCTGCGTTGTTGTAGCGGATGTACGGATCTACGCCGAAGTTGTAGGCCAGGTAGGGATCGTTTTTGTAAAAATGCTGCACCGACATGGCCGGCCAGTCGATGGCTACATCCTTGAATGTGCCCTCCCTTTCCTTCTTCGGCCCGGAAACGTACGAAGTCATGTGGGTATCAAACGCGGGGGTGATCACAGAAAAATCGTCCAGCCCCGCGTAGTATTGGCCGGTGCGTTCCGCCCCCGAGCCCAGGTACCACCGGGGGTAAGTCTCCACATCGAAGGCCGATAGGTCGGTGTAGCGCGCGTCGATCTCGGGGATCGCTCCGCTTTCGGTCAGCAAGGCCATTATGCGGGTATACACCCAAAACCCGGTTTCGGGCCGCCAGTGATGGTCGGTCACAAAGAAGGATGCATCGTGATCGCGGCCCTGGTCGCGCATCTCATCGCGCAAATCGAGCGCTGTCACGCCGTTTTCGCGCAATAACGCCATCAGGTGATCGCCATTCTCGTTGGAAAAATCCTCGTATCCGGCGGGCAATATCTGCTGGTACTTGGGTATCTGGGTGGGCGCGAGCACGAATAGAAACGTCTTGCCCGCCGCCTGCTGCCGCCGATACAATTCGGTAATCTGCGCGGCCGCCCCGGTGACGTCCACGCGCTCGGCCAGCTCGGACAAATGGCCGTTGCCCAGCTTGACGCGCTCGTTCACGTAGCGCTGCCCCATCGCCCGCGCGAGCAGCCCGTTCAGGTCGATATAGGCTGCCTTGCTCACAGGCAGCGGCGCATCATAGTTCAGCATCCGGCTGTACATGTCGTCCAGCGGCTGCACAAAATCCTGCAGCGCAAACCGGTCGCGCTGCAGCACCTCCCCCACGCTGACCAGGCTCTTGGGGAAGGTCGCGCTTGCCACCACCGCAACAAACACAAGAAAAACAAGCGATAGGGCACGTTTATGGTTCCAGAAACCCCTTAAGCGCCGAAAGCATGCGATCCCTTTCGAAAGCAAGCGCACCTACACCTCTCCTCATACGTCTATTGCCCCGATTTTCCGCGTCGCGTCATTCCCTCGCTCCGGGCTGAAGCGGTTGAAGGGACGCCTCCTCATCCGGGAAAAAATCGTATGTGGTATTCTTCGTCATAACGGATGTCGGGTTAATGAGCAGCAGCACGATGTCGGGCTGACACTCGTCGTAGTAGGCCGAAAAATCCTCCTCGCTCCAGCCGCGCATGTCCGCATCGTCCACCGAACCAAAGACCAGGGTCGAGAAGGGTACTACCACCTCGGTGAATGAATCGCCCAGCCACAGCACCTTCTGACGAAGCGGCGCGCCAGCATTACGGTAACTCGCACGCGCCGGGTAGCGGCCGTAGAGCGTGTACGCATCCTCCTCAAAGAACGAGCGTCTGCCTACCCTGTCCCATTCCAGCACCGACGATGAAAATGCGCCCTCCCTGTGAACGCCGATGCTGGGGATGTCCGCCACAATGTGCGTATCAAACCGAGGCGTGATGATGGCGAAATCGTCGGGCTCAACGTAATAGCGGCCGGTTCGCTTTCCCGAAGAGCCTAGCTGCCACTTTGCAAGCATCCGCATGTCGAAAGCGCTCAATTCGGTATACTGGGATTCGACCTCCGGGATTGCCCCCATCTCGTTCAGCTTGTCCAGGATGATCGCGTTCGCCCAAAACCCGGTCTCGGGTTTCCAGTGACGATCCGTCGCAAAAAAGGCTTCGGCGTTGCCGATCCCCGCCCCATGCAGCTCGTCGCGCAAGTCAAGCACGGGCACACCGTTTTCACGCAACGACGCCACCAGCTGATCGGCGTTCTCATTGGCGTAGCTCTCGTATCCGGCGGGCATCACCTGCTCGTACTTGGGCAATTGCATGGGCGCAAGCACAAAGAGGAACGTCTTGGCCGCTGCAGCATGATGCTGATACAGTTCGGTGATCTGCAGGCTTGCACGAGCGCTATCCCTACGCGGCTCCAGCTCGCACAGGTGGCCGTTATCGAGCTTGACGACCCCGTTCATGTAGCGCTGCCCCAACAGCCGCGCCATCAAGCCGTTGAAATTGATGTAGTTTCCCCTGTTCAATCCGAATGGCGCGGTAAAAGATAGCATGTCGCGGTAGGAAGCATCCAGCGCATCCCGCGTCTCCAGCAGGGCACCGAAAGAGGGGTGCACCACTTCGCGTACGCTTTCCACGGCTTGAGGAAGGGCTGCGCCTGCAATCGCCACGATGAACACACAGAGCGCCAGACCCACCACCCGTTGTCCGCTCAGTGGGCGCACCCATGTCAGGGAGCGCTTCAAAAGCTTCTTCATGTCATCGCGCCCTCCTTACACCGATATCGAGGAATTCTTTCCAAATAACCGAACGCGGAAGAAAACGAAGGAAATAAGCGTTAATTCGTGCTTTTAATCCATGCGGTGCAAAAAGCTCCCGCGCTCTTTATCCGTTGCGGCAAACCGCGCCTTTTAGCCATTGCGGGGTACGCTCAATCATCATCGCCCCCGAATGTGAGGTGCAAATCCGTTTCCGCACCCTGGTCCGGGAAGAAATTGTATGTGACGTTTCCATCGTTCACATAGGCGGCATTGATCATCAGCAGCACGATGTCCGGTTGATACCGGTCGTAGTACGCGGCAAAGTCATCGGCATATTTGCGCATATCTAGATCGTCCACCGAGCTGAATACCAGCGAGGTAAACGGCACCACCGCGCTATTAAACGAATCACCGATCCACATCACCTTCTGCTGGATGGGCGCGTTCTGGTTGCGATAGCTCGCAAAGTCAGGCCCTCGGCAGCCATACATCGAGTGCGCATTCTGTACGAAATAATTTTTGGATGCGATTTGGCTCCAGTCCAGCACGGATTCGGTAAAGGGACCCTCGCGGTGAACGCCGTGCGAGGGAACATCGGTGGCAATGAACGAATCAAACCTGGGGGTAATGACCGTAAAGTCGTCTGGGTTCACGTAGAACCTGCCCGTCCGCTTCCCGGAAGAGCCCAAAAACAGCTCCCTGTATACTTCCTTGTCGTAGTTTCCAATGTCGGTGTACAGCGGCTCCACCGCAGGGATCATGCCCCTTGCGGTCAACTCGCTCACTATGCGCGCATGCGCCCAGAAACCGGTCTCGGGTCTCCAGTGGTGATCCGATGCGAAGAACGCATCAGCGTTGCTGATCCCTGCCTCGTGCATCGCATCGCGCAGGTCGAGCACGGGCACGCCGCGCTCGCGCAGGGAAGCCACAAGATGGTCGGCATTCTCGTTGGAATAATCCGCATACCCTGTGGGGATGATCTGCTCATACTTTGGGGCTTGGGAAGGCGCGAGCACGAACAGGAATGCCTTTTCCGCCTCCCGCTGCTTTTCATACAGCTCCGTGATGCGCTCACTCGGCAAAGAGATATCCTTTTGTTCGGTAAGTTCCAATAGGTGACCATTGTCGAGCTTCACCCGCGCGTTAAGACGTCGTTGCCCCAACAGGCTGGCCATTAAGCCATTGAAATTGATGTAGCTTCCCCTGTTCAACACCGAAGGCGCGGTAAAAGATAGCATGCTGCGATAGGAAGCATCCAGCGCATCCCGCGTCTCCGGCAGGGCGGAGGAGGCGCGAACCGCTTCGTGGACGCTTTCCGAGGCTTGAGGCAGGGCTGCGCCGGCGATCACCAGAATAAACATAATGAACGCTAACCCCACCACCCGTTTTCCGCTCAGTGGGCGCACCCACGCCAGGCCGCGCTTCAAAAACTTCTTCATGCCAACGCGCCCTCCTTACACCGATATCGAGGAATTCTTTCCAAACAACCGAACGCGGAAGAAAACGAAGGAAATAAGCGTTAATTCGTGCTTTTAATCCATGCGGCGCAAAAAGCTCCCGCGCTCTTTATCCGTTGCGGCAAACCGCCCCTTCTAGCCATTGCGGATATCGCTCAGCCGTCATCGCGCCCATCCTCCACCAACGAAGGCAGAGCGCTCCCAGCGCTTTACTCCGGGAAGAAATCGTATGTGGCGTTGCCACCGTTCACATCGGCGGCATTGACCATCAACAGCAGGATGTCCGGCTGATAGACAGCATAGTACGCAGCAAAATCATCGGCATATCTGCGCATCTCTAGATCGTCCACCGAGCTGAATACCAGCGAGGTAAACGGCACTACGGTACTGTTAAACGAATCGCCGATCCACATCACCTTCTGCTGGATGGGCGCGTTCTGGTTGCGATAGCTCGCAAAGTCAGACCCTTGGAAGCCATACAGCGCGTGTGCATCTTGTATGAAGTAATTCCTGCTTGCAATCTGGTCCCAAGACAGCACCGATTCGGCAAAAGGACCCTCCCGATGCACGTCGCGCAAGGGAACATCGGTGACGATAAACGAATCGAACCTAGGGGTAATGACCGAATAATCGTCCGGCTTCACATAGAATCTGCCCGTTCGTTTGCCGGAAGTGCCCAAAAACAGATTCTTATACACGACCTTGTTGTAGTTCCCCATGTCGGTGTACAACGAATCCACCGGGGCGATCGCGCCGGCTGCGGTCAGCTCGTCCAATATGCGCGCATGCGCCCAGAAACCGGTCTCGGGTCTCCAGTGGTGATCCGATACGAAGAACGCATCGGCATTGCTGATCCCTGCCTCGTGCATCGCATCACGCAGGTCAAGCACGGGCACGCCGCGTTCCCGCAGGGAAGCCACAAGATGGTCGGCATTCTCGTTGGAATAATCCGCATACCCTGTGGGGATGATCTGCTCATACTTGGGGGCTTGGGAAGGCGCGAGCACGAACAGGAATGCCTTTTCCGCCTCCCGCTGCTTTTCATACAGCTCCGTGATGCGCTCACTTGGCAAAGAGATATCCTCTTGTTCGGTAAGTTCCAATAGGTGACCATTGTCGAGCTTCACCCGCGCGTTAAGACGCCGTTGCCCCAACAGGCTGGCCATTAAGCCATTGAAATTGATGTAGCTTCCCCTGTTCAACGCCGAAGGCGCGGTAAAAGATAGCATGCTGTGATAGGAAGCATCCAGCGCATCCCGCTTCTCCAGCAGGGCGGAGGAGGGGCGAACCGCTTTGTGGACGCTTTCCGAGGCTTGAGGCAGGGCTGCGCCGGCGATCACCAGAATAAACACAATGAACGCTAACCCCACCACCCGTTTTCCGCTCAATTGGCGCACCCATGTCAGGCCGCGCTCGAGAAGCTTCTTCATGCCGATGCACCATCCTTACGTCATTATCGAGGAACTCCTTGCGAAAGTGGGCACGGAAGGAAAACAAGGAAAGCACGCATCGCCCTCACTTTGGGGCTACAAATCCTGCGCGGCGCCCTCATCCGGGAAAAAATCGTATAGAACGTTGCCATCGTGTACATCGGCGGCGCGGCCTAACAACAGCACGACGTCCGGCTGATAAGCATCGAAATACGCGGCAAAATCATTGGTATATTTGCGCATATCAAGAACGTCCACCGAACTGAACACCAGTGAGGCGAACGGCACCATGGTGCAGCAAAACGAATCGCCGATCCACATCACCTTTTGCTGGATAGGCGCGTTCTGGTTGCGGTAGGTCGAGTAATCGGGGTCCCCAAACCCATACAAATAATAAGCGATCTGCGTGAAGTACTGTTTGGAGGTAACATTCTCCCAAGACAGCACAGAACTGGCAAACGGCCCCTCCCGGTGTATTTCGTGCGATGGTACATCGACGACGAGGGACGTATCAAACTTGGGGGTAATGATCGAAAAGTCATCGGGCTCGATGAAAAACCTGCCTGTCCGCTTTCCGGCGGAACCCAGAAACAGTTCTTTTCGCACTTCAATGTTAAAATTCGAAATATCCGTGTACTGCGAATCCACGGCGGGGATCACCCCGCTCTCGGTCAGTTCGGCCAGCATGCGCGCATTCGCCCAGAAACCGGTTTCCGGTCTCCAGTGGTGATCGGAAGCAAAGAACGCCTCCGTGTTGCTCAAGCCCGCCTCATGCATCGCGTCGCGCAGATCAAGCGTTGGCACACCGCGCTCGCGCAGGGCAGCGAGCAGCCGGTCAGCATCTTCGTTGGAACAATCCTCATAGCCGACGGGAATTAGCTGCTCATACTTTGAAGCTTTTGATGGTGCCAGTATGAACAGGAACGTTTTCCCTGCCTCCCGCTGCTTTTCGTACAACGTTGCGATGCGCTCGCTGGGCAAGGCGATATCCTTGTGCGAAGCCATCTGGTACAGGTGCCCGTTGTCCAGCCTTACTCGCTCATTCATGTGACGCTGCCCCAGCAGCCTCGCCATCAAGCCGTTGAAGTTGATGTAGCTTCCCCTGTTCAATGCCGAAGGTGCAGAAAAAGAAAGCATGCCGCGATAGGAAACATCCAGCGCATCCCGCGTCTCCAGCAGGGCGGCGAAAGAGGGGTGCACCGCTTCGCGTACGCTTTCCACGGCTGGAGGAAGGGCTGCGCCGGCGATCACCAGAATAAACATAATGAACGCTAACCCTACCACCCGTTTTCCGCTCAATTGGCGCACCCATGTCAGGCCGCGCTTCAAAAACTTCTTCATGCCAACGCACCACCCTTACCTCGTGATCGAGGTATTTTGCCGAAGATTTCCTCCCGGAAACCGGACGCGGAAAGAAACCAAAAAAATGCAATACTAGAAATTGAAGTAGATGAACGGATTGTGTGCACCCAGGATGAGGTAAGATACCGCCCATACCAAACAGAATGTGTAAAAAACCACGGTGAAAGCATGGCTGGCCACGCGCAACGCCTTCGAGGGCGAAGCCTCCACGCGCGCTCTGAGCCACTTGAACACCGGCGTGGAGCAGAGCACCGCCGCCAGCAAGAACAGCCAGTATTCGCGGAAGGAAAGGATCAGCAAATCGCAGGTAAGCGGATTGCCGGTGAGGCCCAGCATCGAAAGGCCATATTTGAGCGAAGCATTTAGGCTGGTTCCGCGGAAAATGATCCACCCCACCTGCACGCATAGCATGGTAAACACTTGGTAAGCAATGCGCGCACCCTTACTTTTGAACTTGCCCGGCCATCCGGTCAGCTTCTCGGTGGCAATGAGCGCAAAGTACATTAGGCCAAAGAGGACGTAGTTCCAGCTGGCTCCATGCCACACACCGGTGAGCAGCCACACCACAAACAGGTTAAACACCAGCCGCGTCTTCGATTTTACGCGCGAGCCGCCCAGCGGGAAGTAGACATAATCGCGGAACCAAGTGCCTAACGATATGTGCCAACGCCTCCAAAAATCGGAAACCGATCGGGCAATAAACGGGTAATCGAAATTCTCCAAAAACTGAAATCCGAACATCTTGCCCAGGCCGATCGCCATGTCCGAATAGCCGGAAAAATCAAAAAGGATTTGGAACCCGTAGGCGAGCACGCCCACCCAGGCGTAGAGGACGGAGCGCTGCGGATCGAGGGTGGCGAACGCCTTATCGGCGATAAGGGCCATGTTGTTGGCCAGCAGCACCTTCTTGGCTACGCCCACAATGAAACGGTACACGCCCTCGCCGAAGATGTCAAAGTTCATCTCGCGGGAATAAATCTGCTCCTCGATGGTGGAGTAGCGCACGATGGGGCCAGCGATCAGCTGCGGAAAGAACGCCACGTAGAGTCCCACGTTTTGCGGCGCGCGCTGCACCGCCACCGTGCCCCGGTACACGTCAATCATGTACGACATGGCTTGAAACGTAAAAAACGAGATGCCGATGGGCAGCACCAAGTGCGGCAGCTTAAAGCCAAAGCCCAAGTAGTTGATGTTGGTAAGGAAGAAATCCAGGTACTTATATACGAACAGCACGCTCAGGTTCCCCACCACGCCGAAAGCGAGCAACCCCTTCGCCAAGGGAATGTTGGCTCGGAAACGGTCGATGAGCAGCGCCATGATGTAATTGAACAATATGTAGCCGATCATCACCAGCACAAATACCGGCTCGCCCCAGGCGTAAAACAGCAGGCTCATGATCAGCAAGAAGGCGTTGCGGAAGCTCTTGTGGATAAGATAGTATCCAATGAGCGTAATGGGCAGAAACCAAAACAGGAAAATGTTACTGGAAAAGATCATAAGCTGCTCCTCCGAATGCACCTTCTCAAAACACGATGCAGTATACCACACACTTCCGCCTTTTACAATTGGGCGCAGGGAGCGCAGCATTGCCCCGCTGCTTGCCCCTTCCCCTAAAAACGTGGGGGTATTCTCGTCGAGTTTTCCTATTTAAAAGCATCTCATCAAAAAAACAATAGATTCCTCTTGACAACCGCAGGTAACATTCGTATACTGTAGTTGGTTAGCGAAGGTTAACATCGGATTTGGTTGCCAATGCCCTTCGCACCCACCCCATTCAAAGCATATTGCCATCGCACAAGGAGGTCGTTTTTATGCCGCTGAGCAAGAGCCCGCTGGGTAAGGAAGTCACCATTCAGGATTGTGGCGCTGATCTGGAGCTGCGCCGCCGCCTCAATACCATGGGCATACTGCCCGGTGCCCGCGTAACGCCGGTGCGCGCCTCCCATGGCAACCTGGTGCTGTGCGTGTACGATGGCCGCTTGGCTATCGATGGAGGCCTGGCCGCCCGCATCACCGTGGCATAACCCCCCATTCATTCTGCGTGCATACCCAAAGAACGCTGTCGATATAAGCAAGCAATCCGCCGTCCTTTACGGCGGAGCGCTCGCTATTTTTCTGCCTTTTTGCCAATTTTATCCCCGATAGGAGGACGCCACTATGTCGCTTCGCTTCGCACTGGCCGGCAACCCCAACTGCGGCAAAACCACGTTGTTTAACGAACTGACCGGCTCCACCGCCCACGTGGGCAACTGGCCGGGCGTAACCATCGACCGCAAGGAGGGCCGGGTACGTCGGCTTTCGGAAGAGGCGATCGTGGTCGACCTGCCGGGCATTTACTCGCTCTCACCCTACACCCCCGAGGAAGTGGTGTCGCGCAACTACCTGGTGCAGGAAAAGCCGGACGCGATCATCAACATCGTGGACGCGACCAACCTTGCCCGCAACCTGTACCTCACCACGCAGCTGATGGAGCTGGACCTGCCCGTTGTCATCGCGCTCAATATGAGCGACGAGGTGAAGAAGCAGGGCAACGCGATCGACGAAGCCGCGCTTTCGGGCCTGCTGGGCGTGCCGGTGGTATCCATTTCGGCGCTCAAGGGCCAGGGGCTGGCCGAGCTGATGGATGCGACGCTGGCTGCGGCCAAGGCGGGCCGTCATGGTTTCAATATTCTGGATACCTCGGTGGTTGGCCCAGCGATCAATGAGATTCGCGAGTGGCTGGATGCCGTCGGCTACCCATCGGCGCACTTCCACGCGGTCAAGCTGCTGGAGCGCGATCACCTGGTGCAGGCCGATCCCGCGCTGGCGGGAGGCCGCAAGCCCATCGACGAGGCGCGCGCCCAGGTGGAGGCCGACCTGCCCAAGGGGGAGAACACCGAAAGCATCATCGCGGGCCTGCGCTACCGCTGGATCGCGGCCCACGCGCAATCGTTGGTCGAGCGCAAGAAGCCGGGCCTGCTCAACAACATGAGCGACCGGATCGACCGCGTGCTCACCCATCGGTTCCTGGGCATCCCCCTCTTCCTGGGGTTCATGTTCCTCATGTTCCACCTGACCTTCGGCGAATTCCTGTTTGGCATCGAGTCCATACCCGGCCCGGGCGTGTGGCTGCAGGGGCTGATGGGCACCCTGGTCGATGGGTTCGGCGGCTGGGTCGGCGGATTGCTGGAGGCTTGGAACGCCTCGCCCTGGGTGATGGGCCTGCTGGTCGATGGCATCATCGGCGGTGTGGGCGCAGTGCTCTCGTTCCTGCCGCAGATCATGATGCTGTTCCTGTTCCTCTCCATTTTGGAGGATTCGGGCTACATGGCACGCGCGGCCTACCTCATGGATCGCCTGCTGCGCAAAGTCGGCCTCTCGGGCCGCGCGTTCCTGCCCATGCTGATGGGCTTTGGCTGCTCGGTGCCCGCCCTGATGGGCACGCGCACCCTCGAAACCGAGAAGGATCGCCGCCTGACGCGCATCCTCATCCCGTACATGTCCTGCGGTGCGAAGGCCCCCATCTGGGCGATATTCGCCGCTGCGCTCTTCCCCGCCAACGCCGACATCGTGGTGTTTGGCATCTACCTGCTGGGCATCGTCACCGCCGTGGTATCGGCGCTCATTCTCAAGCGCACCCTGCTCAAGCAGGAGGCCGTGCCGCTGGTAATCGAGCTGCCCACCTACCGCTGGCCCAAGTTCAAGAATTCCGTGCTGCTAATGTGGGAAAAGCTAAAGGAATACGTGATGCGTGCCGGAACGGTGATCCTGCTTTCGACCATCGCCATCTGGTTCCTCTCCTCGTTCAATTGGTCGCTGGCCATGGTGGATTCGGGCAGCTCGGATTGCATACTGGCCAGCATCGGCCGTGCGATCCAATGGATATTCGTGCCGCTGGGCTTCGCTAGCGGCCCCGAGGGCTGGAAAGCCGCCGTCGCGGTGCTCACCGGTCTGCTGGCCAAGGAAGCCGTGGTCTCCTCGCTGGGTGTGCTGTACAACCCCGGCATGGGCGATGCGCTGGAGGATGAAGGCGCGCAATCGGCGCTGCTGGCCTCGCTGGCCTCCGCTTTCTCGCCGCTGGCCGCCATCAGCTACATGGCGTTCAACCTGCTCTCCATCCCCTGCATGGCCGCCGTCGCCGCCATGCGCGCCGAAACCCGCAACGCCAAGTGGACCGCCATCACCCTGGGCATCTGGGTAGGCACCGCCTGGGTCGTATCGTTCCTGGTGTTCAACATCGGCTCTCTGCTGGGCTTGTAACTCGATCCCCTCCAACCTCCAGAAAGAAGGCGCCGCCATGTCTCTCATCGATATCATCGTCCTCCTCGCGCTGATCACCGTGTTCGCGATTGCCGTCTACCGCTGGCTGAAAAATCGCCGCCTGCGCAAGGAAAACCCTGGCTGTGCCTCCGGTTGTTCCGGATGCACCCGCTGCCCCTCGGGGAAGAGGTAGCAGACAGCGCCTTCCAACAACGCTTTTGCTTTCGCTCACACTGTGCTTTCATCCAAACGCAAAGAACCCTGTCCGCATCAAAACGGGCAGGGTTCTTTGTATTGGTTTGAAGGAGTTATACTACTCCTCGTTAGATTTCAAGCAATAGATCGGGGAAGATTTTTGCGGAGGGCTAGGAGCCTGAGGGAGGCGTAGCCGGCAGCTACGCTGACTGAAGCGCGACAACGCCATTCGGAAAAAGATCCCCGAGATATGCTGGAAATCTAGCGAGGAGGAGTATTAGTCCCGCCTGCGCGAGGAGTTCGCGAGCAGCAGCAAGCGCGCGAGGCTCAAGAGCGCCGAAAGCGCAGAGGCCACGTAGGTCATGGCCGCAGCACGGAGCACCTTGCGCGCGCCGTCGTTTTCCTCGCCGCTCAGGTATCCGCCCGAATCCAGCACGGCCAACGCGCGCTTGCTGGCGTTGAACTCCACGGGCAGGGTGATGAGCGAGAACAGCACCGCCGCGCTAAAGCAGAGAATGCCCACCCACAGCAGCGGCTGCCACGATAGGATCAAGCCCAGAAAGAACAGCGGCATCGCGGCGTTCGAGGTCAGGCTAACCACCGGCACGATGGCGGTGCGCAGGCTGAGCGGCGCATACTCCTCGTGATGCTGCAGCGCATGACCGCACTCGTGGGCGGCGATGCCCAGCGCGGCGATCGAGGTGGAGCCGTACACGCCCTCGGAAAGGCGCAGCACGCGATCCTTGGGGTCGTAGTGATCGGTGAGCTCGCCGGACACGCGCTCGATGCGCACATCCTCCGCGCCTCCCTGGCGCAGCATTTGGGCCGCCACCTGCGCGGCGGTGATGCCCGCGCGCGTGCCCACCTTGGCATACTTGGTATAAGCGCTGCGCACCCAGTATGAGGCCAGCATAGAAAGCAGCAGGCCCGGGATCAGCAGCAGCATGGTGGAATCCATGTAGAACATCGGTTCATCCTCCTCTTCGATAGCATAGCACTGCCGCCCTCTCCTGAAAAGTCGCAGGACGCAAAGCGTCGTTTTCGCGGTTCATGTTGTGCGGTTGGGCGGCCATGCGTCACACCAGCCCGGCATCTTCGGCCGCGCCGATCATCAGATTAAAGCACTGCACCGCCGCGCCGGATGCGCCCTTGCCCAGGTTATCCAGGCGCGCCACCAGCAGCATCTGCTCCCGGTGACCCAGCACAAAAATCTGCATGCGGTCGGTGCCCGCCAGCGCCTGGGGATCGAGGTTCCCGCCATCGGGCAGCGCGCCGGGGTCGTAGGGCATCACCCGGATCATCGGCGAGCCCGCCGTGCGCGTATCCGCATAGTGCTCCGAAAGCGCGGCATGCACCTGCTCGGGCCCGGCGTTCCCGGCCAGCAGGCGGGCGTGCAGCGGCAAGCAAACCAGCATGCCACGCGGAAAATCGCCCAAAATAGGATCGAACAGCGGCGGGAACGCCAGCCCCGCGAGGCGCTGCATTTCGGGCAGGTGCTTGTGCGCGAGCGTCAACCCGTATACCCGCGTGCCGCTGAGCGCCGCCGGACGATCCGCCGCCTCGTATTCGGCGATCATGCGCTTGCCGCCGCCGGTGTAGCCGGTGATGCTGTGCGCACTCACCGGGTAATCGGGCGGGAGTATGCCCGCCGCCACCAGGGGCGCAGCCAACGCCACGAATCCGCTCGCGTGGCAGCCCGGCACCGCCACCCGCTCCGCCCCCGCCACCGCGCTGCGCTGCGCTGGGGAAAGCTCGGGCAGGCCGTACACCCAGCCCGGGGCGATGCGGTGCGCGGTGCTCGCGTCCAGCACGCGCACCCCCTTGCGCTCCACCATGCCCACCGCCTCCACGGCGGCGGCGTCGGGCAGGCAAAGGAACACCACGTCGGCGGCGTTGAGCTGCTCGCGGCGCGCCCCGGTATCCTTGCGCAGCGCTTCGGGCAGGGTGATCAGCTCCACATCGGCGCGCCCAGCCAACCGCTCGCGCAGCTGCAATCCCGTGGTACCCTCCTGACCGTCGATGTATACGCGGGTTTTCCCGGTTTGTTGCATAGTGTTTCCTCCTGTCCGTTTCCCATCGCGCGCGGAACGGCCGCACGCATTCGTCCGAACCCTTACTGCATCCGGCCCAACAGGCGCTTCACTGCCTCGCAGAAGCGCAGCGGCGATTCCAGCTGCGGCGTGTGCCCCAGCCCCTCCAGCGTCATCATCGCCTTGTCGAGCGCTTGAACTTGGTCCGCATACTGCTCGATCAGGGCGCAGGGCGTAATCCAATCGCAGGTTCCGGCGATGAAGTACACCGGCATCTGGTAGCTCGCATGCTGGTACGCATCAAATTCGTAGCAGGCACGCAGCAGCGGCGATTGCAGCTGGCCCTGCTTCTGCGGCTGGAAAGTGAACATCCAATACCAGAGCACATCCTGCAGCGAAGTATTGGGCGAGGTGATCCCCTCCCATGCAGTCTGGTAAGAAGGACGCGCGGCGGCGTAGGGCATGTAGCGCGCGCCATACCCCACCATGCGCGCAAAGCGAGCATGGAAGCCCTCATCGTAGCCCTGCATGGCGCTTAATTCATCGATCAGCAATGCCAAATCTTGCTGTTCCTCGAGCGTAGACCGCTCCTTTGCCTGGGTTTGCGCCGCGCTTCCGGTAAGAAGGAGGGCCTCCCGCAGGTCAACCACTTGGCTGACGGAAAGGAACGCCGCCACCTTTTCGGGATGCGCCTGCGCGTATAGGCTGCCCAGCACCGTGCCCCACGAGTGGCCCATCACGATGATCTTTTCCTGCGCAAAACGGGTGCGCAGGTAGTCGATCAGCTCGTCCATATCTGTGAGCACCAGCTCCGCGCTCAACGGCGTCTGCGGGCGGTTGCTGTTTTCGTAGTAGGTGCGCCCGCAGCCCCGCTGCTCCCATTGCACGATGGTGTAGCTGGATTCCAGCGCGGTCTGGTAGACGTAGGAAAGCGTGGTCATGGGATTGCCGGGGCCGCCGTGCACGCTCAATATAACAGGGTTGGCGGCGCTCTCGCCCCGGATTTGGATGTACTGGCGCGCCCCGCCCAGCGTCACAAAAAAGCCCTCCTGGATGCCGGTGGGCTCGTCGATGCGCGTGCGAATAGCGTTGGCCGCGCGGGTCAACCCCACCGCCGCCACCGCGCCGATCACCAGCGTCAGCAGCAGAATCAGCAGCGCCTTTCCCCACCGGAACCGGCGGTGCGGATAGGCCTTCACGGCACGCCTATGTCTTTGCGTCACGGTATCGCTCCCCTTTTTCTTTCGTACTTGTGCAGGGCTAGGCCTGCACCTGCTGGCGCAGGCGGCGATCCAGCAGCGCGACGCCGCCGCCCGCCACGCCCTTGATCAGCGTAAGCGCGGAGAGGATGAGCGGCAGACCCATAGCCTGCGATTTGCCTACCCCGAAAAGGCTCAGCAGCATCACCATCGCGCCCTCGCGCACCCCCATGCCCATGGTAGAAAGCGGCAGCACCATGGCCTGCAGCATCATGCTATCGATCCACATCCAATCCCAAAGCGTGGGCGGCAGGCGCAGGTGGGCGGAGAGCAGCGCCATGGCGAGGATGCAGCAGCCCTCCCCGATCATCCCGGCCAGCAGGTGCATGCTCAGCTGGCGCGGATGGTGCGCAAGCTGTTCGCAGAAATCGCACAGCAGCTCCAGCTGATCGGCCAGCACGCGGCCTAGCTTCCAGCGGCGCAGCTTCCCCGCCGCCAGCTTGCGCGCAAATCGCCGCACCGGCGCAATGAAAAGCACCCCCGGCGCGATGAGCGGCCAGGCCAGCGCCCAAAGCGCGATGGCCCAAAGCGCCCACGGCACGCGAACCGAGGCCAGCAACAGCCCCAGCATGCAGTAGGTCTGCGCGGGGATCATGTGGGTTTGCTTGTCCATGATCACGATGGCGGTGGCGGTCTGCATGTCGGTCATTTCGCGCAGGGCGATCAGCCGCGCGGCTTCCCCGGTCATGTTGCCACCCGGCAGCAGCGAGAAGAACCGCATGTTCAAAAACATGCAGTACACGCGCCAAAATGGCAGCTCCGGCTTGAGCAGGAAGCACTTAACGCACAGGAAAAAATCGTTGAGCAGCAACAGCACGAACGCTGCGGCCAGCACCGGGAACCGCATGGATCGCAGCGATTGGCCGAGCACCGACCAATCCACGCCGCGCAGCACCAGCACCATGAGCGCCACGCTGGCCACCAGCGAAAGCGCCGGGCGCAATATCTGCCACACCTTGCTATCGGTCTTATATTTCCGCTTGGGCAAGCGCTCCCCTCCCCGCCTTGGGCCGACGGCGCGGCCCTTCCTCCTCATGGTATCGCGAAAAAGCGAAAAACATTCAATACGCAAAACATTCATCGCAAAAAAACCATAAATCCGAAAAGCACTCAACACGAGAAACAGCCAATCGAACCGCATGCAGCGAAAAACTCGGCGCGAAATGCCGGAAGGGGATTTCTCCACGCAGAAGGGAAAATCCTGCCGCCGGGCCGCCCGAGAGCCGGGCCGCCCAGCGGCAGGAAGCGCTGCGCCTACGCCAAGCGCTGCAGGATGAGGCACAGGTTGGACGCCGCATTGCCCGCACTGCGCAGCATCAGCGGAATCGCCGCCGTGTTACGCAGCGTCAAAATTACCGGGTCATCGGCGGCGCGGAGGTCGACCAACGTGCTGCCAACCAGTGCGCCGCGCGGTTGGCGAACGATCCATTCCCCGCCCACCAGCTGCGCATCGTCCACAAACAGACCGATGCTGGCGTACTCTCCCTCGGTGTAAGCGTGCACATCGGCGCGGTAGAGGCCGGGCTCCTCGATGCCGATGGCATCATTGGCGATCAACACGAACCCTTCGGTGGCGTGATGCAGCTCGGGGCAGAACGTCAGGCATGCACCGGGCGCCATGGTGACCGAGACCGAGTTTTGGTACATCGCGACGCGGGCCGGGATGCCGCCGGACACGCTGGCTGCGCCCGCAGGGCCTTCCGGGCCCCGCTCGCCTCTCGGGCCTTGCTCGCCCATCGGGCCTTGCGGCCCGGGAATGCCGGGCAATCCTTGCACTCCCGCAGCGCCTTGCGCGCCCGTGGGGCCGCGTTCTCCCACCGGGCCTTGCGCACCCTTCGCGCCCTGCTCCCCCTTCGCGCCTTGCGCGCCCTTCGCGCCCTGCTCACCCTTCGCGCCTTGTTCGCCCTTCGCGCCTTGTTCGCCCTTCGCGCCTTGTTCGCCCTTCGCGCCCTGCTCCCCCTTCGCGCCCTGCTCACCCATCGGGCCTTGTTCGCCCATCGGGCCTTGTTCGCCCTTCGCGCCTTGTTCGCCCATCGGGCCTTGTTCGCCCATCGGGCCTTGTTCGCCCATCGGGCCTTGCGCACCTGCGGGGCCGCGCTCTCCCATCGGGCCTTGCGCACCCGCAGGGCCGCGCTCGCCCGCTGCGCCTTGCGCACCTGCAGGGCCGCGCTCGCCCATCGGGCCTTGCGCACCCTTCGCGCCCTGCTCGCCCTTCACGCCTTGTTCGCCCTTCGGGCCTTGCTCGCCCGTCAGGCCTTGCTCGCCCATCGCCGCAGCAATGCGCTGCACGTTCTGCGAGGCCGGAAGCACGCTCTGCACGGGCTGCGAATCGGAGGGCCCGATGTTGTGCAGCGCAACCGGCTGTTGCACGATGGTGGCGCGACGCGTGTACGGCATCTGCATCGCCGCGCTCTGCGTGGGGGGCGTTTGCGGCATTGCACGATGGAAGGGCAGCGTGCCCACTTCCTCTGTCTGCGCGGTCGGTGGGGTAACGCGCTGCACCGAGGGCGGTAGTTCCGAAGCTGCTACTGAGGCCCCCATCGGGGCAACCATCGAAGCTGCCATCGAAGCTGCCATCGGAACGACCGTCGAGACCTCCACCGCCTGCTCCGCCTGCGAGGCAAGTCGCGGTGTGGCCGCAGGATCGGCATGAGCGTTATGTATCCGGCGCGCCTGCTCGACAATGGCATCGAGCTGCGGGTTGCGTTGCTTTGGCTCCTCGGTGGGTAGCGGATCGCTGGTGAGGCTGACCGGTTGGCGCTGCGGCCCTTGCGGAGCGCTCCGTCGATTGCGGGCCGAGCCGCGCCGCACGGGATCATTCGGGTTTGCGCCCTGCGTTACAAAGCGCGAAGGACTGGTTGCGGAAACCGATGCGGAGGGCGCATCGCCGCGCATCACCGTAGCCTTTTGATCAATTACATCGACGGCAGGTTTTGTGGCGCTTTGATTAACAGCCTGACTCATAGTAGAATCCTCCTTATACAATGGCCGGATCGCCCGGGGAAACCCGCCCCGCGCGCTCCTGGATTTGACAAAAATCTCCCCTATCAGCCTATGTCTGCCTCGCTGCCGCGTTCCGCTTTGCCCGCACGGATCGCCATTGCGTTTCCCCCTCACAGATATCTGTCGGATACATAGGTTGATAGTGGCCGTCAGACATAGTGGCCAAAAACACACAAGGAGAACTCTTCACATGTTCAGAAACGACGATCGCATCCTTGACGAGATGATGGAAGAAGATCTCGGCATGAACTACGGCGGATACTGCCGCAATTCCTGTATGTGCCGTGAGTGCTGCTGCCGTGGTCCACGCGGCCCGCGCGGCCCCGAGGGTCCGGAAGGCCCGCAGGGTCCCCAAGGCACAAGCATTTACCCGCAACGCCCAGAAAGCCCGGAAACACGGGATTCCTACGACTATTCTAACCCTCCATAATCGCAAACAACCCCTGAAAGCTTCAAACGCATTCAGGGGTTTCTTGTTGCTTCGTCAGCTATAACATTTCGCCATTACAGTATCTGCGAGCATAATAATTGATACTATTTCCCCTATATAACATTAGGGCGTGTTTCAAAAGTCATATGGGCTGCATAATCAAGCGAGCCATACAAAAATGCAAGCTAGATGGACGAAAGCGAGGAACCTTCGAGCGAGTTTGTCAAAGCGCGTAGCCACACGCCGGTAGAGCTTGAGTTTCT
>JAVBLJ010000059.1:0-8441 GCA_031553615.1 Eubacteriales bacterium
GTTCTCGGAGATGCTGTCCCGCGCCATGAAGGCGTACCTCAACGGCATGCTGTCCAACGAGGAGGTCATCGCCGAGCTTATGCGCATGGCCAAGGATATGGCGGGTGCCCATGCGGAGGGTGACGCCATGGGGCTGTCCGACGAGGAGCTGGCGTTTTACGACGCGCTGACCCGCCCCGAGGCCGTGAAGGATGTCTACGAAAACGACGTGCTGGTGGAGATGACCCGCGAGCTTACCGATATGCTGCGCAAAAGCCGCACCATCGACTGGCAGAAGAAGGAGTCGGCGCGAGCGGGCATGCGGCGGATGGTGAAGAAACTGCTCAAGAAGTACAAGTATCCGCCGGAGGGGCTGGAGGACGCGATTTCGACGGTGATTGGGCAGTGCGAGATGTGGGCGGATAATTAGGGGGATAGAGTGAATGAACGCCTTTAAAAGCAACATTTACGAGTACATGAATGGTATCAGACTGGATAGTATCCCCATCTATCAGCGTGTCTACAGTTGGGAACTTGAGCAGTGGGTATAGATCTGAAATGGATGACAGCAGAAAGGCGCTGGCATTGGATCTGCAAAAGGAGAAATGGCGACTAGATGCCAGAAAATGCAATCCTGTATCCGCTTTTTGCAAGAATCATTTGTTTTGTTTCTTACAGGTGCTATGCTGCGCCTAGTGTCCACATCGAGGAAGTGGGAGGGTTCGAATGAAAAAGCAAGTTGCGGCCACCAAGAAGAAAAACAAGCTGATAGGCAACATAGATCAGGATATTCAGTTTGTCGGGAGATTGTCGGGAGATTGTCGGCAGTTTGCGGAGCATCGATGAAACCCGTGGAGCATTCCTTAACGATTTGCTAAAAAAGATACAGGCGCACAACGAAAATCCATTTCTGAATCTGGCGGTCATAGGCGAATTCAGCTCAGGAAAAAGCACCTTCATCAATGGATATTTGGGGATGCCCTTGCTAAAAACGGCCTCGATGGCTACGACAGCGGTGCCAACGCATATCCATCGGGTACAGGGCATCGCGGAGCCAAATATTGAAGCGATGGCGGCGGATGGAACAAAGTATCCGCTAGGCAGCCCCGAGCTTCGGGCACGGTTTACAAAACAGTTTGACCTCCCCGCCACAGAGGACGTCACCGCCTTCCTCAAGACGCAAGGCTGCGAACGCATCTATGAAGAAAAAATGACTGGCACAAAGGCAAGCCGCCCTGTGCTGGATAGTATGCTGGCGGCGCTACGTGCTGGCGATACTCTAGTTATTGAATCTTTTTCGCGGCTAAGCCGTAGCACCAGAGACTTGCTGGAGGTTGTTGAACGCCTCAAAGGAATGGGCGTGAACCTCGTTTCCCTCAAAGAGCAGCTGGACACCACCACCGCCACTGGCAAGATGATGCTAACCGTCCTATATGCCCTATCGCAGTTCGAGCGCGACATCATCGCCGAACGCACCGTTGAAGGCCTAAAAGCTGCGAAGGCACGCGGTCGACAAGGCGGCAGGCCGAAAGCCCCACAGAAGGCCGTAGAGATGGCACTAAAGCTGTATGACGCCGATACCATGTCTGTGCGGCAGATTAGTGAAGCCACGGGTGTGAGCACCGCTACCATCAATCGGAGGGTAGCAGAACGAAAAGCTACATCTACGTTGAACTAAAGTGTGTCTGGCGACAAAAAAATGCCCACTACTGCATGTGTGGTGGGTTTTGCTGTCACTTTGTTTTCTCTTGAAGGTTGTGAGGCCAAAGATGTGACAAAAGGCTGTTTTGACGCAAAAACACCCTAAAAACATGTATCAAGACTTAAAAAGAAAAACCTCGAGAACTGTTCATTCTCAAGGTTTCTCTTTGGCGCGCCCAACAGGATTCGAACCTGTGACCTTTTGATTCGTAGTCAAACACTCTATCCAGCTGAGCTATGGGCGCAGATCCATGGGGAACAGACGGTATCATACCGGAAACGTAGCGAAATGTCAAGCGTTTTCGCGAAATCACCTGGGGAGGAAAATTGACTTTTTTCGTGGGTTTGGATATACTACGAAACAGTGATAGTAAAATGACAACCGGAATGATTGCACAGAGGAGGGCGCTTATGCCTTCATCGAACCCGGGGAAAGCCTTCTGCCCAGTCGTGCTGATACCTGCGTACAAGCCGGATACCCGCCTGCCGCAGTTGGTGGAGCTTTTGTGCTCCCGCGGGCTGGAGGTGCTGGTGGTGGACGATGGCGGCGGAGAGCAGTACCTGCCGTACTTCCAGCAGTGCGAGAGCAAAGGCGCGCAAGTGACCCGCCATGCGGTCAATCTGGGTAAGGGCCGTGCGCTTAAGACCGGCATTAACGAGATTCTGTTGCGTTGGCCGGATGTTTCGGGCATCATTACCGCCGATGCCGATGGCCAGCATACGCCCGAGGACATCGTGAAGGTGGCCGAAGCGCTGGAGGCCAATCCCCGCGCGCTCATCGTGGGGGGGCGCGCGTTTACCGGCAATGTGCCGTGGAAGAGCCGCGCAGGCAACGCCATCACGCGTGCGGTATACCGGCTGGCGACCGGGGTGCGCATCCACGATACGCAGACCGGGCTGCGCGGGTTGCCGCGCGAAGCGCTTGCGTGGATGGCCTCGCTGCAGGGCGAGCGCTACGAGTACGAAATGAATATGCTGCTGAAATTGAGGGATTACATGCTGCCCGCCAAGGAAGTGCCCATCGAAACCGTCTACATCGACGACAATTCCAGCTCGCATTTCAAGCCTTTGCGGGATGGAGCGCGCATCTACGGGGTGATCTTCCGCTACATGCTCTCCGCGCTGCTTTCGGCGGGGCTGGATTACGGCCTATACTTGCTGGTGCGGCCGTGGATTGCTTCGCTCATGCCCGCATGGCCTGCGGAAAGTGTGGTGTTCGCCAGCTACGTGGTGGCGCGCACA
Source organism: Eubacteriales bacterium (assembly GCA_031553615.1). Lineage (GTDB taxonomy): Bacteria > Bacillota > Clostridia > Christensenellales > Aristaeellaceae > WQXF01. Next base: position 2,923 of record JAVBLJ010000059.1, read on the forward strand.
TGCAGCTCACTTGTGAATTTCAAGCTCAACAAGCACGCGGTGTTTGAAGGGCGCGGTGGCAAGAGCGCGGTGTGGAAATACTACGCGTTGGTGGCGGCGCAAATGCTGATTGGCGCGGGCTTGACCGCGCTGCTGGTTTGGGCAACGAAGCTGCCGCAGGAGATCGCCAAGCTTCCGGTCGATGTGGCGCTGTTTTTCGTCAGCTTTTTTGTGCAGCGGGATTTGATATTCCGCGCGCCAAAGCCCAAGGAACAGCCGCAGGTCGAGCAACAATAGATAGAACTCCATTGCGCCGCTTGACCGGTTTTCCGGATGGCGGCACAATGCATATGGGGGCGAAAGGGGGCGCGGTCGATGCGCAAGTTCCTGACGCTGCTGGTGCTGGCGATGGTGGCGCACGTGGGCTGGACGCTGTGGAAGCTGCCCGCCGAATCGCGCACCTTCGATGCCGCAATGTCGGCGGCCATCGCGCCGTTTGAATGGGCGTACGGCATGGGGGAGAGCATGCTCTCGCAGATCGCGCACACCGAGGAGGTGGTGATCACCCTCTCGGCGGCGGGCGACGTGACCCACGGCGGCGATCGCCGCAAGGGAACCGACCTATTCCGTGATGAGTTGGCGCGCCAGGAGGGCGATTACGCATTCCCCTTCCGCAATGTGCGCAGCATTTTTGTCGCCGACGATCTGACGATCGTGAATTACGAGTGTGCGCTGACCAAGACCAAGTCGGCCACCGACAACACCTACAGCTTCGCCGGATCACCGGAGAACGCAAAGGCACTGGTGCTGGGCAGCGTGGAAGCGGTGGCGCTGGACAACAATCATGTGTTCGATCACGGCACGCGCGGCTACGAGGATACGCAGCAGGCGCTGGCCGATGCGGGCATCCGCTATAGCGGCAACGGCCTGGGCTCGGTCTACGAGACCCAGGGTGTGCGCATCGGTATGCTCTCCTATTGCACGCTGCGCAGCGGGTATGGCGGCATCCAGAAGCGGCTGGCCGGGGATATCCGCGCCCTGCGCGATCAGCATTCAGAGCTGGTGATCGTATCCTACCACTGGGGCGAGGAGCGAGAGTACGTGCCCCACGAGCGCCAGATCGAGCTGGGCCGCGCGACCATCGACGCGGGCGCGGACTTGGTGTTGGGCCATCACAGCCACGTGATCAACCCCGTCGAGCGCTACAACGGAAAGTACATCGTGTACTCGCTGGCGAATTTTTCCTTTGCAGGCAACAGCAACCCTTCGGATAAGGATACATTCATCTTCCAGCAGCGGTTCCGAATCGGTCTGGGGGGCGCGCGGGATGCGGGCATGCGCATCGTGCCTTGCAGCATCAGTTCCACCGAAGGCCGCAACGATTTTGCGCCCACCCCCACTGGAGCCGAAGAGGCCGCGCGGATTGTCCGTAAGCTGACCGAGTTGGGGGCCGAGCTCAAGTATGGGCTCAAGGAATATCCGCTGAGCTGGTGATACCAATCGATTTCAAAAGCCTCCTTATCCTCAACGCAACCGGCTTTGCATCCGGCGGCTAGGGAAAGGAGGCTCGTTTTTCGCTATCTAGCGGGGCACCGGCAAGGAATGCGGCCTAGCCTACGCAAGCCCGTGGTTGACCTCCAGGCACATGCGGATGCCTTCGCGCTGGGGGATGGAGGGCGTCCAGCCGGTGCACGCGGTCAGCAGGCTGATGTCCAGCTGATTGCGGTGCACGTCACAGCCGCGCGCGGCCTCGTACCGCACGTCGGGCTGGATGCTTAGTTCCGCGGCGATGATGGCGATTAGCTCGTTGAGCGAGGTGCTGATGCCGGTGCCCAGGTTGAACACGCGCTCCGGGCCCTGATATTCCAGCACGGCGGCAATGCCGCGCATCGCGTCATCGATATGGATGTAATCGCGGCGCTGCTCGCCATCGCCCCATACGGAGACGGGCTTTCCGGACCGCATCAGATCGATGAATATGGGCACAGCGCCCTGCTTTTTCTCGTAAAAGGGTTCGAAGCTGTAGGGGTTGGCCAGGCGCACCACCCGGTAATTCAGCCCATGGTAGAGCTGGTAGAGGCGCAGGTAGGTCTCGATGGCCAGCTTGTGGGCGGCATAGGCGCAAACCGGCTGTGCGGCCTGATCCTCGCGCAGCGGGAAGCGCGCACCCTGACCATATACCGTGCCGCCCGAGGAGAGAAACAGCAGCTTGGGCGTGCCCATACAGGCCATGGCATCCAATAGGCGCACGGTGGGCAACAGGTTGTCGGCAATCTCACCGCCCAGGTTGGCGGTGCCTTCGGCGGGTTGCACCGTTGATACCAGGTGCACGACCAGCTCCACTTCCGGCAAAAAGCGCGAAAAATCTTGTTCGGTGGTAAAATCGATAGGCAAATAGGTAACGCCTTTGCGCAGGGGCCCCTTGGGGGCGACGCGATCGGCCAGTAGGATTCGGCGTTCAGCAAACAACGACTCCATCATCTTTTGGCCAATGAACCCGCTTCCGCCTAGTAGCAACACCGATCCGGACATGGGTACCACCTCTCTGCGAGACAATTCCTCTATATGAAACCGCAGAACGGAATAGATGTCAAGCAAATCCTGCAAAATGACGTTGGAAAAGCTTTCCTAATAACAACTTTCTGTGTTTCTTGTTTTCGCTTGTATTCCGGTTTTTTAGTTGCTATAATGGATTGATGACTCTTAACCTGGAGGACGTGCGCATGGACGAGCTGCAGCTGGGCGATCTGGTACAGATGCGTAAGACGCATCCCTGCGGCAGCGACCGGTGGCACATCATCCGCGTCGGAGCGGACATCAAGATAAAGTGCGTCGGGTGCGGTCGTATCGTAATGTTGGAACGCCAAGAGTTCCTCAAACGCATGAAAAAACTGCTCGAGCGCGGAGCGGAGGGAAGCCCCAACCCATGAAGTGGCCCACCATAAAATGGCTTACCACAAAGCGACCCGCGAAGAGGGTTACCCGGAAGCGGCATACGCCCACGTGGATGAAAGCGGCCAGCGCTCTGCTGGCCGTGTTAGCGCTCGTACTGCTGCTGCGCGCGGTGGTGTTCGATGTTCGCCCCGTGCAGGGCTCCTCCATGGAGCCCACCTTGCGCGAGGGGGAATGGGTGCTCATATTGCGCAATACGTACGTGCTGCGCGAACCGCGCTACGGCGAGTTAGCGGTTTGCGTCACCGATGCGGCCACCGATGATTGGATCAAGCGGGTGGTTGGCCTGCCAGGCGACATGCTTCACGCCGAAGGCGGGCGCCTCTACCGCAACGATGTGCCGGTCGACGAACCGTACCTGGTGGAGGAGACCCCGGCATTTTCCGCCATTAAATCCTGGTCTGAGGAATACCTCGTGCTCGGCGATCACCGCAACAATAGTACCGATTCCAGGCTGGCGGTAGTGGGCGCGATCCCGCGCGATCACCTGCGCGGACACGCCGTGCTGGTCGTATGGCCGCCCTCGGCCTGGCGCTCGCTGTAGAGCGCGGGGCTGTGCCGCTTTTGCGGATCAACCTTTTGGCGGCGAGAGCAGTCTGTATAGCAAGGTATGAAATCAACCGCCATTTTTTGCTGCGAATCGCAAACGAAAATGCGAATTGCGAACGAAAATGCGCATTGAGAACGGAAAGAAGGAATCTCTGTGACCGAAGCACCTGTGACCCCGGAAGTATCCAAGCCCGTAAAGGAGAAGCCGAAGAAAAGCATGCAACGCGAGATTGTGGAATGGGTGATCACCATCGTGGTCGCGGTGGCACTCGCCTTCGCGATCCGCGCATTTTGGTTTGAGCCGGTGCGCGTGGAGGGCAGCTCCATGCTCAACACGCTCCAGAACGGTGAATTCATGATCGCCACCAAGTGGCACTACCTGACCGGCGATCCGGCGCGCTTCGACGTGGTGATCTGCAAGTACCCGGGCCGCAAGGAAACCTTCGTAAAGCGCATTATCGGCCTGCCCGGGGAAACGGTGGAGATTCGCAAGGGCGAGCTGTACATCGATGGCGAGCTGGTCGAGCAGCCTTTTGCCAAGGCGGCGGACACCCACGATTTTCCCTCGGGTGCGTACCTGTATCCCGAAGGGAAGGTGCCCGAAGGCAGCTATTTCGTGATGGGTGATAACCGCGATCACAGCAACGATAGCCGGAGCATTGGCCCGCTTACGCGTGACATGATCCGTGGGCACGTGCGCTACGTGGTGTTCCCGTTTGCCAACATGCGCGCGATACCGGACATCCCTGACCCTGGCCAGCCGACGGATACGCAGGCCGATGCGAAGGCCGATGCGGATACCGGCTCGAGAACCAATCCGTAACACCACCCCAGGAAACAGATCGGGCAATGCGAAACGAGTAAAGCGAGCAGACGAAGGCAAACTGAGCCCGAGCTGGGCTGAGCCGCACGGAAAGGAGCGTTCCCTTGGGCGAAAATACCAACCGCGACAGGCATCCCTCCGCGAAACCCAGGCGCAAGCCTGCCCAGAAGGAGGATGCGAAGCTGTGGAAAGAAACCCTGTTCCCCGATGAGCTCCCATCCGCGCCGCAGAACGATCCGCCGCCGCTCCAGCCCAAGCCGATCGCGCGGGAGGATTTGCCGCCCACGGTGCAGGCCGGGGAGATCATAGAAGAAATACTGGAAGTCAGCGAGGTGGGCGAGGGTGTGGAGCGGGTAACCCGCCCCAAGAAGCCGGCTTACCGCGAGCTGCTGGAATGGGTGATGGTGTTCGCGGCGGCGACGGTGGTCGTGCTGCTGGTGCTTGGCTTCGTGGCCGAACCCATCCACGTCGACGGCCACTCCATGCAGGATACGCTCGCGCCCGACGAGTACGTGATGGTCACCAAGTTCGATTACCTGGGCACGGCGCCGCTGCGCTTCGACGTAGTATCCTGCCGTTACCCCAACATGCACAAGACGTTCGTCAAGCGGATCATCGGCTTGCCCGGCGACACGATCGAGCTGATCGCGGGCGAGCTGTACATCAACGGCCAACAGATCGCCCAGGATTTCTCCCTGCGCAAGGAGACCGAGGATTACGGCCCGGTCACCGTGCCCCCCGATCACTACCTGGTGATGGGCGACAACCGCGCCGTCAGCCAGGATAGCCGAGATCCGCTGGTGGGGCCGCTGCCCCGTTCGGCCATCACCGGGCATGTGCGCCTGGTGATCTATCCGCTAGGCAGCATGCGCGCTATCGAGGATAAGCACCGCGTGCCGCAGCCGGCGGTCACCCGGCCGCCGGTCGAGACCGAACCTAATCCGTAAAAAATCCAACAAAAATGAGCCTTCGCAGGCTCGTTTTTTTATGGAACTCGTTTTTTTCGGATTGCGATTCGCTGCTTTTATACTATTCCTCGCGATCTATTGCGTGAAATCTAGCGAGGATTCGTATTATACCAATTCCAATTAGGTTTTGCCAATAAGCCAGCGAGAGATTTTTACGTTCGGCTAGGAGTCCGAAGGAGGCGTAGCCAGCAGCTACGCTGACCGAGGCACGACAACGCCGATCGGAAAAAGATCCGTTGGATTGTGGC
>JAVBLJ010000055.1:0-10957 GCA_031553615.1 Eubacteriales bacterium
CGATCTGCAGCATGCTGGGTATTTGGCGCAGGGTGACGTAGAAGGTGTTATCCTCGTACACGCGGCCGATGCCGCCGATCAGCAGCAGGATGAGGTAGGCGATCTGCGCCCATTGCAGCATATCGACCGCGCTGATAGGGCAGCGGCGGCTAAGGCGCACGACCAGGATGGCGATATTCACGCCCAGCAGCGCCACGGTGAGCAGCTGCGAGAGTGTGAATAGCCCCATGTACGCGTTGCGCTCAAACTCACCGATAAAGCAGGTGGCCAGCCCCAGCAGTACCGAGGAGAGCAGCAGGATATCGTGCGGAAGCGCGCCCGGCTTGCGGCGCACCTGGCGCTGCCGGATGTAGTAGTACACCGCGATGCCCACGCAGCCCAGCGCGCAGAGTATTTGCGAGATTCGCACGTACTCGTTGATCAGCTTCAGGCTGTCTCCGCGCAGGCCCTCGATCACTGTGCGGCCTACGCCATACAGCAGCACGTACCAGAAGAACACGTCGCCGCGCTTTGAAAGCTTGCAGCGCAGACCCATCAGCGCGGCGAACACGGCCAGATTCCACACTGATTCGTAGAAGAAGGTGGCCATGTGCCAATACCAGGTGATGTTGGGTGCAACGCCGACCGGCACTTCGATGGCGAAGGGGAAGAATTGCCATGCGGAGTTGCTGATGCGCAGCCCGTAAGCTTCTATATTGATGTAATTGCCCCAGCGACCGATAGCCTGCGCCAGCACCACGGCGGGCGCGACCATGTCGCAGATGCTCAGGAATGAAATGCGTCTGCGCCGCGAAGTAATCCACGCGGCTAGGATGCCGCCCAGGATCGCGCCGGGAATGGCCAGCCCGCCCTCGCGCAGGTTGAAAAGGCGGCCCCAATCGCCGATGTATTCATCGATGCGGAACACCACGGAGTATAGGCGCGCGCCAATGATGCCCAGCGGTATGGCGGCCAGTGCGAAATCTATCGCCGTTTCCTTGGGCAAATCCAGGCGTTTCTCTTCTTTTTTGCTGAGCCATATCGCAAGCACGATGCCAACAAAAATGAGCAGCCCATACCAGGAAATACCTAGAAAGGCGAGTCGGCTTATCTGCGGTCGACTGAACATCGGCAGCCTCCATTCAAAAGTATCTGTTCTGAGCCCCAACTTGTCCATGCGGCTGTTGTGGCTCGTAATAGTATAGTGCCCGCTTTTTGGCATGTCAAGGCGGGAAAGGGCATTTGTTAAAACCTTAGCAAAGCGAAAGGGTGCAAAGCACTTGCTTCATCTGTTTGAATAGCGTATAATGAAACAAGAAACAGGCGCGCTGACGGCGGGCGTTTTTGCTGTGTACATTTTTGCAGGCATGTAGCACGGTTCAGTTTTGCGGTGCCCACCCCCAAAGCACCTGCGTTTGCAGTTTTTTTTTGCACATGTCAAATTCCTCCGCCTTTGTGCGGACATAAGTATAGGAGGCGTTGTATGGAAAACTACAAGATGGTTTTGGATCACCCCCTCATTCAGCACAAGGTTTCGTTGATGCGCGACAAGGAAACCGGAACCAAGGAGTTCCGCGAGCTGTTGGAAGAAATCTCTATGCTGATGGCGTACGAAGTGACGCGGGATCTGCCCATGAAGGAGATCGAGATCGAGACCCCCATCTGCCGCACCAAGACCAAGGTGATCAGCGGCAAGAAGCTGGCGGTCGTGCCCATCCTGCGTGCCGGTTTGGGCATGGTGGACGGCATCACCAAGCTGGTACCTGCGGCCAAGGTGGGGCATATCGGCCTTTACCGCGACCCGCAGACGCTCGAACCCGTGGAATACTATTGTAAGCTGCCGCCCGACGTGGAGGAGCGTGAGCTGATCATCGTCGACCCGATGCTGGCCACCGGCGGATCGGCCTCGGCGGCGATCAAGTTCATCAAGCAGCGCAATTGCACGCATATTAAGCTCATGTGCCTCATCGCCGCGCCCGAAGGCCTGGAGCGCGTACACGCCGATCACCCCGATGTACCGGTTTATATTGCGGCGCTGGATGAGCGGCTCAACGAACATGGCTACATCGTGCCCGGTTTGGGCGACGCAGGCGATCGCCTGTTTGGCACGAAATAAGCATTTGGCATTACGCATTTATCGCGAGGGAAAGTAGGTGCACACCGTGTCGTTGGAGCTTTTGGCCAGGGTGGAACAGGCGGAGGCTGCAGCCGAGGAAAGGCGCGCATCCGCGCAAAAGGAAGCGCGCGAAATACTCAAGGGCGTGGAGGAAGCGACGCTGGCCATGGGCCGAGCCGCTGGCCTTGCGAACCGCGAGTTGGCCGCCGAGGTGCTCAATGCTGCGCGCGCAGAAGCGCAACGCCAGATCGAAGCCAAGCAGAAGGCCGAGGCCGCAGAGCACGAAGCGCTGCGCGCACTGGCGGCGCAGAAGCTTGCGAATGCCAGCAGCATCATCTTTGAAAGGGTTGTGAACGATGGCCATCGTTGACATGAAGAAGCTCACGGTGATGGCCGTGTCGGCGGACAAGGGCAAGGTGCTGCGTGCGCTGCAAAAGCTGCGGTGCGCACAGATCATTCCGCCTGCGGACGAGGGCGTGCGCGCCCGCGTGCACAGCGATTTGCGCCAAGCCGAGAAGCTCGATGAATCCATGAGCCGCATCGCGTGGGCGATCAAGGATTTGGGGCGGTACGCGGGCAAAAGCGGTGGCATGCTGGCCAGCTTTGCGCCTAAGCCCGAGGTGGATACGGCCAAGGCCCAGGAAGTGCTTGCCCAAAAGGATGCGCTGCTTGAGGTGGTGTACGAGGCAGAGCGTTGTGAGCGCCGCATGGGCGAGCTGCGCACCCGCGATGCGCGCATTCAAGCCGCGCGGGAGCAGTTTTTGCCCTGGGCAGGGTTGGATGTGCCGCTGGAGCGCATCGGCGCCACCCGCGCCACCGAGACGTGGCTGGCGACCTTGCCCGCCAAACAATGGGAAGCCCTAACCGCGGCGATTGCGGAGCAGGGGTTGGCGGCGGAGATCGCCGTGGTCTCGCAGGACCGCACCAGCGCATACGTGCTGGCGGTTTGCCATCGCAGCGTGCGGACGGAGCTTGAAGCCCTGCTGCGCACGCATGAAGCGGCGCAGGTAACCTTCGGCGAGGCGCGCGGAACGGTGGCGGAGAAGCTGGATGCGCTGGATGCGGAGAAGGCCGAGCTTCTGGCCGATCAACAGGCCATCGAAGCGCAACGCAGCGCGCTGGCCGCGCATGTGGACGGGCTCAAGGCGCTGCATGATCTGTTCGATGCCGAGCGCTCGCGGGTGCGCGCCGCCGAACATTTTGCCACCACCGCGCAAACCTTCCTGCTGCAGGCCTGGGTGCCTGCGGAGCGGGTGGCCGATGTCGAGGCCAGACTGCGCGAAACCTCGCCCTCCTGCGCGCTGCAGAGCGAGGACCCGACCGACGACGAAAAGCCGCCGACGGCACTGCGCAACCGCAGGCTGGCCGAGCCCTTTGAGGCCGTCATTTCGAATTTCTCCATGCCCGACCCGCGCGGCGTCGATCCCACCTTCATTATGGCTCCGTTCTTCGCCTGCTTCTTTGGCATGATGGTGTCCGACGCGGGGTATGGCCTCATCATGGCGATACTGATTCCGCTGGCGCTGCACTTCCTCAAGCCGCAGGGCGGCATGCGCAAGATGATGTGGGTCATCGGCATCGGCGCGGTGGCTACGGTTTTCTGGGGTGCGATGTTCGATACCTGGTTTGGCGCGAGCGTAAAGCCGATGCTGATCAACCCCATGACGCAGCCCTTGGAAATGATGGGGCTTTGCCTGGGCATCGGCGCGGTGCATCTGTTCGTGGGCGCGGGTATCGGCATGTACAAGAACATCAAGCGCGGTGACTGGCTTGCGGGCTTGGTGGATCAGGGCTGCTGGATGATTCTGGTGGCCGGGGTGGGCATGCTGCTGCTGCCCGCGACAGCTAAGATCGGGCAGTGGATGGCGTTGGTCGGCATGTTGGGCGTGCTGCTGTTTACCAAGCGTGGCGAGAAAAATCCACTCAAACGGGTGCTGGGTGGCCTGGGCTCGCTCTACGGCATCACCAGCTGGCTGAGCGATCTACTGAGCTACGCGCGCCTGTTCGGCATGGGCCTGGCGACCGGCGTCATCGGCATGGTCATCAACATGCTGGCGATGATGGCCATCGGCAGCCGCTTCAACCTGATCCGTTGGCTGATCGGCGGGCTGATATTGGTGGGTGGCCACGTGTTTAACCTGGCCATCAACGCGCTGGGCGCCTACGTGCACGCGTGCCGCTTGCAGTATATCGAGTTCTTTAGCAAGTTCTACGAGGATGGCGGCGATCCGTTCCGGCCCCTGGACGATCAGACGCGCTACGTGCGCCTGAACGAGCAGGAGATGTAAACCTATGGCGGGCATTTCGTTAGGTCTTGGACGCGCACAGCGCGTTGGGATAAACAAAAAGTATCACTTGACAACAAGGAGGACTTACAAATGGAAATCGGTCAGATTTTGGCGCTTGTCGGTGCTGCGTTGGCGGTATTCCTTGGTGGTATCGGTTCCGCTTGGGGCGTAAAGATCGCGGGCGACGCCGCTGCGGGCGCGACTGCGGAAGATCCCGACGTGTTCTCGAAGGTGCTGGTTCTGCAGCTTCTGCCCGGTACGCAGGGTATTTATGGCTTCCTGATCGGCGTCATCGTGCTGGTCAAGACCCAGTTCATCAGCGGCACCATGATGGCGCTCACCCTGGATCAGGGCATGCGCGTGTTCATCGGCTGCCTGCCGCTTGCCATCGTGGCGCTGGTTTCGGCATACTTCCAAGGCAAGGTCGCCGCTTCGGCCATCAACATGGTGGGCCGCCGCCCCGATCAGTCCGGTAAGGGCATCACCATGACAGTCTTGGTCGAGACCTACGCGGTCTTGGCGCTGCTCGCTTCCTTCCTGCTCGTGTGGTTCGCGTTTTAATGCCGCAAGCTAGGCAAATACAAACCATGGCACTGGAGGCGCAGACATGAACATCGATGCCATCCTTCAAAGGATACAGGACGACGCTGCGCAGTTTGTGACGCAGGCGCTTTCTGCTGCGCGCGAAAAAGCCGCGCAGACGAAAACGCAGGCCGAAACCGAGCTTGCGCGCGAGAAAGAGACCGTGCTGAACCAGGCCAAAGCGGAGGCCGGGGAGTTGCACGATCGCATGATGCGCATGGCCGCGCTCGAATCGCGCAAGGAAACGCTGACGATCAAGCGCGAGCTGATCGACCAAGCCTTTGCGCAGGCGCTGGGAACTATGCGCGCCATGAAACCGGATCAGGCCCGCCGCTTCCACATCGCGCTGCTGTTAGAAGCGGCGCGGGGGGAAGAGCAGCTGATCATCGACGAAAAGGACGCTACACTGTTCGATGCTGATTTCCTGGCGCAGGCAAACGCGGCGCTGGCGAAGGCCGGCAAGCCGGGCAAGCTGACGCTCTCCTCGGATCACCGCGCTATGCAGGGCGGGTTCGTGCTGTGGCAGAGCGGCATGGAGATCAATTGTTCGTACGAATCCGTGCTGCGCACGCGCCGCGCCGGATTGGAGGCCGAGGTGGCCGCCGCGCTGTTCGCGTAAGCGGAGCGTAGGGGCCGGATACCGGCTAACAAAAAGGAGGGTTGCGCTTGCCACAGGGAAGCGTAGGCTATGCCGTTGCGCGCATTAGCGTAATGCGCCGCGAACATTTGGATGCCGCCAAGCTGGATCGCTTGCTGGCCGCGCAGCAGCCGCAGGAAGCGCTCAATGCGCTCCAGGAGTTTGGTTGGGGAAATGGAGACAAGGGGGCCGATTACGAGCTCCTGGCCGGTGAGCACGTGCGGCAGGCCTGCGCTTTCGTGCGCGAGGTCTCGCCTGATACGAACATCACCGATTGTTTCCTGCTGCGCTACGATATTCACAACCTCAAGATGCTGCTCAAGGCGCGCTGCCTGAAGCAGGAAGCCGCCTACCTTTCGCCCTGCGGCCTTTGGAGCATCGACGCGCTGCGGCATGCGGTAGCCGACGGCAGGTATTCGAACTTGCCCGATACCATCGCCGAGCCGCTGGCCGCGCTGGAAAAGCGTTTGGCCGTGCGCGAGGATCCGATGGATATCGACGTGACGCTGGACCGGGCGATGTTTTCCACGATATTCGAGCGGTTGGGGCGCGTTTCATCCAAGGTGATCCGCCAGTACTTTACCGCACGGGTCGACCTTACGAACGCGATCATCGTGCTGCGTGTGCGCGCGATGGGCCGCGCGGCGGGCTTCCTTTCGCCGCTGCTCATCGAGGGCGGAAGCATTGCCGCCGCGAAGTGGATCGAGGCCTTTGCCAACGAAGGCAACCTGCCCCGGCTGCTGACCGCCTACGGGCGGCGTGTGGTGGGGGAGGCGCAGGGTGCCCTGGCCAAGACAGGCGCGCTGCCCGGGCTAGAGCGCGCGATGGACGATTACCTGCTGTCGCTGTTCAAGCCCTATCGCTCGAGCGCCGACCGCATCGAAACCATTATCGGATACCTGCTTTCGCAGGAACGCGAGGCCGCCGCAGTGCGGCTGGTGATGGCGGGCAAGCTCAACGGCTTCTCCGCCGACGCGATCCGGGAAAGGTTGCGTGAGCTGTATGACTAAGCAAGCCAAGATGGCTGTGGTGGGGGAACGTGATGCCGTGCTGGCCTTCAAGGCCATGGGCATGACCGTGCTGCCCACCGAACGCGCCGAGGACACGGCCCGCGCCGTGAACCGGCTGGCCAAGGAGGAGGTGGCGGTTATATTCATCACCGAAAACGCCGCCGCGCAAATCCCGGAAACGCTCTCGCGTTACCAGGCCGAGCCCACGCCCGCCATCATACCGATTCCGGGCAGCCGGGGCAACACCGGCCTGGGCATGCGCCAATTGAGGGCCAACGCGGAGAAGGCCATCGGCGCCGACATACTATTCGAGAAAGAGGGGTAAACCAACATGCCGCAAGGGAACATCGTCAAGGTCGCCGGACCGTTGATCGTTGCGGACAATATGGCCGATGCCCGCATGTACGACGTGGTTCGCGTCTCCTCCAAGCGGTTGGTGGGCGAGATCATCGAACTGCGGGGCGACCGGGCGTCGATCCAGGTATACGAGGAGACGTCCGGCCTTGGCCCGGGTGAGCCGGTGGAAAGCACTGGAACGCCGCTTTCGGTTGAACTCGGACCCGGCCTCATCGAATCGATTTTTGATGGCATACAGCGCCCGTTGACCGAGATTCGCGCGCTGGCGGGCGATCGCATCACGCGCGGCATCGACGTGCCCGCGCTCGATCGCAAAAAGCAATGGGGCTTCCTGCCCCGCGCCGTGGTGGGCGATAGCGTGGTGGCGGGCGACGTGCTGGGCACGGTGCAGGAATCGGCGGTGGTCGAACACCGCATCCTGGTGCCGTACGGCATCTCGGGCAAGGTCAAGTGGATACACGAGGGTGCTGCCACCGTAACCGACGTGGTGTGCAAGCTGGAGCAGGCCGACGGCACCGCGGCCGAGCTGACCATGATGCAGCGCTGGCCCGTCCGCCGTGGTCGCCCCTACTTCGAAAAGCTTTCGCCCAGCGCGCCCATGGTCACCGGGCAGCGCGTCATCGATACCTTCTTCCCGGTGGCGAGCGGCGGCGTGGCCGCAGTGCCTGGCCCCTTCGGCTCGGGCAAGACCGTGGTGCAGCACCAGCTCGCGAAATGGGCCGATGCCGACATCATCGTGTACGTGGGCTGCGGCGAGCGCGGCAACGAGATGACAGACGTGCTGATGGAGTTCCCGGAGCTGCACGATCCGCGCACCGGTGAATCGCTGATGAAGCGCACCGTGCTGATCGCCAACACCTCCGATATGCCGGTGGCCGCACGCGAAGCTTCCATCTATACCGGCATCACCATCGCTGAGTATTACCGCGACATGGGCTACAAGGTCGCCATCATGGCCGATTCCACCTCGCGCTGGGCCGAGGCGCTGCGCGAGATGTCGGGCCGCTTGGAAGAGATGCCCGGCGAGGAGGGCTACCCGGCCTACCTGGGCTCGCGCATCGCGGAATTCTACGAGCGCGCTGGTCAGGTGCGTTGCCTGGGTTCCGAGGGCCGCATGGGCACCATTTCGGCCATCGGCGCGGTTTCCCCCCCCGGCGGCGATATCTCGGAGCCGGTTTCCCAGGCCACGCTGCGCATCGTTAAGGTGTTCTGGGGCCTTTCGGCCTCGCTGGCCTACAAGCGCCACTTCCCGGCCATCGACTGGCTGCAATCCTATTCGCTCTACATCGAGACGCTGGGTCGCTGGTTCAACGATACCGTCGCGCCCGATTGGGTGGCGCTGCGCGGCAACGCGATGCGCCTTTTGCAGGAGGAAGCCGAGCTCGAAGAGATCGTCCGCCTGGTGGGCATCGATGCGCTTTCCTGGCGCGACCGCCTGACGCTGGAGGTTTCCCGTTCAATCCGCGAGGATTACCTGCACCAGAACGCGTTCGACGAAATCGACACCTACACCTCGCTGGAGAAGCAGTACCGTATGTTGCGCCTGATCCTGGCCTACCAAACGCGCGGTATGGCTGCGCTGGATGCGGGGGCCAACCTTTCGGCGGTGCTCTCCATGCCGGTGCGCGAAGCCATTGGCCGCGCCAAGTACATTCCCGAGGATGAGCTCAAGCGTTTTGAGCAGATCGAAACCGATCTGGTGGCGCAATCGGCGGCGCTGATCGACGACATGCAGGAAGGGGGGCGCTAGACCATGTTCAAAGAGTACAAGACCATCCGCGAAGTGGTCGGCCCGCTGATGCTGGTGGAAGGCGTGGCTGGCGTCACCTACAATGAGCTGGTGGAAATCGAGCAGGCTAACGGCGAAATCCGCAACGGCAAAGTGCTCGAAGTCAACGGCGACAAGGCGCTGGTGCAGCTTTTTGAGAGCTCCCACGGCCTGCGCATCGACAACGCGAAGGCGCGCTTCCTGGGCCGCAGCATCGAGCTGGCGGTTTCCATGGATATGCTGGGCCGCGTGTTCGATGGCCTGGGCCGCCCCAAGGATGGCGGGCCCGAGCTGATTCCCGAAAAGCGCATGGATATCAACGGCGAACCGCTCAACCCGGCCGCGCGCGATTATCCTTCCGAGTTTATCCAGACCGGCGTTTCGGCCATCGACGGCCTGAACACGCTGGTGCGCGGCCAAAAGCTGCCCGTGTTCTCCGGCTCCGGCCTGCCGCACGCGCAGCTCGCGACCCAGATCGCCCGCCAGGCGCGCGTGCTGGGCACCGATACGCCCTTTGCCGTGGTGTTTGCCGCAGTCGGCATCACGTTTGAAGAGGCGGAGTTCTTTATCAGCGACTTCCGCCGCACCGGCGCGATCGACCGCGCCGTGCTGTTCATGAACTTGGCCAACGATCCAGCCGTGGAGCGCATCGCCACCCCGCGCATGGCGCTCACCGCTGCCGAGTATCTGGCCTACGAAAAGGACATGCATGTGCTGGTCATCCTGACCGACATCACCAACTACGCCGACGCTCTGCGCGAGGTGTCGGCGGCGCGCAAGGAAGTGCCGGGCCGACGCGGCTACCCGGGTTACCTGTACACCGACCTTGCCACCATGTACGAGCGCGCGGGCCGTGTGCGCGGCAAGAAGGGCTCGATCACCCAGATTCCGATCCTTTCCATGCCCGAGGACGACAAGACCCACCCGATCCCCGACCTGACCGGCTACATCACCGAGGGCCAGATTATTCTGAGCCGCGAGCTGTACCGCAAGGGCGTGGAGCCGCCCATCGACGTGCTGCCCTCGCTTTCGCGCCTCAAAGATAAGGGCATTGGCGACGGCAAGACCCGCGAGGATCACGCGCCGACCATGAACCAGCTGTTCGCCGCCTACTCGCGCGGCAAGGATGCCAAGGAGCTGGCCGTTATTCTGGGCGACGCCGCGCTGAGCGACGTGGATAAGCAGTACGCCGCCTTTGCCGATGCCTTCGAGCGCACCTACATTTCGCAAGGCTATGGCACCAACCGCAGCATCGAAGATACGCTGCAATTGGGCTGGAAGCTGCTGGCCATGCTGCCGCGCAGTGAGCACAAGCGTATTCGCGACGCTATGCTCGATAAGTATTTGCCCACCGAAGCGAAAGTGGAGGGGTAAGCCATGGCGTTTACGCAGGTCAACCCAACGCGCATGGAGCTCACCCGCATCAAGCGCAGGTTGGTGACGGCGCGTCGCGGACACAAGCTGCTCAAGGACAAGCGTGACGAGATGGTTCGCCGCTTCATTGCGCTCATCAAGGAGAACCAGCGCCTGCGCATCGATGTGGAGCGCGAGCTTTCGCTTGCGCTGGGAGAATTCGCATTGGCCCGCGCGGTGATGGAGCCCGAGGCGCTGGAGGAAGCGGTGCTTTACCCGGCGCGCTCGGTGACGCTCACGCTGGATAGCCGCAACATCATGTCGGTGGACGTGCCGGTGTTGACCGTGGACGAGGGCTCCATGCACGAGACCGTGCTGCCCTACGGCCTGGTTGCCACCTCGGCGCAGCTCGACGGCGCGATTGCCAACATGGCGGAGCTTTTGCCCCGGCTGGTGCGCCTTGCCGAAATCGAAAAGACGTGCAATCTGCTGGCTGACGAGATCGAAAAGACCCGCCGCCGCGTCAACGCGCTGGAGTACGTGATGATCCCCGACCTGGAGCACAACATCCGCCGCATCACCATGAAGCTAGAAGAGAATGAGCGCGGTGCGCTCACCCGGCTGATGAAGGTGAAGGAAATGATCGCGGCGCGCGAGGGATAATCGACGCCCATAAAGGGCTGGCAAACGCCGGCCCTTTTTCGAATCAGGCACGATACGAGCGTAATACCCATTCCAACAACGTTTTGCCACAATCCAGCGGATCTTTATCCGATCGGCGTTGTCGTGCC
The DNA here is from genome assembly GCA_031553615.1 of Eubacteriales bacterium. Classification (GTDB taxonomy): domain Bacteria; phylum Bacillota; class Clostridia; order Christensenellales; family Aristaeellaceae; genus WQXF01. Next base: position 10,882 of record JAVBLJ010000055.1, read on the forward strand.
TCGGTCAGCGTAGCTGCTGGCTACGCCTCCTTCGGACTCCTAGCCGAACGTAAAAATCTCTCGCTGGCTTATTGGC